>NZ_JACSMO010000027.1:0-708 GCF_018618695.1 Exiguobacterium sp. s127 | reverse complement strand
TATCTATTCAATTCATACGGGAGGACTATTTATGAACAGACGTACCTTTAATCCAGATCAAATCAGACAACTTGAAGCGAATCCCCACGTAGCCTCGGTATCGGATCGCACCATCCAATACAAGGGAGAATTCAAGATTTACGCTGTACATGAGAATTTAGCTGGGAAACGACCAATACAAATCTTTGAGGAGAGCGGCTTCGACTTGGTCATGATCGGTAAGCAAACGACGAACGAAGCGTTGAAGCGATGGCGGAAGACATATCGTATTTATGGGGAAGAAGGACTCCTGAATGAGAGACGTGGAAAATCAAATCTTGGTGGTCGACCGAAAAAAGACGATTCCATCGAACGACTTCTTGCGAAAGCTGAAGCACGGATCAAGTACCTCACGGCGGAGAACGAATTACTAAAAAAGCTAGAAGCTCTCGAAAGAGAGGCGAAGCACCGAAGCTAACAGCGTCTGAGCGCTATCAGGCAATTAATATTGTTGTAAGAAAATTATCGACGAGTCGGTTCGTCACAGATCTCTGCACGCTCGCTGAGGTGAGTCGCAGTGGTTATTACGCCTGGCTTGCGCGTACGGACAGTGACTCCCTTCGGGAAGAACGCGACTATGCGGACTACCTTCTTCTAAAACGTGTTCACGACCGTCACGACAAGAAGATTGGCTATCGTGGTCTTTACATGGAAATGCTTGATCTTATG
>NZ_JACSMO010000026.1:0-804 GCF_018618695.1 Exiguobacterium sp. s127 | reverse complement strand
CCGTTCCCATGCCGAACACGGAAGTTAAGCACTTGAACGCCGAAAGTAGTTGGGGGCTTCCCCCTGTGAGGATAGGACGCTGCCAGGCGTACATATGGAGGATTAGCTCAGCTGGGAGAGCATCTGCCTTACAAGCAGAGGGTCGGCGGTTCGATCCCGTCATCCTCCACCATTTTTATTTACACTTGCCGGTGTAGCTCAGCTGGTAGAGCAACTGACTTGTAATCAGTAGGTCGCGGGTTCGACTCCTGTTGCCGGCACCATTTTCATTTAAATATCACCGAA
This sequence comes from Exiguobacterium sp. s127, assembly GCF_018618695.1. Classification (NCBI taxonomy): domain Bacteria; kingdom Bacillati; phylum Bacillota; class Bacilli; order Caryophanales; genus Exiguobacterium; species Exiguobacterium sp. s127. The sequence continues at coordinate 519 of NZ_JACSMO010000026.1, read as the reverse complement.
GATTCTGATTTAGAATTTAGGTTCTACCTTTAAAACCCTGCCGGGGTGGCGGAACTGGTAGACGCACAGGACTTAAAATCCTGCGGGGGTTTCCCCGTGCCGGTTCGATTCCGGCCCTCGGTACCATTTTTAATTTTAATAACTGTTTGATCCATTATACCCCGCACCCTTAGCTCAGCTGGATAGAGTACTTGACTACGAATCAAGGGGTCGGGAGTTCGAATCTCTCAGGGTGCACTTTTTCGGGAAGTAGCTCAGCTTGGTAGAGCACTTGGTTTGGGACCAAGGGGTCGCAGGTTCGAATCCTGTCTTCCCGACCATCTTCAATTTAATCCCTTTAATGGGGCCTTAGCTCAGCTGGGAGAGCGCCTGCCTTGCACGCAGGAGGTCAGCGGTTCGATCCCGCTAGGCTCCACCAAATTTTATCTTTGACGAACTTTGAAAACTGAACGATGAGGCAAAAAACGTATCTTCGGATACAAACAATGAATGAAGCGCAAGCTTCGTCAACGTGACTTC
>NZ_JACSMO010000025.1:0-1183 GCF_018618695.1 Exiguobacterium sp. s127 | reverse complement strand
TGACTAAAAGTCACGTTGACGAAGCTTGCGCTTCATTCATTGTTTGTATCCGAAGATACGTTTTTGCCTCATCGTTCAGTTTTCAAAGTCCGATAATAATAATGGTCGGGAAGACAGGATTCGAACCTGCGACCCCTTGGTCCCAAACCAAGTGCTCTACCAAGCTGAGCTACTTCCCGAAAAGTGCACCCTGAGAGATTCGAACTCCCGACCCCTTGATTCGTAGTCAAGTACTCTATCCAGCTGAGCTAAGGGTGCATAATAAGTGCGGTCGAGAGGACTTGAACCTCCACAGTGTTGCCACCACTAGGCCCTCAACCTAGCGCGTCTACCATTCCGCCACGACCGCAAATTATGCTATTTTTTGTTACTTCTATTTAAAAAATGGAGCGGAAGACGGGATTCGAACCCGCGACCCCGACCTTGGCAAGGTCGTATTCTACCACTGAACTACTTCCGCATTATAAATATAAATGGTACGGGTGAAGGGACTTGAACCCCCACGTCAAAGACACTAGATCCTAAATCTAGCGCGTCTACCAATTCCGCCACACCCGCATAAAAATGGTGTGTCATGCAGGATTCGAACCTGCGACCCTCTGATTAAAAGTCAGATGCTCTACCAACTGAGCTAATGACACAAACTAGTATTAAATTAAAAATAAAATGGGGCGACTGATGGGAATTGAACCCACGAATGCCGGAATCACAATCCGGTGCGTTAACCACTTCGCCACAACCGCCATATTAAATGAAAAATGGTGCCGGCAACAGGAGTCGAACCCGCGACCTACTGATTACAAGTCAGTTGCTCTACCAGCTGAGCTACACCGGCAGGTGTAAATGGTGGCTTTGGACGGAATCGAACCGCCGACACGAGGATTTTCAGTCCTCTGCTCTACCGACTGAGCTACAAAGCCATAATGAAAAAGATCGGTAAATAAAAATGGCGGTCCTGACGGGATTCGAACCCGCGATCTCCTGCGTGACAGGCAGGCATGTTAACCGCTACACCACAGGACCGTGGTAACTTGACGACTTCTATAATGTTATATTAGTCAGTCAAAATTGTCAAATACTTTATTAAAAAAGTATGCCTGGCAACGTCCTATCCTCACAGGGGGAAGCCCCCAACTACTTTCGGCGTTCAAGTGCTTAACTTCCGTGTTCGGCATGGGAACGG
>NZ_JACSMO010000024.1:0-3475 GCF_018618695.1 Exiguobacterium sp. s127 | reverse complement strand
GAGGTCAAAACCACGGTTACGCCCAAAATGTTCGGAAAACCGGAAATCGTAAAAAAAGAAACCAAAAACTATGTGATTTCGCCCGAGGAACTGAAAAGGCTGCATGGAACAGTTGCGGCGGCCCAGAAAGTGAAAAGTGAGTACGAGCGTTTGCAAAAAACGGATTTGGTGAAGGAAAATCAAGAATTACGGGTAGAACAATCGGACTTGGGAGATGCCTTTGACTCGCTTTACAAGGAGTTTCAGGGAGTTTCTGCTGAAAATCGACAGCTGAAAGAAGAAAATAAGGATTTAAAGGCTCATATAAGCGATTTAAAGCTCGAAATCAAATTCGTCTACCAAAGTGTTAAACAGTTCGTAAAAGAGCGTACAAAGGGTTCTGTGGCTTTTAAACAGACGTTTAAAGAGCTGATCGATAAGGTGAGGGAAAAAACGCCTGAAGGCGATTTTGAGAAGATGCATCGAAAAGAATTGCACAAGGAAAAAGACAGAGGGATGGAACGATAGGTTTTTGAAAAAACGCGCCTGAAAGGGCGTGTTTTTGTTTTGGCTTCGAAGCCTTGCGTAGCAAGGGTTTGGAGCTGTTTTTTCTTATCTTGATACATATAGAAACAACTAGACTGGTGAAAATACACCTTCGGACTTAGAGCCACAAGGGTTTCAACTGTTTTTGACATGTAAAAACCCACCTGCTATGATTAAAGTGTCGAATTCCAATCAAAGGGTGGGTTTTTTTATCCTCACCAGAAGGCGAGGTTTTACATGAATTTGTATCCCGATAATAGCATAGATAAACCCGTTTTATCAAGCAGAGAAACTGGTGTTGAAATCCTGAGCGACAAAAACAGCGAGGGAAAAGAACGGGATTGGAAGGGAAAAAAGAAACGTTCCCTGTTGATGGCACAGCATCATGAAGCCGTCGAAGAGTTGGCGAAGAAAGCCGAGCGCATGTATGATTGCGGAAATTATTTGGTGTTTAAAATGAAAGATGGACGCTTGAAGCTCTATCAAGCCTACTTCTGCAAAGCGAGGTTATGCCCGATGTGCAACTGGCGACGTTCATTGAAAATTGCTTTTCAAAACAAGAAAATCGTCCAAGTGGTGAACGAACGGGAAAAAGTGAAATGGGTTTTCCTTACGCTGACTGTTCGAAATGTCGAAGGCGAAGATTTAAAAAATACTATGGATCAGATGACGAAAGCATTCAACCGTTTTACCAAATACGCCCGTTTTCAAAAGTCCGTAAAAGGTTATTTCCGAGCGATGGAAGTCACACGGAACTGGGACAAGGAAAGCGAATGGTACGGCACATATCACCCACATTTCCATGTCTTGCTGGCTGTACCGAATGATTATTTCGGGCGGAATTATATCAAACAATCGGAATGGACGGACATGTGGCAGCGGGCAATGAAAATCGACTATACGCCAATTGTCCATGTGGCGAAAGTTAAACCGAAAAGAGAAGCCACGGACTTTGTAGAAGTCGAAAACGAAATGAAAAAAGTGATTGCTGAACAGAACGCCATTTTTGAAGTGTCCAAGTATCCAGTGAAAGATACCGATGTGATACGAGGGAATAAAGTGACCGATGAAAATATCCAGACGGTCGAAGACTTGGACAAGGCGTTGGCTTACAAACGGCTGATTTCTTACGGCGGTCTGCTGAAAGAGATTCACAAGGAATTGAATTTGGAAGATGCCGAGGACGGGGATCTGATTCACGTGGACGAGGATTCGGACGAGGTGGCCAATGGGGCTGTCGATGTAATGGCTTACTGGCATGTTGGTTTAAATAATTATGTGATTAAGAGAGGTTAATCTTTAATAAACGAGTCATTTAACGGAGGAGGGTTTTCTTGAACGAAATACTGGAAAGCATATATCAATTTTCAGGTATAGCTTTACTCATATGTGCAATTTATTATTATTTTCATTTCAAAAAAACCAAAAAGGAAAGGAAATTGACTAAAGTTGAATTTTTCTTCTTTGTCGTAACCCAAATTTCATTTTTATTGTTTGCTGCTAGTTGGTTACTTAAGATTTTAGATAAAGGTTGAGAAACAATAGGGTGCGATTGTTTAGTAAACGTTTTAGAAAAGAGTAGCTTTGACTACTCTTTTTTGTTTTTGCTTTTCCCTTTGTTTTAGGGTTGAGGTGAAGGCGGGTTTCAGTGTGTCAATTCACATGGAACAAGTGAATTTTTCGCTCGGAAGCGATGGCGGTTTGTCGGGGCATAATGGCAAATGCAAGCCGGAAAAACTGAAACTTCGTTTTAGGTTTATCGGCTTGGCGTGAGCCGAACCTCCGACAAATTTTTGAAAGCAAGGAGGAAAGGGTGGAGATTTTTGAGCGTACTTCTCAAAAATACTACCCGATCCTTGCTTTCAAAAAAGCCCTTTGGGCTGTTGGAATTGGGAATGAAATTTGCAACCGTTGCGGAAAAACGCAACGGTGAAAATGACATTCTTGCTCGGGAAAAAGCGACGGCTGCAGGCGATGCTTTTTTTGCTTTTGACTTTGGGGGAGAGCGATTTTCTCTCCCTTGCTTTTCGCCTCGCAGAGCACGACCAGAAGAATTCTGGTATAGCGTGATATACCAAATTGTTTTGGCTCTTATTCCGTGGTATGCTTTTTCTAGCAAAGTGAGGTGGTTCATGATGGCACACGTTTCAAAATACACGGTAGCCAACATGCAGGGATTATCAATTCATTTGGACCGAAAAACAGAAAATCATTCCAACAAAAATATTGATGTGGACCGGTCATATTTGAATTATGATTTGTGCCAAAAAGATGGGGATACACTTTCACGACTTCAGGACCGGTTGAAAGAAGTTTACTGCATGAAACGGAAAGATGTGAAAGCCTGTTGCGAATGGGTCGTCACTTTGCCCGAAAATTTAAAAGGGGCTCCGGAAAATGACCAACGGGAATTTTTTGAGAAGACCTATGAATTTTTAGCCGATCGGTACGGTGGTGAAAAAAATGTAGTTTCGGCAAATGTGCACGTGGACGAGACGACTCCACACATGCACTTTGATTTTGTGCCGGTCGTTTGGGACGAAAAGAAACAGTATGAAAAAGTGTCAGCCAAGGAAGTGCTGACTCGAAAAGAATTACAGAATTTTCACCAGGACTTAGATGTTTTTCTGCAAGCTGAACTTCCTGGCATTTACCGAGAAGGCGTTTTGAATGACAAAACGATTGGCATCGAAGATGTGAAAGAGCTGAAAAAATACAGCGATCAAATTGCGGAAGAAAAAGAGAAAATGAGCAAAGGCATTGAATTGCTAGAAAAAAAACTGGAAGACAAGAAAAAAGAATTCTTGGAAATCAGCCAAAAGCTTCCGGAAGGAAAAGTGGAAATCACGGTAAAGGGCAAAGAGGTCAAAACCACGGTTACGCCCAAAATGTTCGGAAAACCGGAAATCGTAAAAAAAGAAACCAAAAACTATGTGATTTCGCCCGAGGA
>NZ_JACSMO010000023.1:0-2962 GCF_018618695.1 Exiguobacterium sp. s127 | reverse complement strand
CACTCGCACCTTGAAAACTGAAGACATCAACAAGACATCAAACTTTTTATAACCATGTCATTAGACGTGTGTTCTTAGAATACCAAAATGCTAGATCAAGGTATGAAGGGCGTACGGTGGATGCCTTGGCACTAGGAGCCGATGAAGGACGCGACGAACAGCGATATGCTTCGGGGAGCAGTAAGTATGCTTTGATCCGAGGATTTCCGAATGGGGGAACCCACCATCCGTAATGGGATGGGACATGTTACGTGAATACATAGCGTAGCGTGAGGCAGACCCGGGGAACTGAAACATCTAAGTACCCGGAGGAAGAGAAAGCAAATGCGATTCCCTGAGTAGCGGCGAGCGAAACGGGAACAGCCCAAACCGGAGAGCATGCTCTCCGGGGTTGTAGGACACTCTATACGGAGTCAAAAAGGAAGACAGTAGGTGAATGACCTGGAAAGGTCGGCCGAAGAAGGTGACAGCCCTGTAGCTGAAACTGTTTTCCCTCCAGAGTGGATCCTGAGTACGGCGGGACACGTGAAACCCCGTCGGAATCCGGGAGGACCATCTCCCAAGGCTAAATACTCCCTAGTGACCGATAGTGAACCAGTACCGTGAGGGAAAGGTGAAAAGCACCCCGGAAGGGGAGTGAAATAGATCCTGAAACCGTATGCCTACAAGTAGTCAGAGCCCGTTAATGGGTGATGGCGTGCCTTTTGTAGAATGAACCGGCGAGTTACGATAGCGCGCGAGGTTAAGCTGATGAGGCGGAGCCGTAGCGAAAGCGAGTCTGAATAGGGCGCCATAGTGCGTTGTCGTAGACCCGAAACCAGGTGATCTACCCATGTCCAGGATGAAGGTCAGGTAACACTGACTGGAGGTCCGAACCCACGCACGTTGAAAAGTGCGGGGATGAGGTGTGGGTAGCGGTGAAATGCCAATCGAACCTGGAGATAGCTGGTTCTCCCCGAAATAGCTTTAGGGCTAGCCTCGAGGTTGAGAGTTCCGGAGGTAGAGCACTGATTGGACTAGGGGCCCCCACAGGGTTACCGAATTCAGTTAAACTCCGAATGCCGGCAACTTATACTCGGGAGTCAGACTGCGAGTGATAAGATCCGTAGTCAAGAGGGAAACAGCCCAGACCGCCAGCTAAGGTCCCAAAGTGTATGTTAAGTGGAAAAGGATGTGGCGCTGCCTAGACAGCTAGGATGTTGGCTTAGAAGCAGCCACCATTCAAAGAGTGCGTAATAGCTCACTAGTCGAGTGGCGCCGCGCCGAAAATGTAACGGGGCTAAACATACCACCGAAGCTGCGGATTCCGTAAGGAATGGTAGGGGAGCGTTCCAAACCGCTGTGAAGCTGTACCGGAAGGAGCAGTGGAGCGTTTGGAAGTGAGAATGCCGGTGTGAGTAGCGAAAAGAGGGGTGAGAATCCCCTCCGTCGAAAGCCCAAGGTTTCCTGAGGAAGGCTCGTCCGCTCAGGGTTAGTCTGGACCTAAGCCGAGGCCGAAAGGCGTAGGCGATGGATAACAGGTTGATATTCCTGTACCACCGATCCACCGTTTGAACAATGGGGGGACGCAGGAGGATAGTGACGCATGCGGATGGAAGTGCATGTGTAAGTTTCGAGATCGTCTGATTGGCAAATCCGTCAGGCACCAAGATCGAGGAACGACGCGGAGTCCCCTAGGGACGAAGGTCACGATTTCACACTGCCAAGAAAAGCCTCTAGTGAGGTGGAAGGTGCCAGTACCGTAAACCGACACAGGTAGGCGGGATGAGAATTCTAAGACGCGCGGGATAACTCTCGTTAAGGAACTCGGCAAAATGGTCCCGTAACTTCGGGAGAAGGGACGCTCTACATGAGTAGAGCCGCAGTGAATAGGCCCAAACGACTGTTTAGCAAAAACACAGGTCTCTGCTAAATCGCAAGATGACGTATAGGGGCTGACGCCTGCCCGGTGCTGGAAGGTTAAGGGGATGGGTTAGCGCAAGCGAAGCTTTGAACCGAAGCCCCAGTAAACGGCGGCCGTAACTATAACGGTCCTAAGGTAGCGAAATTCCTTGTCGGGTAAGTTCCGACCCGCACGAAAGGCGTAACGATTTGGGCACTGTCTCAACGAGAGACCCGGTGAAATCATAGTACCTGTGAAGATGCAGGTTACCCGCGACAGGACGGAAAGACCCCATGGAGCTTTACTACAGCCTGATATTGAGGCTTTGTGCATGATGTACAGGATAGGCGGGAGACGTCGAGACCGGAGCGCCAGCTTCGGAGGAGTCACCCTTGGGATACCGCCCTTCATGCATAGAGTCTCTAACTCGCAGCCGTAATCCGGCTGGAGGACCGTGTCAGGCGGGTAGTTTGACTGGGGCGGTCGCCTCCTAAACAGTAACGGAGGCGCCCAAAGGTTCCCTCAGAATGGTTGGAAATCATTCGTAGAGCGCAAAGGCAGAAGGGAGCTTGACTGCGAGACCTACAAGTCGAGCAGGGACGAAAGTCGGGCTTAGTGATCCGGTGGTTCCGCATGGAAGGGCCATCGCTCAACGGATAAAAGCTACCCTGGGGATAACAGGCTGATCTCCCCCAAGAGTCCACATCGACGGGGAGGTTTGGCACCTCGATGTCGGCTCATCGCATCCTGGGGCTGGAGTAGGTCCCAAGGGTTGGGCTGTTCGCCCATTAAAGCGGTACGCGAGCTGGGTTCAGAACGTCGTGAGACAGTTCGGTCCCTATCCGTCGTGGGCGCAGGAAATTTGAGGAGAGCTGTCCTTAGTACGAGAGGACCGGGATGGACGCACCGCTGGTGTACCAGTTGTTCCGCCAGGAGCATCGCTGGGTAGCTACGTGCGGACGGGATAAATGCTGAAAGCATCTAAGCATGAAGCCCCCTCCAAGATGAGATTTCCCTTTGAGTAATCAAGAAAGACCCCTCAGAGACGATGAGGTAGATAGGTCACGGGTGGAAGCATGG
>NZ_JACSMO010000022.1:0-4902 GCF_018618695.1 Exiguobacterium sp. s127 | reverse complement strand
GGAGTTGAATCAGATATGGCAACAATTCAACTCGGCAATACAAAAGTAGCCAACAAACTCATTTCCTACGCTGAGAAACGGGCAGAGGAACGATCAGGAGTCGATTGTCCACCAGAGTATGCCAAGTCTCAGATGAAGGCGACGAGAGAATTATGGGGCAAACCCGAAGGAATTCAAGCCCATCATGTCATTCAATCCTTTAAGCCAGGGGAAGTGACAGCCAAACAAGCGAACGAGATCGGGCAAGAACTCGCTCGAGCCATTTCAAAAGGGCATGAAGCCGTCATCTACACGCATACGGACAAGGAACATATTCATAATCACATCATCATCAATGCCGTGAATTTCGAGAGTGGCAGCAAGTATCAGTCCACGAAGAAAGACCTCCATCGGATTCGCGAGGAAAGCGATAGTCTCTGTCAGGAACGAGGATTGTCCGTCATCGTGAAAAAGGACGCTCCGGTTCGCTATACATTGGCGGAGAAAGCCCTTCTCGAGAAGGGCAAGAACTCTTGGAAGGACGAGATCCGGACGAAGATCGAGGAAGCGAAGCAAGAAACGACGGACTACGAAGCATTCAAGGGCTATCTGCTTGAAAAACATCAGATTGAAGTACGAGAACGGGGAAACACGACGACGTATTACGATCATGCGAATAAAAAACGAGTACGAGACAACAAACTAGGGGCAGATTACGAGAGGGAGGTCATCAAGGATGGGTTTGAAAGACCAATTGAAAGCGAAAGAACAAACCGTGGTGAGGTCGGAGGATACACCGGAGTATCACGTGGAGAACAAACAGGAAGCGCCACTCCATCAGACGCAAGCACCGTTGATTCAGAACGAACAGGAGCTTCTGATGCGTCTGAGAGCCGTCGAGGGCTATCTGTCGACCGTCCTGCAGGAGGTCGTCCAGAAGGAGATGACGTTCCAACAGGAAATCGAGAACCTCGTTCAGATCAGCAAGGACACCGAAGAAGTGACGCATTTGATTATGAAGAATTCAACCGAAAGCTTGAACAGTCGAAGCAAGGAACTCGAAGAGCATACCAGCAAAATAAACGGACAACTTCAGGCATTGATCGAAACGTACTCGAGCCAACTCAGCAAGAACCAGCAAGTCCTTCACGATCAGCTGAAGAACATACAGAGTACACACCTCGATCAATTGAACAGCAGCCACAAACTGATCAGCGATCAACTCAAACAAACGAGCGAGAAGGCCAACAGCAGCATCATCGCGCAACAAAGCCAGTTGAAGCAAATTCTCCAAGACAACACGCAGAAGATCGAGACAGAAATGAACAGTCTCAAGAGCAGGCACGAACAACAGCTAAACGAAATCACAACAAGTCTTTCGAGCAAGATCTCGAGCGTTAGATGGAAAATTATCAAGACAGAATGGCTGGATGCGGCAAAACAAGGACTAATGACAGCAATATTCCTCGTGCCAATCTATCTTCTTGTGCGTTTCATTGCTTCGCTAGCCAACGTTGAGTTACCATAAACCAAAAATGAGGTGTTTCTCTATGTATAGTAATTTTCCTCCTCACTTTTAATTCTTGTGATTTTAAAAATCATTTTTTTGACTCAGTATCAATGTTAAAACTGATCAAGTAGACAGACCTGTAGCAATGAATTTTTTAAAACTACACTTCATTTTCCTTATTATGTATTATGCACAATGATGTTACACTTAAAATAACACTATTTGGAAGGGGGGTTTTATTATGAAAAAACAACTAGCTTATGCCAGTTCCTTCGTTCTCTCAGCTGTCATCATTTTTGGTGCACTAAAATTATTTGGTGTTGATTTTTAAATCTATATACTCATTATCGCAAAAATAGTATGTGAAAACGGTCGATTTCGACCGTTTTTTTCGTGCTTGGCTCTGCTGCAGAGACATCGTTGCGAGGAATTGTCATTTCACGCAACGATGACCTTTTTTACACTTTTTAAAATGATTTGGCAGCAATCGCTTTTTGATACCAACTAATCACCAATGGATCACTTTTCTCGATCTCTTCATCCATTTCAAGTTGATAGAGTAATGCATCTACGAAAATATTACGATCCAGACTCTTTTTTTCTTTCATCAAATTCTCATAGGCCCATTCATAATAATCCATCTTATTCACTCTTTTTTTCCTCCTACATCCATTTGAACATCTAGACAATAAAACCATATGTCTTAGTCATTTTTTAACTCTGACAATTTTAAGTCCTTCTGTAATTGATATAAAGACCTAAAAAAACTACCGCACTTCGTTTTCGGCGTTTACGCCTTCACTTCGCTTGCTGGCGTACTGCGTCACATTGAATGGACTCGCTTCGCTCCCTCCTTCAACGTTCCTCGCACGACATGTTCTCCAGTCCTTGATCTTCATCTTTTCGGCATTTTCTTTTCCTTTTTTTATTCAAAAAGACTTGATGCACTAGAAGAGCATGTACATACTGCGGTAGGAAGGCGAGGAAAACGGCTGGATGGGCAGACTAACCCCTTGAAAATAAAAGGATTAAATCTGCCCAACGTTTCTGCGTCCAGTGTAGGACGAGGTATCCGTATGTCTAGGCGTTCCAAGACTGCAGAGGAATCACGCCCCCACGATATGACTCGCTGCGCATCAATGCGCACACAAGGCGTTTCCACGCCCTACCTTGCTGCCTTTCGGCGACTCGTCATATAATCCACTCTGACGTGGCCAGAAGCCACATCAGGTCGTGTCACAGCAATCATACAGCCGCCTACTAGGAAATTCCCCACCGTTTGTCGTGGGACTGCCTACGGTCTCGTACCATATGACCCCGTCTGAACCTCTCAACGATTTTTACCATATCCTTATGAGGACTTAGGCTATGTACAGGGCTTTACGTCCTTCCCCTGCTAACGTCGCATCACCTACTGGAACTGCGGTGATGACCGATCTATTTTACTGCGTCGGCTAGATGAACCTACTCGTTTGAAGAGCGAGTGCAAACCTCTTTTTATGTAAAGCAAAACAAAAAGGACATCATTCAGTAGCAAGTTTCTTAAACTCGCTACTGAATGATGTCCTTTTTCTGTACTAAAACCTTGAATGTTTCAGGTTTACTTAGTATGATAAGTTCATCTTAGTTGAAGCCACGTGTTGTGTGTCTTCAACGATTCAATAACGAGTGTTCGTGCACTCGCTATTCAAAAGCGTCACTTCGTTGATCATCTACTCGTTTGGCGACAAGTAGATAGGAGAAGTGGCGTTTTTTGTGTTTTCGTCCGTAATTTGTTACTGCTTATTTTACTCTTCTATTTTTTTTCTGACAACACCTTATTTTACTCTTTTATTCTTTAAATCCCTCGAATGATTTACTATATGAAATTTAAACATTCTATATCCAATAGAAGATTTATGAAAAAAATATAATTTAATTAGCTATTAAAAACTTCTTTTTTTCAAAAAAGGCTCTTTATTCCAAGATAACTTGCTTATCCTTAATTATTATACTATATTTTGGTGGCATAAAAATTAATTTTGGGGGTATTTGGAATGTCTGCATTAAAAAAGGTTATTGCATGTTTAGCTTTACTAGGATTTTTAGTCGGCGGATTGGGTAGTCCAACATATGCTGCGGGTTCATTAGATTCTTATAAATATTCAGATTACTTCGACTCAGTTTCTTGGATTACGCGTGATGGTGTTGTTTCTTTGAGCATACATCCAGATAAAAAATCACCCTTAATCACTTCTAATGGCAACATAAAAATGGCACATGCAGGTCATGCATTTTCACTTTTAAAAGCTAAATGGTCAAGTAGTTCAAAATGGAAGAATACAAGTGCCATGAGCGCCCAATTCCATTGTCATGTTCTTGGTGCTGGAAAAGCAAAAACTCCTTGGAATTTAGAACCACACAGAACTACTACTAGTCTACCTGCAACAATGGCTAAGGCTTGTAACCCTAAATAAAAACAAATAAAAAAAGCGACTGATCAATTCAGTCGCTTTTTTTATTTGTTTTTTAAGGACAACGGAATGGATACAATTGCTAATATCCCGCTAATTATAGTTGTATAAAAAGGAACACTACTTCCAGATAAATTTAATTCATCAGTTAAATAACCTGAATTGAATAATAGAATCACTACTATTGCTGCCAGAACTAGTGAATTAAACGCAATGTATATCGATCCAGATATTTTTGCTTTTAAAAATACTAAATAAAGAACGTTAAATAAAATCAGAATGGTAATTAAATAAAATACAGCATTAAGTAAAGTAAACGTACTTTCCAAAAAAACACACCTCTCTCTTAAATATATGAAAAATATAACATTTTTCGTAAGAGAAAAAATGCATCATATTAAATTTCTATTTTTTTTCCGAAGAAAGGGGCTCGGGGAAACCCCCGACAAGCTGTATGTGCGACACAAAGTGGCTAGCAAATACGAAGCTTGCCAACCCCTCTGTGAATCGAATAAGATGGACGAGTAAAAGGATTTTACTCGTCCATCTTTCGAGGCATAATTCGTACGTATTCAGAGGGGGCGGTTGTTATGAAGGCGAACCGAAAAGAGAACCGACAGGTCAATTTTCGAGTGAGTGAATACGAATTTGAGAAACTTTCTGAGATAGCAGAAAGTTTTCAAATGAGTGTGCCGGCTTATGTCAAAAAGCAGGCACAAGGATCGAGAATGCGACCACCGAAGATCGATCGAGAGGGCGCATTTGAGATTGCCCGTCAATTGCGTGCCATCGGGAACAACGTAAACCAGATGACCAAACACGCAAATGAGGGCAAATCTGTTCCGAAAGAAGAACTAGAAAACATTCAAAAGGAGTTGAATCAGATATGGCAACAATTCAACTCGGCAATACAAAAGTAGCCAACAAACTCATTTCCTACGCTGAGAAACGGGCAGAGGA
>NZ_JACSMO010000021.1:6690-14773 GCF_018618695.1 Exiguobacterium sp. s127 | reverse complement strand
CGTTCCCATGCCGAACACGGAAGTTAAGCACTTGAACGCCGAAAGTAGTTGGGGGCTTCCCCCTGTGAGGATAGGACGTTGCCAGGCAATTGAAAAAGACCGATCTGCATCTTGCAGGTCGGTCTTTTTGTGTTGTGTGAAACTTCAGACTGTTCTGATTATTACTGGAGTCATTGACATGACTGTTTCTCCTTGTTACCATAACATCAATATTCTTTTATCAAAGAGAAAGCGAGTGGATAAACATGTGGGAGAATAAATTTGCTAAAGAGGGCTTGACGTTTGATGACGTTTTGCTTGTACCACGTCGTTCAAGTGTCTTACCACGTGACGTCGATCTATCTGTATCCTTATGCGAAGGGATTACACTGAACATCCCGTTGATCAGTGCAGGAATGGATACTGTGACGGAAGCACCAATGGCGATTGCCATGGCACGTCAAGGCGGTCTAGGTGTCGTCCACAAAAACATGTCGATGGAAGACCAAGCAGAACATGTCGATCGCGTCAAACGTTCTGAAAATGGTGTCATCACGAATCCGTTTTATCTTACACCTGAACGCCAAGTATACGATGCTGAATATTTAATGAGTAAATATCGTATTTCTGGTGTTCCGATCGTTAACAACGAAACAGAACGGAAACTCGTTGGTATTTTAACAAATCGTGATCTTCGTTTTGTTAAAGACTATTCGACGGTAATTGAGACGGTCATGACGACAGAAGAACTCGTCACTGCTACAGTTGGTACGTCACTTGAAGAAGCAGAACAAATTCTCCACAAACATCGCATTGAAAAGTTACCACTCGTTGATGAGAACGGTGTATTAAAAGGCTTAATCACAACAAAGGATATTGAAAAAGTCGAACAATATCCACATGCAGCAAAAGATCAATTCGGACGTCTTCTCGTCGCTGCAGCTGTCGGTGTCACGAAAGATGCATCTCTTCGCGCACGTTTTCTTGTTGATGCAGGCGTCGATGCACTCGTCGTCGATACGGCACACGGTCACTCTGAAGGCGTACTCTTAAAAGTACGTGAGCTTCGTGATGAATATCCAAATCTTCCAATCATCGCTGGGAACGTTGCAACCGCAGAAGCAACACGCGATTTAATTGAAGCTGGTGCATCGGTCGTCAAGGTAGGGATTGGACCTGGTTCAATTTGTACGACACGTGTCGTTGCGGGAGTGGGGGTTCCACAAATCACTGCAGTCTTTGATTGTGCGACAGAGGCCCGTAAGCATGGTGTCTCCATCATTGCCGACGGCGGAATTAAGTACTCGGGCGATATCGTCAAAGCACTTGCAGCTGGCGGTCATGCGGTCATGTTAGGTAGTCTGCTTGCTGGTGTTGAAGAAAGCCCGGGCGAAATGGAGATCTACCAAGGTCGTCAATTTAAGACATACCGTGGTATGGGTTCTGAAGCATCAATGAAACGTGGTAGTCAAGATCGCTACTTCCAAGAAGCAGATAAGAAATTCGTTCCAGAAGGAATTGAAGGTCGTGTCGCTTACCGTGGAAAACTCGGTGATTCTGTCTATCAACTCGTTGGTGGGATTCGTTCAGGAATGGGATATTGTGGAGCAGCTTCATTAGAAGAATTGCGAGAAGACACACAATTCATCCGCATGACGGGTGCTGGCTTACAAGAAAGTCACCCACATGACATTCAAATCACAAAAGAAGCATCGAACTATACACGCCAATAAAAAGAAAGCCCTGCAGATGATGCGGGGCCTTTTTTTGTTTATAGATTAATGATGTTAGGCGGCTCAAGGTGTTTCACGACATAGCCTATATGAAAATCACGGACACGTTCAAGCTGGTTTTGTTCACAGTCCGAAAGACTGCTGTTACAACTGCCAAGACTGTAACAACTCCCCAAGCCCCTCTTCAAGATCTGATTCCGATAGACTTGCAAAACCTAACACGATTTGTGGGTGCATTGCTTCTAACGGAAGTTGTGCATACTGGGATAAACCATAGACCTGAATTGAAGCGTCGTGTGCTCGCCTGACTAATTCTTCTTCCGTCATCCCGTTCGCAACAGAAACGACGACATGCAAACCCGCACTTTCGCCGGTCAAGCGCAGGGATGAGATAGCACGTAACGAATTGACGACGATGTCTAACTTACGCCGATAGATCTTTCGCATCCGATTCAAATGTTTCTCGAAGTCGCCTTCTTTCATAAAGCGTGTCAAAATCGTTTGATCAAAACGTGAGACACTGCATGTGTAATAGGAGAGTTCGGTCTGATAGCGCTCAAGCAAAGAAGGCGGAAGGACCATGTAGCCAATCCGCAGTGAAGGCATGAGCGACTTGGAGAAGGTGCTCAAATAAAGTACTCGTTCACTATCGATGCTGTGGAGTGACGGAATCGACTTGCCACTATAACGAAACTCACTGTCGTAGTCATCCTCAATGATGTAACGTGTCGGGGATTCAGCAGCCCAGTTCACCAATTGCCGGCGCCGATTGACGGATAAGATGCTTCCGGACGGAAATTGGTGGGCAGGTGTCACATACATGATATCCACATCAGTCTGACTTAAAGTCGAGACTTTGACACCACTTTGA
Source organism: Exiguobacterium sp. s127 (assembly GCF_018618695.1). Lineage (NCBI taxonomy): Bacteria > Bacillati > Bacillota > Bacilli > Caryophanales > Exiguobacterium > Exiguobacterium sp. s127. Next base: position 12,190 of record NZ_JACSMO010000021.1, on the reverse strand, counting down.
TCGACCGGAATCGGGATTGCTGTTCGTCCATGATTCTCAAGAATGAGTCTGGTCGCATGATAACCGGGATCTTCGATTCCGTAGGTGACGTGTTGTCCTAGCAGGAAAATCAGTTGGGGCAAAAGTTGTTCGACCCCAGACCCAATGATGATTTGTTCAGGCGAACAGATGACACCTCTTGAGTGATATAGGTAGGTCGCAATTTCAACACGTAAGGCGAGATCGCCTTGCGGGTGTCCGAGAGAAACAAGGGATTGATTATGTTCATCGATGACATCTTTCGCATGTTTTCGCCAACGTGAAAAAGGAAAAGATGATCCATCGATTTTACTCGGATGGAAATCATGACGGATATAGGTGGACGGAGAAAGGTATTGCTTCGTTGCTAGTGGTATTTTCTTTACATAAGCAAGCTCTTCGTGTGCTAAGACAAAATACCCTTTTCTTGAAACTGACTCGACATAGCCTTCGGCGACGAGTTGTTGATAGGCGAGCTCAATCGTCGTTTGACTCAAGTTCAAGAACTGACCGAGTTTTCGTTTTGACGGTAATTTGACACCATACTCTAGACGTCCATCGATGATTTCTTGACGAATCTGTTGATACAATTGCTCGTATAACGGCTTATTGCCCTCTCGTATTAACTCGAACGATAACATATCCATTGAAGTACCTCCTAAAACTGACCTGTTCATTTCATCATAAACTGATACTTTTAAAATAGTCAATCAAGACTATACTAAAACGTAAGTACGGAGCTATCAATCAAATTGTTCAAGGGGGAATTTAGAATGATGGAACGGCAACAAGGAACGGATCGTGTCAAAAGAGGAATGGCTGAGATGCAAAAAGGGGGCGTCATCATGGACGTCGTCAATGCCGAGCAAGCGAAAATCGCAGAGGCAGCCGGTGCTGTCGCCGTCATGGCACTCGAACGTGTCCCGTCTGATATTCGCCGAGTTGGAGGTGTGGCACGAATGGCAGATCCGACCATCACGGAAGAGGTCGTAAATGCCGTCACGATTCCTGTCATGGCGAAATGCCGAATCGGCCATATCGTCGAAGCACGGATTCTTGAGTCGATGGGGGTCGATTTCATTGATGAGAGTGAAGTCCTGACACCGGCTGATGAAGAGTACCATCTGTTGAAGTCGACGTTTACGGTACCGTTCGTTTGTGGGGCGCGCGATTTAGGAGAGGCGGCTCGCCGAATTGCGGAAGGTGCGGCGATGATTCGGACAAAAGGCGAACCGGGAACGGGTAACGTCGTCGAAGCCGTCCGGCATATGCGAAAAATTCAAGCTGAACTCAACCAGATTTTACATACGAATCCGGATGAGTTGATGACACGGGCGAAGGAGTGGGGTGCACCTTACGAAGTCTTACGGATGATTCAGCAAGAAGGGCGTCTACCCGTTGTTAACTTTGCTGCCGGTGGAATCGCGACGCCGGCAGATGCTGCATTGATGATGCATCTTGGAGCTGACGGTGTTTTCGTCGGTTCAGGCATTTTTAAATCGGAGCAACCGGAAAAATTTGCGAAAGCGATCGTCGAAGCCGTGACGTACCGGGATGACTTCGAACGAATTGCGTATCTCTCGAAAGGTCTCGGAACAGCAATGAAGGGGATTGATGTCACGTCGATGCCGTTTGAGGAACGGATGGCACCACGAGGATGGTAATCGGGGTACTTGGTCTACAAGGGGCAGTCAGGGAACATCTTGAGATGTTGGCATCGCTCGGTGTAAAAACACGAATCATCAAATCGGCGGAAGATTTAGAAGGAATCGCCGGACTTGTCTTGCCCGGTGGTGAGTCGACAGCGATGCGCCGATTGATTGATCGCTACGCCTTGCTTGTGCCCCTTCGACAAAAAATAAAGACGTTACCGATGTTCGGGACGTGCGCCGGGATGATTTTATTAGCGACGGAACTTGAACAAGGAGATGTTCACCTCGGGGCAATCCCGATGAAAGTGAAACGAAATGCGTTCGGTCGCCAAGTGGACAGTTTTGAAACGATGCTAGCCGTCGACGGAATCGGGGCGGACATTGAAGCTGTCTTTATTCGAGCCCCTTATGTCGAACGAATCGATCAAGCGACCCGCGTTCTCGCTCGCATTGACGACGAGATCGTCGTCGTCGAAACAGACATGCATCTCGCCTGTTCGTTTCATCCGGAATTAACGAACGATACCTGTTTGCATCGTTACTTTATTGAAAAAGTAAAACAGCAACGTTCGGTTCACGTCATCTAACGACAAAAAAAGTATCCTTCAGTTCAAGCTGTGGGATACTTTTTTTATGCTACACTGAGGGTATAAATGAATTGAAGGAGAGGAACGATGAAACGACTTTTCATACTCTTCTTGAGCGTCCTTTTACTGACGACGAGTCTACTCCCAGTGACGAGTTATGCCGAGGTACCGACGATCAAGGCAGAATCCTACATCATGGTCGATGCTGTGACCGGTAAAGTATTGTTAGAAGAACAAGCCGATTTGGCTTTACCTCCGGCTTCGATGACGAAATTGATGACACTTTACTTAGTCCGACGTCAAATCGAACAAAAGAAACTAAGCTGGAACAAAAAAGTTCAACCAAGCCAAAAAGTACTCAAATTAGCAGGCACACCAGGATTGGCACGGGTGCCGTTAAGCAATCGTACATATACCGTTCGTGAGCTCTATGATGCAGCGTTCATCAAGTCAGCTAATGATGCGGCTGTATTACTTGCTGAAGTCGTTGCCGGAACAGAACAAAAATTCGTCAAGCTGATGAATGAGACGGCGAATACATTTGGGATGGACAATACAGAATACTCAAATGCATCGGGACTCGATGCAGTCGATGCAGCCTTACCGGGGACGAACTTGATGACAGCGACCGACATTGCACTACTCGTCATTCGTTTTATTAAAGATTATCCCGATGTCTTAGATGTCACGAGTCGTTCTTCGATGAAACTGGATGGCATCACACTCCAAAACTCCGATAAGATGTTGAAAGATCAAAAGTACGCGTATCCCGGGATGCGTGGGATGAAGACAGGGACGACTGATCTTGCCGGATATTGTTTTGCCGGTGTCGCGACGAAAGATAACATGACGATCATTACAGTCGTCATGCGGACGACATCCGATCAAGCGCGGTTTGCAGAAACAAAAAAGTTACTCGATTATGGCTTCTCATCGTTTGAGCCGTTGACTTATTACGGAAAAGGCGAGCGGATTAAAGACGTCTTCCCGATTCGTGGTGCGGAAGAAACAGACTATGACGTCATCACGGATGCATCGCTTTACGTGACGGTGCCGAAGAACGCAGCAACCCGTCCACCCGTATTTACGTTTAATCTGACCCATGCTCCAATCAAGAATGGCGCAAGTGTCGGAACGGTTCAAGTGAAGGATGAAGGCATGTACTTGCCGGGGTTTGATGTGCCGAGATCACTTCTCTATAGTGCGGAGCGAATCGCTTTGGCGAGCTTCAAGACCCGTTTGTTCCGGGCGATTGCGGCCTGGTCTGATAAAATTGATGATGCGATTCGTAAACCGGGACTTGTCAATCTCAAACAGGATAGTGTAAAGTAGAGCTAATCTCATAACGATGCAATGAACGGACCAAGTAAAGGAATTTATTCTGTTAAGAGAGCTAGTGGTTGGTGTGAACTAGTCAGAAGGATGCCTTGAATCGAGCCGGATCGCACACCTTGCGAACAAGGTGCGGGTACGCCCGTTATCGCGTCTTTGAGTTGGCTAGTACGACTAGCAATGAGGGTGGCAACGCGGATCCAGGTGATTCGTCCCTCTTCGGTTTTTATACCGGAGAGGGATGGATTGCCTTTTTTTATTGAAAAAAAGGAGGAATACACATGATTGATATTAAACGTCTGCGTCAGGATTTTGACGCAATCCAAGAAAAACTTGCACACCGCGGAGAAGATTTAACGGACATGAATCGGTTCATCGCGTTAGATGAAAAACGTCGTGAACTGATTGCCCGGACCGAGGTCTTAAAAGCAGAACGAAATGACGCGACGAAAAAAATTGCAGAACTCAAACGCAATAAAGAAAATGCCGACGAGGCAATTGCCGCGATGCGAACTGTCGGAGATGAGATTAAAGGAATCGACGACGAGTTGCGCGAAGTCGAAGCGACGTTGAATCAACTGTTGCTTGGTATCCCGAACATTCCGCATGACAGCGTCCCGATCGGTTCTTCAGAGGATGATAATGTCGTCATCCGTGAAGTGGGTGATAAACCGGCCTTTGACTTCGACGCCGTCCCGCATTGGGATTTGATGGAGCAATTAAAAATCGTCGACGTGGAACGGGCAGGGAAAGTCACAGGAAGTCGCTTCGTTTTCTATCGTGGGGCAGGTGCACGTCTCGAACGTGCGTTAATCAACTTCATGATGGACATGCATCAAGATGAAAACGGCTATACGGAAATTTTACCGCCACTCATGGTCAACCGCGAATCAATGACAGGAACAGGTCAACTTCCGAAATTTGAAGAAGATGCGTTCAAAGTCGAAGAGACGAACTACTTCCTCGTGCCGACAGCGGAAGTGCCGGTGACGAACATGCACCGGGATGAAATCTTGGCAGCAAGCCAATTACCGATCGGTTATGCAGCATACAGCCAGTGTTTCCGCTCAGAAGCCGGATCTGCCGGCCGTGATACACGAGGCCTGATTCGTCAACACCAATTCAACAAAGTGGAGCTCGTTCGTTTCGTTAAGCCGGAAGAGTCTTATGAACAACTTGAACTGTTGACTGGTCAAGCCGAAGAAGTGCTTAAACGATTGAAATTACCGTATCAAGTCCTCAGCATGTGTACAGCGGATCTTGGATTCACAGCAGCGAAGAAATACGATATCGAAGTCTGGATGCCGAGCCAAGGCGTTTACCGCGAGATTTCTTCTTGTTCAAACTTTGAAGATTTCCAGGCGCGCCGGGCACAAATTCGTTTCCGCCGGGAAGCGAATGCAAAACCGGAATTCGTGCATACATTAAACGGTTCTGCGCTTGCTGTTGGCCGGACGGTCGCAGCAATCTTAGAGAACTATCAACAAGCAGATGGTTCAGTTATTATTCCAGAAGTACTTCGTCCATACATGGGTGGACTCAAAGTGATTCAAGCATAAGTAGAAAAGGGGGAGCCTTCCCCCTTTATACTTTTAAAAAGTTTTTTTAGAAAAGGTCTTTACAGAGTAAAACCAAGATGCTATTATAATTTATGTCAGGAAGGCAAGCACGTTACAATTTGCTCGATTATAAGTACGGAGGCGTACTCAAGTGGTTTAAGAGAACGGTCTTGAAAACCGTCAGGCGGCGAAAGCCGTGCGTGGGTTCGAATCCCACCGCCTCCTCCATTTCTTTTTTTTTACCTGAAAACTACATATAACTTGGAGGCGTACTCAAGTGGTTTAAGAGAACGGTCTTGAAAACCGTCAGGCGGCGAAAGCCGTGCGTGGGTTCGAATCCCACCGCCTCCTC
>NZ_JACSMO010000021.1:0-6590 GCF_018618695.1 Exiguobacterium sp. s127 | reverse complement strand
CACTTCTTTTTTTTTACCCAAAAATAAATTTAACATGGAGTCGTACCCAAGCCCGGCTGAAGGGGACGGACTCGAAATCCGTTAGGGGTCGTAAGGCCCGCGTGGGTTCGAATCCCACCGACTCCGCTTATATCGAGCATCTCACATCGTGTGAGGTGCTTTTTTATTGCACCAAGATCCGTTCGCATGCTATGTTTTCCTACATGTAAAAAGGAAGAAGGAGCACTTGATATGACCAATACAAAAGAAACCTTACTCACTCACTATAAAGAAACGATGAACTTCGTCCGTGAACTCGAACACATCCCGGAAGACGCGTGGCGTAGCTCATATGCGGAAGGCAAATGGACGATTGCTGAAATCGTAGGTCACTTGTCACCGTGGGACCGCTTCATGGTGGCAGAACGTCTTCCATTCATGTTGGCGGACGAACCATTCCGTGTGAAGCCGAACAGTCAGGAAGTCAACGAAGAAGCGGCGAAGATGAGTCGCGAGCAGCAACGAATCTTAACGATTGATGAATTCTTAGTCAGCCGTGACCTATTAAGCCGGGCCGTTGATTTGATTCCGGAAGAACGTTTGATGGATACGTTCACTTCGAACGGGAAAACGATGATGATCGTCGACTTGCTTGGCGCGATGAAACAGCACGACTTACATCACATCGACCAAATCAAACAAGTAACAGCACGCTAAAAAAAGCCCTTCGACGACTGTCGAGGGCTCAGGCTGTAGACAAAGTGCCATCGGGAGATCAAGCGTCTTTTTTCGTTGCTTTCCTCGGGCGAGGCGCAAGCCGTTGCTCCTTCGTCCTAACGGACAAGAAGCAGGGTCTTGTCTGCCTCTGAACGTGCGTTCCCCGCAGGAGTCAACGAAACGTGACGCTTTTTAGGTAACACTATGACGGAAAGCCAGTCATGCAGACGGTTTAGGGCGCAATCCGTCTCGAATCGCTTAGAACCGCGAAAAGCAATCGGTCGCGACCCTGCAGCTTTGCTGTAGCGGCGCGGAAGATTGCCGCTTTGAAGACGAGGCGAGACAGGGAAGCGCGACCGGATTGTCTTTCGTTATCGCATGTTCACGCTTTATAAGAGTTTGTCTACACGCAAAAGCCCTTCGGCGACTGTCGAAGGGCTTTTGCGTGTGAATCAACGTGTTTTTGCAATCCGGGCGACTTCAAGTTGTTTATCGATTTTCGAGAGGATACGTTCAATCGACTCCGGTTCATTGAGAAGATCATATTCATCGATGGATAAACGAAGGACCGGGCAAATCGTGAAGTTATTGATCCAGTTCGTATACCGTTCGTACATCTCTTCCCAATACTCGATTGGTGTTTGCTGTTCCATCTCGCGTCCGCGGAGACGAATCCGGTCGAGCACCTGTTCAAACGATCCTTCCAGATAAATCAACAAGTCCGGATGCGGGAAAAATGGCGTCATGACCATCGCATCGAACAAACTGGAGTACGTTTCGTAGTCCGTTGGTGACATCGTTCCTTTTTCGAAGTGCATCTTCGCGAAAATGCCTGTATCTTCGTAGATGGAGCGGTCTTGGATGAAACCACCACCGTATTGGAAGATTTTCTTTTGTTCTTTAAACCGTTCCGCTAAGAAATAGATTTGTAAGTGGAAGCTCCAGCGCTCGAAATCGTGGTAGAATTTATCGAGATAAGGGTTCGTATCGACTTTTTCAAGAGATGTCCGGAAGCCGAGTGCGTCTGCTAGACCATTCGTGATCGTCGATTTTCCGATTCCGACCATTCCACCGATCGTAATGACGGCATCTGCCGGAATATTGTATTTTTCACGTAACTTCGAGTTCATGCGTGGTTCGCTCCTTCATATAATTCATTGCGGATTTTAGTTAAGACATAATCCAAGTCTTCTGGGCGTTTGACGAAGTCGAGTTCATCTCCGTTAAAACGGATGACTTTGACTTCCGGGTGTTTGATTTGATACTCCGTGACGAACGTTTCGTAGTCTGCTGCGAGTTGCTCGAGATAATCGCGTGACATGTGTTCTTCAACTTCACGTCCGCGTAAGGCGACGCGTTTCATCAGTGTATCGATACTCGCATTCAAGTAGATGACGGCATCCGGTTTTGGCATATCCGTCGTTAAGATCGAATAAATTTGTTCATATTTATCGATGTGCTCTACTTTGAGCGAGCGGTGAGCAAAAATCAGGTTTTTAAAGATATGATAATCAGCGACGACAGAGCGTTGTTTACTTAGGTAGTGACGTTCGATATCATCGAGCTGTTTAAAGCGATTGCATAAAAAGAACATCTCTGTTTGGAAACTCCATTCTTCGATGTCCTCATAGAACTTTCCAAGAAAGGGATTTTCTTCGACAATTTCGCGTAACATAGAAAATGAGAAATGATGACTGATGGCGTTCGCAAGTGAAGTTTTGCCTACACCAATCGGTCCTTCAACCGTTATGAACATATTCAATTACCCTCCGTTCAGCAAAGTGCAATTTATATTTTAGCACAAAGCAGGGACCCCTGCCGAAGTTTCAGAGGGAGAATTTTTGTAAAGATAGGGAGTGAGTAGAAGTGGAGCGACACGAATATTATATGGAGCTCGCGATTGGTGAGGCGAAAAAGGCGGAAGCCATCGGCGAAGTGCCGATTGGGTGTGTCATCGTCAAAGACGATCAAGTCATTGCGACCGGGTATAATCACCGGGAAACGAATCATCAGGCGACGGCACACGCCGAATTACTCGCGATTGAGCAAGCGTGTGAAAAGCTCGGGAACTGGCGACTGGAAGGGTGCGAACTGTATGTGACGCTTGAACCGTGTCCGATGTGTGCCGGAGCCATCATGTTATCGCGGATTGAACATGTCATCTTCGGAGCCGATGATCCAAAAGGTGGTTGTTGCGGAACTTTGATGAACCTCATCCAAGATGAGCGCTTTAACCATGTTTCACGTCTGACGAGTGGTATATTAGAAAAAGAATGTGGTGAGTTGTTAACGGCGTTCTTTCGCGAACTTCGTGCGAAAAAGAAAGCAAAGAAACGTGCAATGGGTTGCAACAATTTAGACGAAACAGTATAATGAAAAAGCACTCGAACGGGTGCCACTAAAAAACGATAAATCATTTGCCGTGCTAGGTGGGGATGTAGCGGTTCCCTGTCACTCGCAATCCGCTATAGCGAGACTGAATTCCATATCGAGGGATATGATTGGTATGGTCTGCCTTACGTAAGTAGCGTTGACGTTTGAGTCCTGCGCAACAGATACCCATGAACTAGGTCAGGTCCGGAAGGAAGCAGCCTTAAGTGGTGCTCTCTGTGTGCCGCAGGAGTGCTTGAACTGAGCAGGCTGCGTGAGTAACGCATGTTGAACATATTTCAGAATATGGTGCGCGGCAGTTTAATTTTTATAAAACAAGTCTACAGCCGGTTTCGGTTGTAGACTTTTTTAGGTAGAATAGAACAAGGATCTTAAAAAAGAGGAGGCGCAAATTTGGCCTATCAAGCACTATACCGCGTGTATCGTCCGCAGCGTTTTGATGAAGTCGTCGGGCAAGCACATATCACTCGGACGATTCAAAACGCATTGATGGAAGAACGGATGTCACATGCCTACCTATTTTCAGGCCCGCGCGGAACGGGGAAGACAAGTCTTGCGAAAATCATCGCAAAAGCAATCAACTGTGAACACGCACCTGTAAAAGAACCGTGTAATGAATGCCCGACATGTCTCGCGATTACGGAAGGATCGAGTCCGGATGTGTTCGAAATCGATGCGGCTTCAAACAACGGAGTCGACGAAATTCGCGAAATCCGCGATAAGGTGAAGTACCCGCCTTCAGAAGCAGCCTATAAAGTTTATATCATCGATGAAGTGCATATGCTATCGACGGGAGCGTTCAATGCATTATTAAAAACGCTTGAAGAACCACCGGCACATGCGATTTTCATCTTAGCGACAACAGAGCCCCATAAAATCCCGGCGACCATCATTTCGCGTTGCCAACGTTTTGATGTCAAACGCCATGAAGTCGACCAACTAGTCGAACGGATGCAGTTCATCTTATCCGATCAAGAAATTGCCTACTCGGAGACGGCGTTACGGTTGATTGCACGCGCAGCAGACGGAGGAATGCGGGATGCCTTAAGTTTACTCGACCAAGCAGTCGCTTTCTCGAATGGGGATTTGACGGATGCTGCCGTACTCGAAGTAACGGGTGCCGTAGAAGACGAAGCGTTGCTCGCGATTGCAAACGCACTTCATAATCAGCAAGTCGATCAATTATTGCAGACACTTGAGCAGATGCAACGGGCAGGAAAAGACCTGAAGCGATTCGTCGAGGACCTGGTCTTCTTCTATCGGGATACGCTCCTGCTAAAAGCCTCACCGACGGCAGTCGATTTGTTAGAACGCGCCCGTCCGACAGAGGAATTCAAACAGTTTGTCGAAATGATTGAAGCGGAAACATGTTTCCATGTCATCGAACAACTGCATGATTGCCAACAACAGATGCGATTGACGAATCATCCACGTGTCTTAGTCGAGATTGCCTTCATCCAAATTACGGAACAGGGGCGTACGACGGGACAAATCGTCCAGTCATTGCAACAGGAAGTAAGAGAAATGAAGGAACAGATGCATCAGTTGAAAGCGAACGGTGTACCGGCAGCAGAAACAGTCGCGGCGCAACCAGCTAAACGGAAGCAAGGTCGTCCGACCGTGCGGATCGCGAAAGAGCGGATTCGACAAATGCTGATGCGAGCAGAAAAAGCACAATTGCTTGAAATCCAAGAGCGCTGGGATGCTATTCTAAAACTCATCTTAAAGCAAGATGGTCCGATCTATTCGCTTGTCCATGAAAGTAAACCCGTCTTGTGTTCGGGAGATACGTTATTGATTGAGTTTGATAACGGGAAGGGCTGGCATTTCGAACAAGTCATGACGAATGAACGAACGCGTTTCGTTATCGAAGAAGCCCTGTTTGAAGTATGTGGCGTCAAACGGGAGATTCTCGCAATTCTTGATCAAGACTGGAATGAATTAAAGGCAGAGTTTGTTGCAAAGCGAAATAGTAGTAATATAGAAGAGAAAGAGGTCGCTGAAGAATCGGAAAGCGATCGCTTATTATCCGAGACGCTTGGTCGTTTTGGTGATATCGTAGAATTTGAAGACTAATCTTACTTGAGGAGGAACAAATATGCGTGGTATGGGAAACATGAACAATATGATGAAACAAATGCAAAAGATGCAAAAGGATATGGCGAAAGCTCAGGAAGAACTTAAGGATTTGACAGTGACAGGTACAGCTGGCGGTGAAATGGTATCTGTCGTAGCTGATGGTCATAAAAATATCATCGACGTCATCATCAAAGAAGAAGTAGTGGATCCTGACGATGTCGAAATGATTCAAGATCTCGTCCTCGCTGCAACGAATGATGCATTGAAAAAAGTCGATGAACTTGTTTCAAGTAAAATGGGTAAATTTACGCAAGGTATGAACATGCCGGGAATGTTTTAAACTGTAGGGGGAAATCAATTGCAATATCCTGAAGCAATCAGTCGTTTGATTGAAAGTTTTACGAAGCTACCGGGGATCGGACCGAAAACGGCTGTTCGTCTTGCTTTTCATGTCTTAGACATGGAAGAAGATGATGTGTTGATGTTCGGGAAGGCACTCGTCAGCGCGAAGCGCGATATTTCTTATTGTAGCGTGTGTGGAAACATAACGGACAAAGATCCGTGTTATGTTTGTTCGGATAAACATCGTAATCGGACGGTTGTCTGTGTTGTTCAGGATTCGCGAGATGTGATTGCGATGGAGAAGATGCGAGATTATCAAGGGTTGTACCATGTACTCCACGGGGCGATTAGTCCAATGGAAGGGATTGGACCTGAAGACATTAACGTATCGAGTCTTTTGACACGTCTTCAAGAAGACGAAGCCATTACGGAAATCATCTTAGCAACGAATCCGAACATTGAGGGAGAGGCAACGGCGATGTACTTGTCACGTTTACTGAAACCGACGGGAATTCGTGTGACACGAATTGCACATGGTCTTCCTGTTGGGGGAGATTTAGAGTATGCGGACGAAGTTACATTATCCCGTGCGATGGAGGGAAGACGCGAACTATGAGTTGGTTTCGAAAAAAAATCCGAAACGAATACGATGAGCGTCTCCTTACAGAATTGTCTAAAGCAAAAGAAGACTACTTGATGAAACGTCATCTACTTGAGATTAGTTATGATGATTATGGTGATCTTGAAGCACAAATGAAATTAGCCGAGTCGTTGTATTTCTTCTATATAAGCGAAGCAAAACGAAGACGCGTTTCAATCATGATGAAGTGAACGAGTGAAGGCTGTGAGCCCGAGTGGTTTGCAGCCTTTAATCTGTTCTTAAAAAGAAGAATCGAAAAAAATGAAACTATTTTAATAAAACAGTTGTCATCCCCTAACTATCGTGGTATATTAATTCATGTCCTAAAGAGGACGCACGCTTGAAACGAACGAAAAAAACTTCTTTTAAAAAGTTGTTGACTTATCGTTCCAGACTTGGTATTCTAATTGAGTCGCCAAAACAGGCGCGGACGAACTTTGAA
>NZ_JACSMO010000003.1:0-311513 GCF_018618695.1 Exiguobacterium sp. s127 | reverse complement strand
GCCTTGTATCCGAGCATGCGGAAGAACTCCGACCAACTGACCTCAGAGATGGACTTGCTCAACTTGCGATTCTTCTGCATGTTCTTCACCTGCAAGGTCTCGATGCCGATGACGTCGTGGTTTTTGACGATCTCGGTCGATACCTTGTGCAGGAAGTCGGTTCGCTTGTTCGCGATATTTTCGTGGATGCGGGCGACCTTCCGCTTCTGCTTCTGATAGTTCTTCGCCTCGGAAAGTTTCACTTTCTTCTCCAAGGCCAACCGTTGACGACGAGAGAGCTTGCGTTGCTCGCGCGCTAGCTTCTTCTCAAGCGAGTGGAAGTAACGGTCACTCTTGTACACCGTGCCGTCCGACAAGATGGCGAAGTGCTTCAACCCGACATCGACACCGACGGATGAGCCCGTCTTCGGCATTTCGTTGCTCTCCTGCTCGACGAGCAGGGAGACGAAGTATTTTCCTGAAGCGTTCCGCCGGATGGTCGCGTTCAAGATGCGTCCGACGACCTGCCTCGAGTTAGCGAAGCGCACCCACTTCAGCTTTGGAATTTTGATTTTTGCGCCAACGATCGAGACTTTTGGAAGTTGAGACTTGCCTTGAATGTTCGTCTTGTACGATTGAACGGGGTTACGCTTTGACTTGAAGCGAGGTCGTTCGTTCTGTTTCTTGAAGAAGCGATCAAAGGCATCAGCAAGATGTTTGACGCTCGTTTGCACAGACGTGCTATCGACTTCCTTCAGCCAGTCGAACGCATGCTTCAACGACGGGAGTTCTTTCGAACAAGAACCGTAGGACAGTTCCTTCCCTGTCGCTTTATACGTCTCATCCGACTTCGCTAAGAAGTGGTTGAAGACGAAGCGCGAACAACCGATCGTCTTCGCAATCAGGATTTTCTGCTCTTTTGTCGGGTAGATTCTGAATGTGTAGGCCTTGTGAGTCAACATGACGTTCACCTCCCTACAACGGATATACCTGAAAGAGAGGGTGGCGATTCATCTCCCACCTTCACTCGATCTTCACCCTGATCGTTTAGAAGTGGGCGTATTCTCGCCTAATTTAGAAAAAAAATAAGCTAGCCCAGGCCAGCTTATTTTTTTTTCTTCAATAACCCTTCGATATCTTCGATGAGTGCTTTTTTAGAAATCAAATCTTCCTGTTTTTCTTGCTCGACTTTCGCGTCGACTGTCGTCCGTTGCAATAATGCCTGCAACGTCTCATCGATACTTGATTTCAAATGATCCCGATCTTCTTTATTTAACGCAACATCATGTCGTACATCATCACCTTGCTCATCCAACTGACGTAAGCGTTCTGTCAATTGTTTTGCCTCACGATTCAAATCAGCATACAATCGTTCGATTTGCTCGAGGCGTAATTTAATACCATCTCGTTCAGTGAACATTTTTCCATCTCCTTCCAATACATATATGTCTACATCATTACTTTACCATATTCGACGTCAAATGATACAACGACATTCCGTTTACAGGTGCTTCCGAATACTTTTTTAAAGATGCCCCTCCTCCCTTCCCATCGGCTATCTTTTGCTTTTTCGTTCTTTTACTCGCTATAATGAACATGCACAGGTAATTGCTATCAGAGGAGGATAACGTCATGGATTTAAAACGTCGAACACTACGACATGTAGACCAAGTGGAATTCGAACATTTCGTAAAATATGGCGAGCCGGCCTACGGACTGACGAAACAAGAGATTCGAGGCTACGATCAGGAACTCGGGACCACTCGTGCCTTTGATTCACTCGAACACAGTTACCCAGAGGATTTCTATTTTGACATTATCGTCGAAGACCAAGTCGTCGGTCGTGTCTTGTTATTAAAAATGGGTCATTACTTCCAGCTCGATTTGATGATTTTTGATTCATACAGCGGGAAAGGTTATGGAACAAAGGCTGTTAAGTCCGCTTTGCATACATCGAACGTCCTTGAAGTATACGAAGTACGTGCTCGCGTCTTACCGACATCACCTCATGAACAGATTGCACGGAAAATTTTCCTTTCCAATGACTTTCAGGAATCAGACGGGTACTTCGTCAAAGGCCGTCGAAAACGTTATTCGCTTCAACGTCCCGATTGACCACCGACGCTCTCGAGCGTCTTTTTTTTGACATATTTTAAAATTACGCGTAAAATTTTGCTCTGTATGACCTAGAAAGGAGCACATTATTTATGAATGAATGGTTATGGTTCCCCTCGATTATCTTAACGATGGGATTGTTATTACTTAGTTATCGTTTTTTTGGTAGAACGGGATTGATGGTCTGGATTGCGATCGCGACAATCATCGCCAATATCCAAGTAACACAACAAGTCGATATCTACTCGTACATTTTCACATTAGGAAATGTCGTGTATGGAAGTTGTTATCTTGCCACGGACATCTTGAATGAAAAATACGGAAAAAAAGTTGCGCGTCAAGGTGTTTTCTTAGGATTCTTCTCTTTGATTGCTACGACCATCCTCATGCAATACAGTCTCCTTTACTCACCTCTAAATGATGCTTTCGCGAAGGACATGTCTTCATCGATGAACTTATTATTCGGTTTATTACCTTGGATTGCACTCGGTAGTCTTTCTGCTTATTTGGTCTCACAACTATTTGATGTCTTCATGTATTCGAAGATTCGTCAAAAGACGGGTGAAAAAAATTTATGGCTCCGAACAACTGGTTCAACAGTCATCAGCCAATTGCTCGATACGTTAACGTTTTGCGCGATTGCTTTTCACAGTCTCCCGTTTGATATTTGGTGGCAAATCTTTTTGACGACGTATGTTGCGAAGTTCGTCATCGCATGGCTCGCGACACCATTTATGTATATCGCGAAACGGATGAACCCGCCTGCTGATTCGACGGATCTCGCAGCCTGACATCAAAAAATCCAATGACTTCATTCATCAAATCGAGGATGGAAGATTTCATTGAATTAACGGATAATGGGAAGTGGGAGGTGGGATGATTGAAAATCAAACGGAATGAACCTTTTCGCTATACCTTTAAAGAACCGATCACAGGTGAGTTTTACCTCGTTAAAGACGGACGCCGCACACCAGCTGGATTGATGCACATCCATAATATTTCTCCAAGTGGTATCGCCATCACGACCCCACTCAAGTTACCTTTACAGAAAACGACAACAATCATCGTCGAGTTTTCGTTGCTTGCCAACACGGAACCTTTAAAAATTGAAGGGCAACTGTTACACGAAAAGTGGATTGGAACGGAGCGGTTATACGGACTACATCTACACACGACTAAACAAGACCGTGAATCGATTGTTCAAGCCGTCAAACATATCGCTAAAAATGAACGTTAAGTGTGATGAAACAGCCCCTTTCTCAATGAGAAAAGGGCTGTTTTTTATTCCGTTCGATAGACAACCGCTTCATATGGACGCAAAACGACTTCTTGATCTGTATTCGTCGGGGCAGTGGCATAGTTTCCAATTATGATATCCGAGGTATCGTGTGCGACCTCGACTGTTGTCTCTTCTTCTGCAAACGAACAGTACACGTACCACGTTTCTCCTTCATAAGTCCGCGAATACGCATAGATATCATTAGCCGTTTCGAGCAACGCATACTCCCCGTAGACGACCAAATCGTGTTCATGACGCAACTGAATCAGCTTCTTATAGTAATAAAAAATCGAATTCGGATCTTCTAACGCCCGTTCGACATTAATTTCACGATAATTTGGATTGACTTTCAACCACGGCGTTCCTGTCGTAAAGCCGCCATGCTGCTCTGCATTCCACTGGATTGGTGTCCGTGCATTATCGCGTCCTTTTCGATGGACAGCCTGCAGTAATGCTTCAGGATTTGCTCCTTGGACCATCCGTTCCTTCCACATGTTCCGAATCTCGATGTCTTCATACTCTTCAATGGTCTCGAAGGCGACATTGGTCATCCCGATTTCTTCTCCTTGATAGATGTACGGTGTTCCTTTTAACAAGTGTAACAACGTCGCGAGCATCTTCGCCGATTCGACCCGGTACATCGTATCATTTCCGAAGCGACTGACGACACGCGGTTGATCATGATTGTTCCAATAGAGTGAGTTCCAGCCTTTGTCGTGTAACGCGACTTGCCATTTCGTGAAATTGTCCTTTAATTTTTGTAAGTCAAACGGTAAGACGTCCCATTTTCCACCTGGACCTGAATCTAAATCCATGTGTTCAAACGTAAAGACCATGTTGACCTCGTCACGCGCTGGATCCGTATATAAAATCGCATCTTCCGTCGTCGCCCCTGGCATTTCCCCGACGGTCAGGACATCATAGTTCCCGAACGACGCATCGTTCATCTCTTTTAAGTATTCATGAATCCGCGGACCATTGACGTAGTGTTGTCCCCCGTCGCCATACAATGCCCCCGGTGCAACATCCGCATCCGGCAGGCCTGGAGTTTTCGAAATCAAGTTGATGACATCCATTCGGAACCCGTCGATTCCACGGTCTAACCAGCGCGTAATCATCGCATAAATTTCATGACGCAATTTTTCATTTTCCCAGTTCAGATCCGGTTGTTTCTTCGAGAAGAGGTGTAAGTAATATTCATTCGTCGCTTCATCTAACTCCCACGCTGGGCCGGAGAAGATTGAGCCCCAATTGTTCGGCAATGTACCATCGTCATTCGCTGCCCGCCAAATATAATAGTCCCGATACGGATTGTCTTTACTTTTTCGTGATTCTGCGAACCAAGCGTGCTCATCTGAAGAATGATTGACGACTAAATCCATGACAATTTTAATTCCCCGTGCGTGCGCTTGATCAAGCAATTGATCAAAATCATTCATCGTCCCGAACTCATTCATGATCGCTTCATAATCCCGAATATCATATCCATTGTCATCATTCGGCGAATCATAGACCGGGCTCAACCAGATGACGTCAATCCCGAGTAATTTTAAGTAATCCAGTTTTTCAATGATTCCGACGAGGTCCCCGATTCCATCCCCATTCGAATCATTAAAGCTACGCGGATAAATTTGATAGACAACACTATCATGCCACCATTTTTGTTCCATACTTTGTCATCACTCCTCCATGATTGCTTTAGGCAAACGCTTGCACATTTCGGTTAAGCGCTTCCAACGACTTCATCGCCATCGTACCATGTCATTTTGACTTAAAACAAGTGAATTCCAATATTTTAAACAGTACCTTTACATCCGTTTCCACAGACTTTTGATGTTTAAAGTATACTGATTGAGGAAAATAATTTGAGAAGGGAGGCGTTTCATCGTGTATCGTCGCTATTTTTTATTTTTAATTTGGATTGTTGCCATCGTCTTTATTTTATCCTTCGGAAACAATCGTGTTTTTCCGGACGGTTTTTTATTTTCTTTTCTTCGGTTTGATCAAAGTCAATTTGACACGTCAGCCCTGAGCCTGTTTACACTGCTAGGCATTTATCCGCTTGCATTCTTTATGATGTTCTTAGACGAAAAACGATTTTTAAAACCTTCACCGATGTTAGCAAGTATCGGCGCCTTCGTCCTCGGATCGTTCGTTTTGATGCCTTACCTCGCACTCGCCATTCCGCGACAGACATTTCTTCCGTTTCGTCGGCGCACTTGGATATTGATTGCCGTTCCTCTGTTAGCTGTCCTTTCAGCGTGCATCATCTGGATTGCGTTAGCCCGTTCCGATTGGTCGATTTTCTTGCTTTACTTCATGACGAATCAGTTCGTCCGAACGATGGCCGTCGACCTCGTGATGTTTTATATTTTACAAATTTTTATGTTATACCGCATTCGCTCACGCGATGAAAAAAAGTTGATGTGGCGCGATTTCCTCCCGCTATTCGGACTATTCAGCTATCTCTTTCGCCGTCATGTCTCTAGCTCATCTTCCTGATTTCAGATACAATAAGGGAACAGAGAGTTAGAGGGGGAGTTTTGCAAATGAAACAATATCACGACCTATGCCATGAAATTCTGACGAACGGGACAAAAAAAGAAGATCGGACGGGAACCGGGACGACGAGCATCTTCGGTCATCAAATGCGGTTCCCGCTTAAGGACGGATTTCCGATGGTCACGACGAAGAAATTACATATGAAATCAATCATCCATGAATTGATTTGGTTCATTTCTGGGAACACGAACATTGCTTACCTACAAGAAAACGGAGTTCGAATTTGGAATGAGTGGGCAGACGAAGACGGGAATCTAGGTCCGGTTTACGGAGCACAATGGCGTTCCTTTCCTAAGCCAGACGGAACGACAGTTGATCAACTCGCAAATGTCATCGAGCAAATCAAAACAAATCCAGATTCTCGCCGCCTCATCGTCAGTGCCTGGAATCCGGGACAAGTAGACGAGATGGCATTACCGCCGTGCCACCTCTTGTTTCAATTCTACGTCGCCGACGGCAAACTTTCTTGTCAGCTCTACCAGCGTTCGGCAGACGTCTTTTTGGGAGTACCGTTTAATATCGCCTCATACGCCTTATTGACACATATGGTCGCACATGTCTGTAAACTTGAAGTCGGGGATTTTGTCCATACGTTAGGAGATGCACATATCTACTCCAATCACATGGATCAAGTTAATCTTCAATTGAGTCGGACGCCCAAACCACTCCCACGGCTCCGTTTCGCCCGCGAAGTGACTCGTATAGAGGACTTCCGTTTCGAAGATATCATCATCGAAGAGTATGATCCTGATCCACACATTAAAGGAGTCGTCGCCGTATGATTTCACATATCGTCGCCTATACGAAAAATCGTGTCATCGGTCGTGATAATGAGATGCCTTGGCATCTTCCAGCTGACCTCGCTCATTTTAAACGCGTGACACTTGGCAAACCGATCATCATGGGGCGAAAGACTTTTGAATCAATCGGACGTCCGTTACCCGGGCGACAAAATATCGTCGTTACGCGAGATGAACAGTTTCAAGCAGACGGTGTCACGATTTGGTACAATCTCGATTCACTCTCTGCCATAATTAATTCAGAAGAAGAAGTCTTTTTGATCGGGGGCGGCGAACTGTTCCGCCAAACCTTGCCAGTTGCAAAACGTCTCTACGTGACCGAAATTGAAGCCGAGATCGACGGGGATGTTTTTTATCCCTCCATCCCTTCGCACTTCACTTTATTAGAAGAAGCATTTTATCCGGCTAACAAAGAAAATACATTTGCATTCTCGATAAAATGCTTTGAACAATAACATTAAAAGATGACCCCTTTTACTACATAGCAGGGGTCATCTTTTTGTATCGTTTAAGAACGCTTCCACATATAAAATTGGACGGGAAGCACGAAATCAAAGGTCCCTCGTTCAAGAGATTTTTGATTAATCCTTCGATGTCGACTGAGAGTCTTCCTTTACTTTATTTATTAATTTACCACTTTTGTAAAACTCGTCTTTTCCAGATAGTTTTGTTCGATTCGCACAGCAACCAAGTGATACAGAATTGAACTAAAGTCTCCTTGCTGGCTTTTTTGCTGCAAGTCAGCTCCCGTGTAAGGTTCTGGTAAGCTCAGACCGATGTACATAAGCTCATCACCAGAATATACGTTTCCATTCACCCTGTAATTTTTCTCTGGATCAAGCCCGCTCAACTTTAACCGTTTCAAACGTGGATTAGGACGCGCTAATACCTGATAGTGAGCAATAAGGGCCTCTTCTTTATTTCCAGAGATGACGGACCATGCTGTCTCGTTGCCATCTCCGTCAAAAGGACTGACTAATCTTTTAAAGATGCCCGTGTGCAATAACTTACGATGCTTCTTAAAAAAATGAATTTGTTGCTTGATTTCTTCCTGCTCTTCGAAGGACAGTCTAGTGATGTCCAATTCATATCCGAATGTACCAAAGAACGCTACGTTTGCACGAGTGGCAAGACTCGTATGACGGTGGACTTGATGATTCGGTACAGCCGATACATGTGCTCCTATAGAACTGAGCGGATAAACAATTGACGTTCCATATTGAATTTTTAATCGTTCGACTGCATCCGTATCATCACTGGCCCAAGCTTGTGGTGCATAATACAACATACCAGGATCAAATCTGGCCCCCCCGCTTGCACACGATTCAAATAAAATAGCTGGAAACGCTTCGATTAATCGTTCGTAAAGTGCATAAACCCCTAAAATATATCGGTGTGCGACTTCCTGCTGTCGTTCATACGGTAACGTAGCAGAACCAATTTCAGTCATATACCGGTTCATATCCCATTTGACGTAAGATATGTCGGCACTTCCTAATATAGTAGTCATTTGTTCAAAGAGATGATCTACAACCTCTTCGCGGGAAAAATCAAGTACATATTGATGACGCCCATGTGAATGATGATAGCCAGGTACTTCGATAATCCAGTCCGGATGTTCCTGGAATAGTCGGCTTTTTTTTGACACCATTTCCGGTTCAAACCATAAACCAAATGACAGTCCAGTCTGTCTGATCCGGTTGACAAGGTGTGGCATTCCATTTGGAAGTTTCTTTTCATTGATATACCAATCACCAAGAGATGTTGTGTCATCTTCTCTTTGACCGAACCATCCGTCATCGAGAACAAACAATTCAACACCTAGTTTCTGTGCAGTTTGTGCAATCGTAACAATTTTATCTTCATCAAAGTCAAAATAAGTTGCTTCCCAATTATTAATCAAGGTTGGTCGTTCACGATCACGCCAAACACCTCTCGCTAATCGCGTCCGGTATAAACGATGGTAAGTTTCACTCATCTCGTTGATACCTTGATTCGAGTATACTAAAATGACTTCCGGCGTTTCGAATTGTTCCGTGGCATCAAGTATCCATTTAAAATCAAATGGATGAATCCCAAGCTGGACACGGGTCGTATTAAAATGATCAACTTCGATTTGCCCTAAGAAATTTCCACTATAGATTAGGCTGAATCCGAATACTTCACCAGAATGCTCTGTCGTACCGGGACGTTTCAAGGCCAAAAATGGATTGTGTTGACTGCTACTTGTTCCTCGCGTACTTGAGATACTCTGTATCCCAGGACGTAAATGATGTTGCTCTAAATGTCGTTCACGCGCCCACGCACCTGATAGCTGTAGCAGTTCATAATCGGCATCGTCTAAATCAACTGACATGCTGAGTGCACGTGTTAATTCAAGTCGTCCCTGTCCCGTATTACAATACTTAACTTGACGGGATAATGCATTTGTCTGTTCAAAAACACTGTATGACAAAATAGTCTCAAGACCGGATTGTTCATCACGTAACGTTATTTTTAAGGTTGTTGCCTCTGTTTCATCTTCTACATAAGTAGCAGGAAGACCATCAAGTTTCGATTTCCCTTTAAAAAGATCATGTGATACGTATATTAACTCACTTATTCGATGCCCTGTTTCATGTACGACTTGGAATGCAGGTTCGCGATAATCCGTCGTACCGTAACTCGGAAATTCCTGTTGTGTCGTTTCTAACGAAAAAGCAAGGTCACCCTCTGTGACACATGAAAGGGTTGCTCGTGGTACTTGGCGCATAAGATGTGAAAAATTCTTTTGATGCCTGATTTTTCTTCCATAATATAAATGACCAAGCTGACCATTCGGTAAAACGTGAAGAATATAGCTAAAATCCTTACCTTGAATATGAAATTGTGGTGTAGGTGAACTATTGTAATAAATCGCCATAGAAAATTCCTCCTTTCTCTTTTAAGAAGCTTCTTCCTGATTACGTTTCACTTCTTTGACTTGATCCTTGATGAAGAATGTACAGAGTACAACCCCTATCAAGAAGAACAGCGGTAAGTTAAAACCGGCACGAACACCGACAAATTCCATCATATATCCAACGAGCCAAGTTGAAAACATCGCACCTAGACCTGCTGCCGTATATAAAAACCCAAGTGCTGACCCCGCATTTTTAAATAGCGATGTAGCGAGCGCAATTGCCGTCGGGAAAATGACTGAAAAAAATGCACCTGACACACCATATAATATGGCAATCGAATCTGGACCGAATTTAGCGAAGCTAAATGTCAAAATAGCAAGAGATGCAAAAACGAAAATCACTCGTTTTTCACCGTATCGATCGACGATGATTCCCCCCAGTAAACGTCCTATTGTAAAAACAGCGAAGAAAATTGAAAGATACAACGCACCTTTTGAACGGGCTTCTTCCAGTTGAATTCCTTCAAGATAGGCTGGAAGCCAACTGGCAAATCCCGCTTCCGCCCCAACGTATAGTGTTAGTAACAACATCAATAAAACGAACTGACGATTTTTTAACATCCCAAAAAATTGTTTTAAATCAAGGGCTTCCTTTTCAACAGTTTGCTTAGGCATTGGCGCCTTCAGTGTATAGAATGCAAAGAGGATTAAAGTAACCCCGAGTACGATATAGATTGTACGCCAAGATACAGCAACGCCAAATAGATAGTTCAAAAGGAGCGGAGCAATGAATGCACCAATTCCGTATACTCCCATCATGACGTTAAACATTAAGCCTTGTTTTTGTGGAAAAATGGGTGGAACAATTGCATTTGAACCAATCGTCATCGTTCCAAGCCCTATCCCGACGATCGCATAAAACAAAGCAAATATTGCAAAATTGTTTGAAAATCCTGTACCAGTCAAACCGATTATCATAATGATCGTTCCACCTGCCATCATGAACCGGATACCGCGTTTATCTGATATGTATCCTCCAAATAAACTTGATAAGAAAAATCCCGTATAGTAAATTCCCATCATTATTCCAATGTCGTTATAACCAAACCCTAAATCCTCTTGGGCACGCGGGAGTATTACTCCTTTTGAATAATTAATTGCTCCAAGCGTAAACATAACAAAGAACATAATGATCAGCGCAGCTACCTTTTTAGGTGTGTCAAAGTGTTGTTTCCATTCCATTACAATAGACCCCGTTTCCTTTAAATGATGTATGAAGTACTGAATTCGTTATAATTAGTTTATTTTTTTGTAAGCGTTATCACAAGAAGCTATTTCTTCTTCATTTTACGTCTTATTGTGCTCTTTTTTTAAATTTAGAGCGTTTTCTATGCTATTTTATGCTATATTTACGAAATAAATATTTGAAATGATTATTTTTAAATATTTTTAGTTTTATTTAATCATTTTATGCTTTTTAATTAGCTAATTTATGCTATCAGGAGAAATGATATGACAAATGAGATTGAATATGGTTCTTATGCTTTTCGTTTTCCGGAATTCGTAAATGATATTGTTCAAATCTGGTCGGTTGGAAAAGATCATCAAACATCCTCTCTCTATCAGTGGAATGGATTAGAGCGTCGCGATAAAGGAAGTCTGATTTTTCAATATACACTTTCCGGCACAGGTCAATTACGTATAGATGGAAAAAATTATAGACTTGACCCCGGACATGGCTTCATTGTTTCTGTTCCAAGTGATTTTGAATATGGTGTCATTGAGGGAGAGCCTGATTGGACGTTCATCTATATTACATTACAAGGTGAAATTGCTAACCTTTGCTTCACTAAGCTACGAAAACGATTCGGTCCTGTCGTCCGCTTTCATCCGGAATCTGAACCGATTAAACGATTAACCACTATTTATGATGCAGCAGCAAGTGATACGATTTCAGATGGATTTCAAGCTTCGGCTCTTGGTTATACTTTTTTGATGGCACTCGAAACATTTCTTGCTAATCCAACCGACATGCTAACCGACACACCGCCCTCTATCGCTCGTTCTTTAGTTTACGCCCATGAACATTATGCAGATTCGTTGGGTATTGAGGACTTAGCGACGGTCGCTCGGTTATCACGTCACCATTTCTCGCGCTTGTTCAAAAAGACCGTCGGTATGACGCCAAACCATTACATTACTCGGCTTCGTGTCGAACGAGCTGCTGCCCTCTTAACAGAGACGTCTAAAACAATTGATCAAATCGCTAAAGAAATAGGTTATCCAAATTCAAATTACTTCAATAAAGTATTCCGAAAAGAAAGTAGTTATTCACCAAGTGAATTTCGTAAAAAGAAAGCACAATTATCTTTTTAGCCACACTGCAAATAAGGAAATTCCTTTTAGACGTACTCTAAAAGGAATTTCCTTATTTTTTAATACATTTACCGTAAGATTAACTGTCCTTGCGGATATGTAATGGTTACTGTTTTTCCAAAAACAACTCGATTTTCAAGAATATCCTTTGCAACGCGAATCGCAAATAAAGTCCGTTCCAATTCATCGTCCGGTTTATTCTGAGCTTTAATCAATTCTATCAATTGATGTTCCTTCGTAAGAAGCGTTTGATACATATCTTCAGCAACTGCTTTAAATTGTGTCATTATGAACCTCCCTAAACCGTCTGCCTGTCGCAACAGTGATGGTGCTATGATAAGTCGATGACTTGAGTCGGCCTTAAAATTTCACCCTGACCAGCTAAATTTAACATATCATATCTATGCTTAATTGAATCGGAAAATAACGAATAGGATAACATTGATTTATTATAATTTACTTAGTCCGTACTGAAATAGATATCTTCTCCAATCAAGTGCTATGAAGCATTCGAGGATATGCAAGACTTCCGGGAAATATCGTAATCATCAACTTATAGTGCGCAAACCATCACATCGAAAGAATCATGATAACCGAAGCACCCATTGCCGAATCTGTTCTTCGATTTGATTCGATTCGAGGGGAAGTAGACAGTAATCGACGACCCCCCGTTGTAATGCTTCTCCAAGCAGCGTACTTTCCTCCATGACAGTAACAATCGTTTCAATCGTATGTTCGCGTTCGTGTTTCCATTGATCGAGCAGACGGAAATCCGCTTCCGCAATCATCGATAACGGAACAAAGTTAAGTTGCATTACAGCCTCTGCCGGATCCTCGTATGGTAACACACGGAAATGATATTTTGGATGCTCCGGTACGTCAAGCTGACTCAAGTTCTGCAAAGGCATTCCGTCAATTTTTATCAAGCCTTCAATCTTTTCTTTTTCCGTTGCGACCGAGTACGCCACGACACGGTTCCGTCCTTTTCGTTTAGCTTGATAAAGTGCTTCATCTGCTTCGGATGTCATCTCTTCAAGGTCAAACGATGGTTGAGAGACAAGCGTTACACCGATTGAAACGGTGACCTTTAGACCGTTAGGAAATGTATGCCGTTCGATTCGTTCCCGAACTTTCCCCATCGTTACACACGCAGCTTCCACATGCTCTGTACTAAAGAGCAACATGAATTCCTCTCCACCAAATCGAATCATTTCATCCTCTTGGCGAATTGCTTGTTTCGTTAAAGATGCAAGCTCAGATAGCACGAGATCCCCTGTCGGATGTCCGTGTAAATCGTTAATCCGCTTAAAATGATCGAGATCAAAGATTGCCAGTGCAAATAATTGACCGTCACGCGCAAGGCGTGACACACGCCGTTGAAAAGCATTCTGTAAGTATTTACGATTGAACGCCCCGGTCAGTTCATCAACAAGAATCGTAGATGAGACAATTCGCAGCTTATGTAGTAGCCGTTTCAACCGGATTTGTCGTTCGATGAGCGTCACCGTTTCATCCCAGTAATCATCTGCTCCGAGCTGGTAACAATATTGACGCGTCTGTTGATTTTCCTCTCCGATAATAATCAAAGGGGTGAACGTCGCCTCTAATTTTTTGATTAACTTATCTAGCTGTACCTTTTTTGAAGCCCGGACAAGTTCATAGTCAATCAACAATGCATCCGTCGGTAAATCGTAACCGACCTCAAGCATATCTTCGACTGATCCAAAAAAACGGGTCATGTAACGTTCGTTTTCTAACGCCTTTTTCCACTGGACATTATCAAGAAACCGTTTCGTGATTGAGACGATTAATTCTTTTCGGACCATTTTTTTACGACCATATGCAGATAAATAGTCGATGACAGGTCGTAATTGAAGTTTTACCACCTCATGACCAATCGTCTTTTCTTCTGAAGGAAGTTCTTGTTCAAGCCGCGTCGCTTGTCGCGCAAAGAACTCCATGCTTTCTTGTTGACCGAGCCGCTCAAGCCAACTGGCGAACACTAGTAATTCCGCTGTCGGGACGGATTCCATCCGCAATAAACGTTCTACCATCAGAATCGTCTGATTGATTTGTTTCTCCAACTGCATTTGTTTATTTCTCAAAACATCCTCCCCCTCTTTCTCTACAACCGAAGCAGTGTTGCTTCGAGTGAAGAGAAAGCGAGGGAGGCACCCTCACTTTCAAATTAAGCCTTTAAATTCGGACTAATCATATCGGCTGGAACAATCCAGGAGTCATATTGTTCTTCTGTCAATAATCCTGTCGCCAATGCCGCTTCTTTTAACGTCGTTCCATTCTTATGTGCAGCTTTTGCAATCTTCGCTGCATTTTCATACCCGATGTGTGGATTTAAGGCTGTGACGAGCATGAGCGAGCGCTCTACATTTTCATCGATGACTGCTCGCTCCGGCTCGATACCAACTGCGCAGTGGTCGTTGAATGAATGGAGCGCGTCCGTCAACAGACGAACGGACTGAATGAAATTATACATAATGACCGGTTTGAAGACATTCAGCTCAAAGTTTCCCTGGCTCGCAGCAAATCCAATCGTCGCATCATTTCCAAGCACTTGTGCCGCGACCATCGTCAATGCTTCACTCTGTGTCGGATTGACTTTCCCTGGCATGATTGAACTACCCGGCTCATTTTCAGGAATCGTGATTTCACCAATTCCTGCTCGTGGACCTGACGCGAGCCAGCGGACATCATTGGCGATTTTCATCGCGTCCATCGCAAGCGCTTTAATGGCACCATGCGCGAAGACAAGCTGATCATGGCTCGTCAAGGCATGAAATTTGTTCTCAGCGCTGACGAATGCTTTTCCTGTCTCTTGACTCATTTTTTCAGCAGCCCGGTCCCCGAACTCTGGGTGCGCATTGATCCCTGTCCCGACAGCCGTTCCTCCAATCGCGAGTTCCGTCAATGGATCAAGCGTCAACGTAATCATTTTTTTCGATAAATCGAGCATTCGGACCCAGCCGCTGATTTCCTGACCGAGTGTAATCGGTGTCGCGTCTTGTAAATGTGTCCGTCCAATCTTGACGATGTCAGAAAATGCCTTCGCTTTTTCGTCAAGCGTCGCATGAATGGCTTCAATCGCCGGGAACAAGTCATCAATGACGACCGTTTTGGCTGCGATGTGCATGGCCGTCGGATATGTATCATTTGAACTTTGTGATTTATTGACGTCATCATTCGGATGAATCGTCAAGTCGCTGCCACGTTCTTGTAACTTACGTGTCCCAACGCGTGCAATCACTTCGTTGACGTTCATGTTCGATTGTGTGCCGGACCCCGTCTGCCACACGACCAGTGGAAACTCCTCATCGAATTGCCCCGCGATGATCTCGTCACAAACTTCTGCAATCACGTCTGCCTTTTCCCGGTCGAGTACACCGAGGTCTCGATTGGCTAACGCTGCGCCTTTTTTTAAGACGGCAAAGGCACGAATAATTTCGATTGGCATCTTTTCTGTACCGATTTTAAAGTTCTCTAAACTCCGTTGTGTTTGTGCGCCCCATTCCTTTGAATCCAAAACACGAATTTCCCCCATCGTGTCTCGCTCTAAACGATATTCCATTGTTGTTTCCCCCTTTTTTTCATCTTACACCTTATCAGTTTAACGGAAAAAACGTTGAATGGGAATGATAGAGCGTTGTTTGGGGAATAGTTTGTTAATCGAAAAGGAGTGAATGCAGTATGTGGTTTATCAATCTGACGATTGTCTTACTTTTAATCGTCGCAAACGGGATTTTTGCAATGACCGAACTTGCGCTGTTGTCTTCAAAACGCCAGAAACTGCAACAGTATGCGGATGAAGGAAAAAAATCAGCCCAAATTGCACTTGATTTTTTAGATCGTCCGACGGATTTACTATCGACGGTCCAAGTCGGCATCACTTTGATTGGAATCGTCAACGGCGCGTTCGGCGGCGCTGCTTTATCGCAACCTGTCATCCGCTGGCTCGGTCAATTTTCTTGGCTTGAAGCCTATGCCAGTACGCTCGGATATATTTTCGTCGTCACAATCATCACGTATATTTCACTTGTCATCGGTGAATTAGTCCCGAAACGGATTGCTCTCGTCAGTCCGGAACGTGTCACGATGTGGCTCGCCCAACCGATGCGTTTTTTTTCAACACTCCTTCGTCCGTTCATCTACATTTTGAGTAAGTCGACGAGTGGCATTTTCCGATTGATTGGCCTCGATCGTCTCGAAAGCGAAGATGAGACAGAAGATGAAGTGAAACAGTTGTTGATTCGTGGTGCTCAGGAAGGAATCTTTGCAGATTCGGAAGCCGAACAAGTCTCTCGTGTCTTTGCGTTCCACGATCAATACGCCTATGAATTAATGGAACCCCGGACCGTCACGGAGTGGATTGATTTAAACGATTCACCTGAACAAATCTTAAATGATTTACGTCGGGCGAAGCACCGGAATTTGCCCGTCGGACACGATGATTTGGATCATTTTGTGGGCTATATCGATGCGAAAGAAGTCTTAGCATCCGATACTCCCGCCTTGACGATTGAACGCTACATCCAGACACCGCTTATTGTCCCTCGACAGCTTAAAGCAACAGACTTACTCGAGCGGATGCGGAAAGAAACCGTCTCGATTGCCTTTGTCCTCGATGAATACGGTGGTTTTTTAGGAATGATAACATTATTTGATATATTGGAAGCCTTCGTCGGAGAAATTTCAACGATCGAGGAAGAACCAGAGCTGATCATGCGAAGTGATGGCTCCTATTTAGCAGACGGATTGTTGCATATCGATGATTTGAAACGAACGCTCGGTTTGACGACACCACTCCCGGGTGAAGTCCAGAATGCGTATCATACGGTAGCTGGACTGATTTTATATACACTCGGCGAATTTCCACAGCGTGGCAGTCACGTCATGATCGCCGATTATCGTTTTGAAGTCGTTGATTTGGATGGACGTCGCATCGATCAAGTCTTAATCGAAAAAGCCGCTCCTGATTTGTAATATCAGAAAAACGACCTGATTGCACCGAGTTACTCGGACAAACAGGTCGTTTTTAAATTAAAACTCATTTAATGCTTCACGTGCCACACGGTCCGCTTTATTTTCAGACCGCGGAATCCACTTGACGAATGCCAGTGGTAATTGTGAATACCGTTCGAATGCCGGATCAAAATAAACTTGAATGCGCTTGTTCTTGGCAAACTCGCGTTCGACCGCTAACGAAACTGCTTCCGAGTCCGTCCGGAACGAAAAGACACTTTCTCCTGCGTTCAATAACTCTTCCGCTAATTCGACCGCTCGTGCAAACGCCTGGAATTCCGCTTCATGATTGTTGACCGCGGTAATCCGAAACGTTCGTTCGATGACTTCTCCTGCGGAATTCTTACAGAAGATTCCTACCGTCGCGTCATCATTCGATGGCCGAACAGCCCCATCAAAATACATTTCAACCATGTTCAATCGCCGCCTTTACACCTTTTCGGATTGCTTGTTCATCTAAATTTTTTCCGATGAAAACTAGCGTCGTTTGTTTCTCTTGCTCGAACATTCCACGTACTGCTGTTCCGTAAATCATTCCGGTGCCTTGAAGAATCGTCTTTTGATCCGTATCCGCGAAACGAATGATTCCTTTATAGCGGTATAAATCTTCCGCATAGGCTTCGAGTACTTCACGCAAAACGGCACCGAAACGATTCCGATTCAACGGCTGCACTTCCGTAATCGTCAATGCCGTGAACGAATCTGCCGCTCGTTCGAAGCGATCATCTTGTTGTAATAAACGTTCTTCTTCCGCTTTTGGAAAATGGAACGTTTCAAATAAATTTGCTACCTCGACACGTGACTCGACTGTCGGAATGATATGTGCCGTCGGATTCAAGACTTCGAGCCGGGCGATGATGTCGGTTCGTGCAGCATCCGGTACCAAATCCACTTTATTCAGTAACAAAACATCGGCAAAGCCAATTTGTCTGACATTCTCTTCAAACGTCAATTCTCGTTCGAGATGGTACGCGTCGACGACCGTGATGACGCTCGAGAGTTGATATTGTTGTTCAATTGCCGGTTCAAAGTAGAATGTTTGGAGGATTGGGCCCGGATCAGCAATTCCTGTCGTTTCAATCAATAAACGATTGAATACCATCTCACCTGCGCGTCGTTTTTTAGCAATCCGTAATAACGCCTCTCGTAAATCGCCACGAATCGAACAGCAGATGCATCCATTCGTCAATTCAATCATCTCTTCGTCACTTCGTTCAATCAAAGCTTCATCGATATGGACTGATCCTACCTCATTGACGAGCAGCGCCACCTTTTCGGTCGGATGGGAGACAATATGATTCAACAGTGTCGTTTTTCCCGCTCCTAAAAAACCCGTAATCAATGTCGTTTTAATTCGTTCTTGCATAACTTTCACTCCTTACAGCAGTTGTGCCGTTCGCCATTTCTCTTTTCGTGCGTCCAGTAAATCAATCGCATGCAAATACCAGGATTCCGTTGTTTGTGGCGTGACACTTGAACCCCATTCTTTTTTTCCATGATGCGATAAGATGAGATGCATCATCCGATGATGCATGTCTAACGGAATCCGGAGTGCCTCGTCACGCAACGCGCGTTCGAACACAAAACAGCCGTATGGCATATGTCCGACTAGACTTCCAAGCGGATCAATCGCAATACCGGATAACGTTTCCTCTGCCGCATCGACTTGCAGTAAGTCCGTGAAGCGACTTGGTGTTGCGCCGAGATGATTATACTCCCAAATCTTTCCGATGTCATGCAACAAGACACCTAACAAGAGTTCATCCTGATTCGGTTCTTGATCGAGAAGCGTAATCGACCGTGCCGCCTGATAAAGAGAATCGAAGCTGTCGTCCCAGGCAAATTGACGTGTCGCTCGCTCAGGAGCTTGAAATAAATCGTTTTTATGATCAGCTTCTGCTTCTTGAATACACTTGAGTAACGTCAAATAAGGTCGCTCCGATTGACAGATTCCTGCCGCGATCGTCATCATACAAGCAGTGTGCTTCATCAACCCACCAATATAGGCATGGTGATGGAACAATGCCGCTGGTCTCGTCGAAAAATCATCCCAATACAAGTTTAGACAACGCAGGGCAATCTGGCGGTAAGGTTGTTGCATTTGCTCGACTAGGCCAATCAATTGATCCCGGTAATCGCTCGCAGACTCTTCCATCGGCATCTGAGGTAACAATGTCGTTCCAGCGACATCATGGACGGCCTTGACGCGTTGAACAGTCAACGACTTATTGCCTGAGTCGACGGGATATTCCTCGACCTTGGCAGTAACGTGGACGATCCGCGTCTCTAGATAAGGACGCATCGCCTCTTCCGCCGTTCCTTGATTCAACCATTGTTTTCCTTTACAAGAACCACTCGATGAATTGAATGTAAACTGTAGCCATTCACGCCCTGTCTGACTCGTTCTGATTTCCGCAGAAGCGACTAAAAGTGTCTCTTCGATTTGTTCTCCCGGAACGTGACGTTCAATCAAAAAGCCGCCTGACGCATTTGATACGTCAACCACAAATTCATCCCCAAGGTAAGGTGGCATCTGTTGCTCTGGAATTGCTTTAAATAAGCGAATCATTTCCGAATCACTCCTCTCATCTCTATTGTCCATCATATCAAAGTCGCTCACCACCTGTACAAAACAAAAGAATGATTGTAAGCGTTTACTTAATCAGCTATGATGAATGCATATGTACAATACTTCCAATTAAGGAGGACTTTCATGATGCTTCGCTCACTCTCTTCAAGTTATGATGTCGTGATGCGCACAGCGCGAGATACAGTCGATCCAGCAACACGTGCTCAACTGAGGCAGGCCGTCGTCGCCTATGGCATAACGGCTAAAGATGAATCACCTTTACAGGCTTTAATCGAACAGGAGCTCCACTTATGTTGTATTCAAGTACAGCATGCCGGACTCGACGTTCAATCCGACCTCGTCAAGTTACTCGTCTTGTCCGCTTTCAGTAGTGATGCGGGATTTAGCACCGCAGAACTGAACAGTATGACACCAAATGCAATCAAAAGACAATTGTCTTCATACGATGCCATCTTCGCGCGTCTCATCCAAAAACTTTTTCTCCATCAGACACAAGTCGATATCATTTGCCAACGGCTACAACGTGTTCTGTGTGGTGCAGCAGAACAAAAGTGTTCGATTCGGGCACGTCGACTACAAGAGTCAACCCGCGTCACCTACTCTCATTAAAAAAGTCCTGACTCGAGTGAGTCAGGACTTTTTTTCAACGACCTGGCATTCCAGCTCCTTGAAAGGTGTATATTATGAAAATGCGGCATTCCGCTTCGTCATATTCTATAATCATCATCACAGATATTGAAGGTTCTGTCAATTGATTTTCAAAAAAAGTGGGTTGATCTCGTTAGAAATCAACCCGAATGGAAGAGTGAATAATTACCATGGCAATGCTTGATTTCATCATACAATGCAATGGAAGCGTTTACAAGCCTTTATCTAAAATTTTCTCAAGAAAATATTGTTCTTTTAATGGCAAATGTACGACTTCAATCCCGCTTTGGCGCATCAAGTTTAATCCATCGCCGTATTCATAACCCGTCGTATAGACGACGCGATCAATTTTTGAAGCGATTAAAGCTAAACTACATGCGTGACACGGACTATGCGTGACATAAGCCGTCGCATGACGCGCACTCGTCGAATCCGCAGCAAGTTTTCCTAACGCATTAATCTCCGCATGAATTTCATGTTGCTTTGACCATTCATGATGTTCTTGTTGGTTATCACAACGATAAAAAACTTCGCCATTATGTATAGTAGTATCAGATTCCAACACATTTTCATTGATTGATTTATAGAAAACCCCGTGTTGCTTTAAAAAAATTTCGTTGCAGTTCACATGCTGACTCGGTGTTCCATTGATTCCAATCGAAATTGGCTTTTCATCCTTGACGATGACGCATGCGACAGACTTCGAGGCACATTTCGAATGACGTTCTGCCATCATCTGGGCAAACAGTAACCAGGTCGTATCCCATTTCTCTTGTTTCGGATCCATAACGTTCACTCCTTAAACAATACGAAGGAACACGTAAACGTGTCCCTTAGTATCGTTGATTTGGTAATTCGCGACTTTTCGAAGCGACTTCAATGACTTTTTGTTTTAATTCATTTTCCATCCGCTCTAACTCATGCTCTGCATCGCGACGTTTCTGCTTCCCATCTTGTTGAATCCGCAGTGTCTCATCAAGCGTCTCGATTAAATTTTGATGCGCGACTTTTAACGATTCGACCGATACGATTCCTTTTTCATTCTCTTCTGCGATTTCGATCGATGAATCTTTTAAAAGACGTGAATTTTGTTCGAGCAATTGATTCGTCGTATTTGTAACATCCTTTTGCATCTGCAAAGCACTCTTTTGCCTAGACAGACTGAGTGAGAGGACGACTTGGTTTTTCCAAAGTGGAATCGTATTGACGACTGCAGATTCAATTTTTTCAGCAAGAATCTGGTTATTCTGCTGAATGACACGGATTTGCGGTGCCATTTGAAGACTGATCGTACGTGATAACTTTAAGTCGTGAATTTTTTTCTCGAACCGGTCCGTCAATTGAATCAAATCATTTAATTCTTGTAGTTTCGTCTGGTCACGTGAAACCTCGACTTCTGTCCGAAGCGGTTCGATCTCATTTTCTCTGACGTGTGCAATCTTCGTCTCACCCGCTGCGATGTAAAGATTTAGTTCCTCGAAGTAACGTCGATTTTTTTGATACATTTGATCAAGTAACGTAATGTCTTTCATTAAGCCAAACTTCGAACGATCTAAATTATGAACGACCTCTTCTAAATAAGCACTCATCTTTTCATATTGTAAGAAGTAGGTCTCCGCTTTTTTCTTCGCCCGTCCGATGACGGGAACGTTTGACCAAAAGCTTTTCTTTTCTTGTAACGAATCCGGGTCCATTTGACGGACACGTTGCATTAAATCCGACAACAGTTTTCCGGCGTCGCCACCATCTTTCATTTTGACTTCGCTTAACACTTGATCTGAAAATTGCGAGAGTTCCCGTTGAACCGGTGCTCCGAATTGCATGACGGCATCGGATTTATTCAAATCAATCACTTGAAGTAAACGTTCGATTTTTTGACGCTGTTCAGCTGGAACGTCACTTGGAATCATTTCTTCAACCGGACGAACTGGCGTCCGGTGTTTTGGTGTTTCCGCAAGATTCAGGTCAACTGATGGATCAGAAATCGTTGGTTGTGCCTGTTCCTCTGTTTTGGATTCGTCCGGCCACTCTTGCCATGAATTGTTATCAGAATGGGTCATGTTTATAACTCTCCTCCTGTTTTCTTTGTTCCGATTCTTGTGCCAAAACTTTTTCAATCGTTAAAAGTTCACGCTCTAAGTCGACCGTATCTCCTTCTAACAACAAGGATTGGTGTTGTTTTAATTTTTGAGCAATCATCTTCAAGTTCGCTTGCAGTTGTTCGCGTGTATCAAATTGCACTTGAGCCCCACGTCGTTCTAAATCTGCGAATTTTTCTGAAATCGATAATAAGGAATCGAGATAAAACGTGAAGAAGTCGCGTACTTTTTTTACTTCACGTGGTGCATTAAATAATTCTTCAAATAAAACATGTGCTTCGCGCGAGACGATTCGCATATCTGAACGTACTTCGCTGTCTCGGATCGATGGGATAATGCCATCGAATGCTTGTAACTTCACGAAACCTTCTTCGACGGTCCGTTGCAAGACTTGCAACTCCAAATCATCCGTTTCATCAAATCTGCGCGTCGCTTGTTCAGGCTTTAAGATGACGCTTCCGACAAATTGATCATCATCATCGAGTAACAATTTCTTTTTGACATTTTGTCGTTTTATCTCTGTTGATTTTCGTTCTGTCCGGTACCGCTTCCCGGGTTTCGCCCGGTAACCGCTCCAAATGAACCATAAACCGAGTGCTACGAAGATTCCGGAAAAGTTTAACGTATCTGCTATCTGAAGAAATACGAACATCAAACCAATCGATCCGAAAATCCACCATGTAGAAGATTTCATGTCATCCCCTCTTTCTATTGACTCCATCTATTTGTGTCATGAATGAATCTACTGTTTCTTATATCTTACCATTACGGATGTCTTAACAAAAAGTTTCCCGTTTTCGATAAATGTTAGTCCTCTCTACTCTTTATTTCACCATAATCTTTCACCGGCCGCATCCGTCTCTAGATGTACGATGCTGAATGGATTGCATCTACTTTTTTCTTTTTACTTTTTACTTTTCACGAGTAACATATACGCATAAGATTTTTCGATTATTCAAAAATCACTTTCATCAAAAAAACTAGCTTCCGTTAATCAAAACGAAAGCTAGTGCTCGTGATCATATTCTGATTCAATCAAACATTCAAGAGAATACGAGTGGCCAAATCAGAATGATTAAAATGGCGAGCGGACTCAAGTAGCATACACTAAAGCGCCAAAATGGAATCATTCGTTTTAACAGGGGACCTGTCGCTAGCTCACGTTCGACAATCGCCCGATCAAGTTTAAATCCAGCAAATATTGAAATCAAGAGTGCACCGATTGGCATCAAAATATTCGATACGAGGAAATCCATCCAATCAAAAATTGTCTTATCGAACCACATGATGTCGCTCGCGACTCCAAAGGAGAGTGCTGATGGAACACCTACTATTGCGACAAGGATTGTCGTAATAATGGTATTACGTTTCTTATTTTGGACGGTCGCATCTTCTTTTCGATCAGTAATCGATGAAACCACAACTTCTAGCATCGCGATTGAAGAAGTGATCGACGCGAAAGCAAAGAGTAAGAAAAACAACGTTAAGAAGACTGTTCCAAATTGGACTTGGCTGAATACTGTTGGTAACACGATGAATAAGAGTGAAGGACCTTCAGCAGGATCAAGACCTGAAGCGAAGACCGCTGGGAAGATCGCGAATCCGGCTAGTAATGACACGACGATGTTTAAAGAGACGATCCATCCTGCTGACCGATTGATTTGACCACGCTCTTTCATATACGAGGCATACGTCAACATTGCGGAGACGCCGAGCGATAATGAAAAGAAGGCTTGTCCGAGCGCACTCAGGACCGATGTCCGGTTCAGCGCTGAGAAATCCGGTTCGATGAAGAAACGAACCCCTTCACTTGCACCTTCAAGGGTCAATGACCGACTCACTAATATAATGAAACAAAGGAATAATAATGGCATCAAGATTTTACTCATTTTTTCAATTCCCGACTGAACACCTCGCAAGACGATTAATCCCGTAATGATGAGGAATACGACTTGGCCTAAAATCGCATAGAGTGGAGAGGCGGATATCGTTCCGAAGAGTTCTCCTAACTGATCCCCACTCATGGAAGTCAAATTTCCGGAAAAACCAAGAACCGTATAAATCAATACCCATCCCCCGATGACGCTGTAAAAGGATAAGAGTAAGAAACAGGTGATGACACCTAACACGCCAATAAAGGTGAATTTCTTATGACCCAACTCTTCGAAAGCGCGCAACGCCGTTTTTCCACTCGTTCGACCGATTAAAAATTCTGCAATCAATACCGGGAGACCGAGGAGCAAGGTGAACACTAAAAATAGTAGTAAAAAAGCGCCTCCACCATTCGTTCCTGTCGTATATGGAAACTTCCATATCGCACCGAGTCCAATCGCTGATCCTGCTGCTGCTAAGATAAACCCAACTTTTGAAGCCCATGCATTGCTTTTCATGGTACTCCACCTCCTTTTCAAAAATACTTCCTTATTGTACAAAAGTTAAATCAAGAAGTCATCCTTTATCAAACATTTTCTTTAAAGCGTCAAAGCATAACCGCATATTCGCATGTTTGTATTAAAACAAAAAGCTTATACACTAAAAAAGGAGAGACATGGATTCTTCTTCGAATCTTTTTTGTCTCTCCTGATACAATCTTGTTAAGTCCGATTTAGTTTACGATTTTGTCCAGCGTACATTTTCAAGAACTCCGGTAAGACCTTCACCTCGACAGGCGAGTTCAGCGCCTTCTCACCATCCGTATCGATGACTTTCGGAGAATCCGTTTTTAAGGTAAAACCACTCGTTAAGATGTGCGTGAAAGATGGGTCGTTTGCCAGTCCGATTTTTTGAAGGATCACGTCACGGATTGTCGCTAAGTTGACTTCATCGACAATCACTAAATCCAGTTTCCCATCATTGTATGCACCGTTCGATAGATTCGTTTCAATTCCCCCAAGCGACTCGCCATTCGCTGCTAAAATCAAAACGGCTTCTCCTGTCATTTTTTGCCCTTCATTTAATTCAAGTTCGTAGGCAAACGGTTTTGCATCCAAGCTTGAGCGGATGGTTGACAGATAATACCCCATTTTCCCAAGTCGGACTTTTTCTTCTGTATCAATGCCAATTGATGCTTCAGCAATTAATCCGAGACCCAAAAAGTTAAGGAAGTACGTATCGTTGACTTGTCCAAGATCGACTTCGACGATTTGTTGGGTCGCAATCATCTCTGCAGCAAGACGCGGCACCATCGGTAAACCGAGTGTCCGTGCAAAATCGTTACACGTTCCCCCTGGCACGATGCCAAGAATCGGACGCGTCTCCAGTTTAGCTAATCCATTAATGACTTCAAATACGGTTCCATCTCCACCGAGGACGACAAGGGCATCGAAGTCTCCCGCTTCTTCTGCAAACTCCTGTGCATCTCCTGCCCGACTCGTTTGCTTAATGACGATTTCATTGAATTGTTCCGCAAGTGGACTAATAACATCTTCTAGAAGACCACTCCGGTTCGTCCCGGCGGAAGGGTTACTAATCATCAATAGTTTCATTGAATGATTCCTTCTTTCTTCAAATAATTATTTGCCACTTCGTTGGCAGTTTTACCACCATAGGCGACTTCTTCATTCATTTTAGACATTTCTTCATCCGTGATTTTTCCATCTAATTTCTTTAATGCTTGCCCGACTTCCGGGTACTCATCAAGCGTCTCTTGGCGCAACAGAGGTGCCCCTTCATACGGAGGGAACAGTTGTTGATCGTCTTTCAAGACGACCATGTCATATTTCGCGATTTCCGGATCGGTCGAATAGGCATCGATGACTTCGATGTCTCCTGATTCGATTGCCTTGTATCGTAATTTCGGTTCCATCGTCACGACTTCTTTAAAATTGACACCATATTTTTCTTGAATCCCTTTGTAACCATCTTGACGATCTTTAAACTCTAACGTGAAGCCTGCCGTTAATTGACTCGCAACCCGCTTGATGTCGGAAATCGTTTTTAAGTCATACCGTTCCGCGATTTTTTTCGGAACTGCGATGGCGTAGGTGTTATTGTAGTCCATCGGCGGTAAAAGCGCGAGGTCCTGTTTGACCAATCCATCTCGTGCTTGCTCGTAAACCGCTTGTGCATCATTTGAGACCGGTTTTTCATTCGTTAAGCTAGCAAGGACCGTCCCTGTGAATTCCGGGTACAGATCGATATCACCCGATTGCAAGGCTTTATAGACGAACGTCGTCTTTCCGAAGTTCGGTTTGACTTGGACGTTTAAGTCCGTTTCATCCTCGATGACGATTTTATACATGTTCATTAAGATTTCTGGTTCGACCCCTAATTTCCCGGCGACGACCAAGTCAGGTTGTTCCGTCCGTCCGAGTGCGAACGGCGTGATAATCAGTGTCGCAATCAAGGCCAGGGCGACGACCATCCGGCTCGTTTGCCGTTTTTTTGTGGCGACTTCCGTCTGACGTAATAAAAAATCGAACAATAACGCGAGTAAGGCTGCCGGGATAGCTCCTAATAATAAGAGATTGTTATCATTTCGGTCGATTCCGAGCAAGATGATCGATCCGAGTCCCCCTGCCCCAATCAAAGCAGCAATCGTCGCCGTCCCGATGATAAGAACCATCGCTGTCCGAACACCAGCCATCATGACCGGTAAAGCGAGCGGTAACTCAACCTTCAACAAACTTTGCGTCGGTGTCATTCCGCAGGCACGGGCCGCTTCTTTAATTGAAGGGTCGACTTCTGCTAATCCCGTAAACGTGTTACGGACGATTGGTAAAAGAGCATATAGAACAAGTGCAATGACAGACGGGAGTGTGCCGATTCCAACAAGCGGAATCATCAGTCCGAGTAGTGCGAGAGAAGGAATCGTTTGGATGACGGATGTCACACCAATCGACCATTCACTAATTTTTTTATTTCGTGATAAGTAAACGCCTAAAGGAATGGCAATCAAACATGCGATTAATAACGAAATGACCGAAAGTTGAATATGTTCGATTAATGCCTGCAGTAACTCTTCTTTTCGATTTTGAAACGTTTCGACTAAACCGTTCATCATATCGTCCCCCTGACTTGTCCCATGAACTCTTTGATGAAGGGATCGTCACTCGCTAAGACTTCCTCTTTTGTTCCGATAAATACGATTTCGCCCTCGTTCATCAAGCAGATGCGACTGCCGAGCTTCAACGCTTCATTCATGTCATGGGTGACGAACAAAATCGTTTTACCGAGTTCACCGTTCAATCGAATCAAGTCATTTTGAAGTTGGTCTCGAGAAATCGGATCAAGGGCTGAAAATGGTTCATCCATCAGAATGACATCTTGCTCTGCAGCGAGCGCACGCATGACGCCGACGCGTTGTTGTTGTCCACCCGATAGTTCACTTGGATATTTCTTTTTTAAATTTTCATTAAGACCCGTCAACTCGAATAATGTGTCGACGCGCTTCGCAACTTTTTTCTTGTCCCACTTTAACAACTGCGGAACGACAGCGACATTTTCTTCAATCGTCATATGGGGAAAAAGTGCAATTTGTTGCAGAACATAGCCGATTTTCCGGCGAAGTTCATGTTCATCAATCGACATGATCGGCTCTCCATTAATCCATATCTGACCTGCTGTATGATCAATCAATCGGTTGACCATCTTCATCGTCGTCGTCTTTCCACAACCAGATGGACCAATCAAACAAAAGATTTCGCCTTCTTCCACTGTAAAATTCAAATTTTGGACCGCTTTTGTTCCGTCGGCATAAGTTTTTCCGACTTCTTTAAATTCAATCACAGATGATCCCTCCGTTTCCTATTTGTTTTATTATCTTTGTAAAATTCCCCTTAATCAGTGTTTCCAAAACCTGATTTTTTAGCAGTTTCATTAAAAAAGAGCCATCTCGACCGAAACGTTCGGTCGAGATGACTCTTTTAGTCTTATTCGTAAATCGTAACTTGGACCGAACGTCGGCCCCAGTTGATTGCTTCTTGTTCCGTTTCCATCATTAAATCCATGATTTTCCCATGGATGACGCCTCCCGTATCGAGAGCAATCGCATCTCCAAATCCTTCAACATGCACTTTCGTACCGAGGGGGATGACGTTTGGATCAACCGCAACAATCCGTCGGCCTTCAAAATGAATCGTATGTGTAACATCATAGCCTGAAGCCGTTAAAACTTTTCCATCATATGAACCATTCAGCGCTGCATCATTCGTATAAGCCGTCGTTTCAAATGTCTCTTGGCGCCCACCAGTTTCATTTTTGGCAGCTACTTTTTTTGGTTCGACAGTCGATGCCGCTTCTTTTTGATTTTCCTGTTGTTTACGTTTCGCTTCGTCTTGTGCTTGTTGTTTTTTCTGTGCTTCTGCCTTTTCTAATGTTTCCTTTTTTTGCTTTGCTTCCTGCTCGGCTTTCGCCTGGCGTTCACGTTCTTGTTGCGCTGCCTGTTCTGCAGCACGTTGTTTCGCCTGTTCTTCAGCTCGTTTTGCTGCTTGCTTCTCTTTTTCCAATCGAATAGCCTCTCGTTTCATCTGGAGCGGATTTTGGACGATTTTCTTTTCCGTCCCGATTCCAATTTGTGCGGCTTCCGTATGCATATGTGGTAAAAGAATAAGTCCTGTAAAAGTAAAAATGATTGTAAGTACGATCTGTTTTAGTTTCATCTTTCAAAACAACCTTTCCGGCCTTTAACGGCTCGAACACCTTACCATGATGAATTTGCGGATGAAAACCCTAAAAGGTCATTTGAAATATATCTGTCAAAAAGTAACGAAATGGTTACACGCTTTCAAAATATGC
Source organism: Exiguobacterium sp. s127 (assembly GCF_018618695.1). Taxonomy (NCBI): domain Bacteria; kingdom Bacillati; phylum Bacillota; class Bacilli; order Caryophanales; genus Exiguobacterium; species Exiguobacterium sp. s127. Next base: position 282,415 of record NZ_JACSMO010000003.1, on the reverse strand, counting down.
TCTTATCGTTGATATCAAGCCATTTCTATGATTGTTACCGTTCTGTCATCTTTTTATTCTTGTAACGTCTTTGTAATGATTACGATTGTTCATGAAATTCTGTTAATTTATTCTTAAAATTGAGGTCATCCAATCGATTCAGCGATCAAATGACTGATTTGTTTATAACTTTTCATCCACGCTTTGAATATTTATTCAAAATCAGACGATTCATCTCCCACTTCTAAACGTTCAGGGTGAACTCCTCGTGTAAATAGGAGATGAATCGTCTTCGGGCAAGATAAACGGTCCACCGTCGGGACGACGGGGTTAGCCTGATCAATTTTCGACCGATAGATTGAATAGCTCAGGAAGCCTCCACCTCTAAGCGAAGTGGAGGTGGTTCAATCAAACAAAAAACCCGACAATATGTTGTCGGGTCCCGTGTTATTTTGTTTTACGTTCTAACAATTCAATCTCTGATTTGAGGAGAACTTGTTTTTCAAATTCGAATCCAAGTGATTCAAAGTTTTTTGTATGCGAGAGATCACCGACAACCGTATTTGTTAATACAGCCGTAACTTCCGCGACCCATCCTTCTTTCGTTTTGACCATATCGCCCACGATATAATCAAATAACTCTTCTGTTTCTTCCATCTCAATCATCTCCTGACACGTTCAGATAGTACTAATCATATAAAAGAACTCACAAAAAAGCTAGTATCGTGAAATCATACTCAACACTTGGCGAAGAATCTTTGCCGTCAATCCCCAAATCAAGTAGTCCTCATGCTCATAAAAATGTTCGACGACTTTGTACGTCCGATCAAGATAAGCTTCCCGATTCGCCATCCGACTTGTCGGAACCGCTTTCCCCGGGCGAATTCGCCATTCCATCTCTCCTTCAATCGGACGCGCGTTCAACAGTGCGTTTAACGGGACATAAAAAATATGATCGACTTCATCCGGAGAGGGATCAATTTGATTCGCTTGTATGATTCCGACGTATGGATAGATGATGGAGCGGTTCGGTGTCACGAGCGGTTCTAACGTCCCGATGACTTCAATTTCTTCCACTGTCACATTGAGTTCTTCTCGCGTTTCCCGGATTGCCGCTTCTTTCGGTTGTTCTCCGACATCGATTCGTCCACCCGGAAAAGAAATCTCTCCGGGTTGCGAACGTAACGTTTTTGCCCGCACTTGAAAGAGGAGGCAGATTTCCCCGTCGCGTTCGACTAACGGGACAAGAACTGCTGCTGCTTGCCGCGGAAGGCTGTCCCTTGTCGATTTGAATACATCTTTGATTTGATCGAATACGGGATTATTCATCGTCCTTCCTGCGAAACTCTCTGATACGCTTCCTCTAAGTGACGCATCCGAACAATCAAATCGGCGTTCTTCGCGATTCGGTCTGCAAGAATCGAGCCCGAAACGACTTTATAATACGCATTCAATGCTTGTGTCTTTGTCATATATGCCTCATTTTGTCGAATATACTCTTTGAAATTCGCTACTAAACGGTCTGCTGTAAATAACTGTTCGTTCAACCGACTCATCCTCTCTTGCGGTTAGCCGCTAGGTGTATAGTTTAATGGTAGCTACTTTTGGCTAAGAAGTAAAATAAGGGGGGCTTATTCGTGAAGAAAAACATAGATGTATTGATTATCGGGGCCGGACCGACCGGATTGACACTTGCACTCGCGCTCTCACGGTATGGCTTAACATTCCGGATCATCGAGCGAGCGAGCGGACCATCTGTCGTCTCAAAGGCAATCGGTATTCAAGCACGCTCACTTGAATTGTTTGCCCGTCTCGGTGTTGCCGAGGAACTGATGGCAGAAGCGATTAAGATTAATCAAGGAAATCTCTATGTGAATGGAGCTTGGCAAGCAAAACTTGATTTTACGGATTTGAATACACCTTTCCCATTTGTAACACTCTTACCTCAAAGTGAAACGGAACGGATTCTTGAACAACGCCTACTTGATTACGGACATCGTGTCGAACGGGATACCGAGTTGACCGGCTTCGCTCAATTTCCAACATTCGTCACGGCATCGATTCGAAAAAACAATGTCGTCGAGACAGTCGATGCCTCGTTCGTAGTCGGCGCAGACGGTGCGAACAGCTTCGTCCGGCGTGAACTAGGACTTCCCTTCAGTGGCAAGTCGTTCAAGGAATCTTGGGCGCTTGCTGATATTGAAGTCGACTGGCCGCTTTCGTCAGAAGAAGTCCATATTTTCTTTTCCGATCATGGAGTAATCGAGTCGTTCCCATTACAATCAAACTTATTTCGAATTACGGGCAATTTAACGGACGGTGTCGTACCGACAGATCATGCGGCGATTGAAGACTTTCTTAAAAATCGGGCGAAAGTACCCTTTAAACTTAAAAAAGTCCATTGGTATTCCATGTTCCGTGTCCACAATCGAATCATCGAAAAGTTTGGTCACCACCGGATTTACTTAATCGGTGATGCAGCGCATATTAACTCGCCTGTCGGCGGACAAGGGATGAATACGGGAATCGCAGACGCGATGAATCTAGCCTGGAAGCTTTGGTGTGTTCATGAGTTTAAAGCAAGTTTCCCGTTGCTCGACTCTTATAGTACGGAACGGCGGGAAGCGGCACGTGGAATTTTACGTTCGACGAACCTTGCGACTGAATTGTTGCAAATCAATGTGCCATTTTTACTACCTCTGCAAGAAAAAGTCATTCGGAACAGTTTAAAAATCACACCGCTTCATCATTACGTGACGAACCGGATTGCTCAATTGAATAGTAACTATCATCCATCCGATACGTTTGTCACGCAAGGGAGATTTGGCTTACTTGCACCGAAACCGGGTGAACCGATGCCGTACAGCGAAGTTGTAAATCCGCGGACGAAAAAAAATGAGTTACTGCTACGTCGCGCTGATCGAAATTTCTTATTGCTGCTCTTTTTACCGCGTCAGTCCGATGAATCAGAACTGACCCCTTATAAAGAACTCGCCTACTCCTATCCGGACCTGTTTGAGACCGTCTCGATTCATCAAGAGCTAAAAGAAGACGGGGTCGTCGACCAGGGGGGAGAACTCGCACGGAAGTTCGGGATTAAGCAATGTGGTCTGTATTTGATTCGTCCAGACGGCTACATCGCTTATCGTCAGCAAGGCTTGAAGATTAAACCTTTCTCTCGCTACCTTGAACGTTTACTTTATGCCCGGTAAGCACGTATGATAGGTATGAGGTGATAAGATCCATGGAGTTTATGAATATACGATACTTTTTGATCATCGTTCTAGTTGTTCTGTTCATCATCATCGTCGCCCGTCGCACAAAAGAGTCTTTGCGTTGGGTCCTCGTCGGTGAAGAATTTGGAGAAAAAGGCGAACAGCTTCATCGAGATTACGAGCTACTAGCGGATGCCGGTTTTGAAGTCCGGCTCGAACGAGGTGTTAAAACCTCTATCTTTTTCCGAAGGTTCAGTAAAGATTTAGCCGATCGTGTTGCAATTTATGCACTTAAAGAAGATATCGACCGTGTCGAACGTTTTCTCACTCAACCTAAAAAAAGACGTTAAAAAATAAGCAGCCTCTCCGTAAGTTGAGAGGTTGCTTATTTTTGATGGTTTGCCAGTATAAAAGCAACCTGTTTACGATCTTTCTCCGTGACAGGAGTTCCTTGTCGTCTTGCGATCCATGGCTTGATGGCGGCAAAGGACTGGCCAATCGGAAACTTAACCCGCGTCATACGCAACTTTGGCGCTTGTTTGAATACTATCATCGTGTGAACAGGAATCGACACGCCTTCCGCCTTTAAAAGTGATCTGACATGTTTCGTGAGGCGTTGTGCCTCTATTACTGGGTGCCGTTGTTCAACCCGTTGAACACGTTGCTCGTCTTCGACGTGATAGGTTTGATCACTTAGCAATACAGCAGCCTCTTGATTGACAAGGACTAAAAACAATCCTTTTGGCCCGATTAAGGCAAATTCAATCTTCATGCGGCGGTCGAGCTCGACGTTTTCAAATAACATCCAATCGTACCGACAAATATGTCGCACTTGATCACAGACGAGTTCTAAGTCGTTCACCTTACTTGGAACTGAACGTTTAAAGGAAAAGAAACGCCGGTCTTCTAGAGGTGTCATTTTTTTTGCCATCACCTGTAACATATTGTCTCCCCTTACGTCTATGTATTATTAGTTAGTTTACCATCCTTTTGCACAAGCGGTGTGCGCTTTCAAAATCAGGGGAATTTCGTAACAAAAAAAGACATCCACTTCTTTTTAAGTAGATGTCTTGACGTTTATTGATTTTCTTGGTGAGGACGTCCAAAAACAGCTTTTTCAAGATTTGAAATCCGGCGTAGCATGTCATAATTCGATGGATTAGACACTGGGGCTTCCGCCTCAACGATTCGCTCTTCGGGTTTCGGCGCCGTCGCTTTTGCTGCTTCTAGTTCTTTCTTCAAACGCTCGATTTCGCGCTCGAATCCTTCGTAATCTTTGATGACTTGATCCAAATATCCATCCACTTCTTCAATCACGTAACCGCGTAGGCCCGTCTTAAATTCTTTTTTGTAAATATCATCTGCTGTCAATAAGGGTTTATACATCGTCTTCACTCCCACTGATCATTATAGTTCAGTTCCTGTTCCATCATCGATAAATCATCTTGTGTGATTAAGAACAGTTGATAATCGGTCCGTTCCATCTCTATTCTAGCACGCTCGACGAGATACTTCGCTGAGCCACCGTGTTCTTCATCAAAAACGGATAACAGACCTTGGCTTTTTTCAATCATGAATTCCGTTTTGTTACGAAGCTGACTCGGATTCTCATAAGGCTTTTGGCTGATTGCATCGACGAAGTCCGCCTGGTTCAGTACCGCTAAATACTGAGCTTGTACAGGTTCCTTCCATTTAGCCTCTTGCTCTAAAAAGGGCAATAAAATCCCGAGACGAATGTCCGGATAGTCTGCTTTTAGTTCTAAGATGACTTCACAGGCCCACAGTTCACAGCCTGGAGTCGCGCTTGTTACGAACCATGTCGTCCCCATGTCTTCAATGAGTCGAATCAAGCGTTCGCGGTACGCCGCTTTGATAACCGGAATACCAGGATGTTTTTGATCAAAAATTCCTAGTTCAGTTGGCTTATAACCCGTGATGGCAACGACTTTCATTCTTGACACTTCCTTTGTAACCGATTGCTCCGATGTGTAAGTTCAGCGGTCAAACGTTCCCGCCGTGTTGTTAGTAACACCTGTCCTTCTAACAGTTGTTTTGCTTGCTCAGTATAATCATAAGCAAGCTGTGGCTCTTTTGCAATGTGCTCCGCCCATTTCGCCAACTCGATGTATCCGCGGAATGTCTCACTCTTTTCAAAGCAGTTGACTGCTTCCTGATGCCGTTTCATTTTTTTGTGCAGAAGTCCTTGCCGTAACCAACCTTCTGCCGATAGATCGTTTGCCTGATGAAAATGCTCGACCGATTGCTCATTGATGCCTAAATCGGCTAACCAGACGGCAATGTTTTCCCCAATTCGAGGTGATACCTCTTTTCGATGGGTCACGAGATGATTGCATTCATCGTACAGACTGACAAGTGTCAGACAGTCATGCAGGTGATGTTCAAGGACGCCATCCATGATGGACGGATTTTGATGTTCGACGTATTGAAAGTAATGCATCGGGGCTAAAAATCCTGGCAAATCACCCGCTCGTTCAAATCCGATTTGCTCTTCCATCGCTGTCAGACGGTACGAATCGGATAACCCTTTAAAAATCCGCCGACAGACATGGAGTAAATCCAGGTGACCGACTTTCGGCAGACGCGGTACACGTTCACGGACGAAGACATGTCGCGTCTTGATTTGCGGCCAATCAAAGCTTTTTCCGTTATAGGTGACGAATCGGACGTCTTCTCCGATATCAGTCAAAAAGTGATGATAAAAAGCTGCTTCATAGTGCGGATGCGGCAGGAAGTATTGCCGCATCAATAGCTCGCCTTGTTCAAAACGGGCGAACCCCATCAAAAAAATCGTTGTCCCCGTTCCACGTAAACCGGTCGTTTCCGTATCGAAAAAGATGATCTGTTCGAGCGGGACATCGAGCGCGAGTGGTGGATGCGGTAGTTGGAGTGATTCGTACCCGGCACCAAACGTCCGGTGTCCATGGCTTTCTGTCAGTGGATAGCGCTGATCGATTCGAACGATCCACTCATCTTCGAACGTTAAAATTTCCGCCCCCTTCTCCACCCAGGCGGCTTGTTCGTTCGCAATCTTCGGATCGACGGCGTGCGTCGAAGTCTTTTCTATCGTTTGCCGTTGTCCACTCTCCTGATTCGTCGGTTTTAACATTCGTCTTAATTTATTTTTCATGTTAACTCCCTTTCCATCTCAGTCAACATCTGAATCGTCCGCTCCTTTTCGTCTGCGAGACCGACCATGCCGATACAGGCCGGGCAACCGTCAAGGCAGGGACATGTCTCAATCGAGTCGCGTGCTGCCCGTAACATGATGCTCCGTTGTTTATAGATTGAAGAAGCTAAGCCGACCCCTCCAGGATACCGGTCATACAAATAGATGGTCGGTTTCTGCGTGTGTGTCGCCTTGACTTGCGGCACGACGAAAACATCACTCGCGTCACACATTAAATAAAGAGGTGCCACACGCCGTAGGCTGTTCGCGACCCCTTCCAGTACTTGTTCGAGCTCCGTACTGGAAGCAGATGTAGCAGGCAACGTAAACCAGACGCCTGTCGTATGGATTTCCCGTTCAGGTAAATGAATCGGACCAGACCCGATGTTTTCGTGGGTACCGAACTTAATTTTTTTGAACATCGTCGCCATCCCACGAACACTGACATCACCACGGGCCACACTAAACAGATCATTCGAATAGCTTTCATCTTCTTCAAGGACAGACAAATCGACTGAAAAATTAGCATCGGTATAATAATCGACATCAACGGCACGGACGAACGCTTTTTTCTCCTCAAAATCGAGTGTCTCGACTTGATATTGATCCGCCCCATGCAAGTAAATCGCTTCATCGTGAAGTAACGTCATTGCACTAAATGTATCCATCTCACCGATGACCCGATTCGGGACTTCCGTCTGATCGACGATGACGACGTTTTCTTGATCACTTGAGCGTAACGAGATCTCATGTGCCGGAAACGCATCATTCATCCAATAGAAACGCTCTCCCCGCTGATGCAGGACACGTTCTTCAACTAAATACTCGAGAATATCTTCCGTCTCGAGTGTGCCGAATCTTTCACTTTGCCGAAACGGAAGTTCGAATGCGGCACATTTTATATGGTCGACGGCGATGATTAAATTATCGGGATCGAGTCGTGCCGCCTCTGGTGATTGATTTAAAAATAACTCCGGTCGTTCTGCCACGTATTGATCGAGCATCCCGGACGAGGCGACGAGGATGATTAAAGCATCATCTTGCCGTCTTCCGGCACGCCCGGCCTGTTGCCAAAGCGAAGCAATCGTTCCCGGATAACCATTCATGATACAGACTTGCAATTGACCGATATCGACGCCCAGTTCTAACGCATTCGTCGAGACGATGCCGGTGATTTCACCTTTTCTTAGACGCCGTTCGATATCACGTCGCTCCGTCGGTAAATAACCACCACGGTATCCTTCAATCGATTTCGGACCGAGTTCATGGCGAATCAAACTGCGTAGATACGTCAGCAACACCTCGACGCGGACACGTGAACGGGCAAAGACGATCGTCTGAAACTTCTTTTTGATGAATCGGGATGCCAGTTGTTTGGTTTCGAGTGTCGCCGAACGTCGAATTCCGAGTTGGGCATTGACGATTGGTGGTTGATAGACGATGAAATGTTTTCGCCCGGTCGGAGCACCGTTGTCATCGATCAGACTGACCTGCTTCTCAATCAGCCGTTCCGCCAGTTCTTGTGGGTTGGCAATCGTCGCGCTCGTCATGATGAAGACAGGGTCACTCCCGTAATAGTGACAAATCCGGCGTAACCGTCGGATGACATTCGCGACGTGACTCCCGAAGACGCCACGGTACGTATGCAACTCATCGATGACGATATACTTCAGGTTTTCGAACAGTTCAATCCACTTCGTATGATGCGGCAAAATGCCCGAGTGAAGCATATCTGGATTTGTAATGACGATGTTCCCCGCTTTGCGGACTTTCGTCCGAATCGTCGGTGACGTATCTCCGTCATACGTAAAACAACGAATCGGTGCTTCGAGCTCATCAATCAACTCGAGCAGTTCACTGTTTTGATCTTGTGCGAGAGCTTTCGTCGGATAGAGATACAGTGCCCGGTCGTTCGGATGCTCCAGTAGATGCGAGAGAATCGGTAAATTAAAGCAATATGTTTTCCCGGAAGCCGTCGGCGTGACGATGACCGTCGATTTCCCTGCCATGACTTGATCAAATGCTAATGCTTGATGCCGGTATAAGGCATCGATGCCACGTGCTTTGATAGCTTGTTGTAATCGTTTTGGCATCTGTTCCGGAAAAGGTGAGTACCGTCCTGCTGTAGCTTCCATCGTCTTCATATATGTGACGCGCTCCATAAAGGCGCGATCAGCTTTTAATTCCTCTAAATAAGTAACGAGTGATTGTCTCGGTTCCATCGACTCACTTCCTTCCTTCTTCACTCATTATACAAAAAAAAAGAGGTAAGACTGTAGCGACAGGTTCGCCACTTCAGTCTTGACCTTCAATTCATTCCTCTGTTTCTTATTCCGTGCTTTGGGAATCCTCTTTTTTGTCCGTCTTTTCTTTATCGGATTGTTTTTTCTTATCATTTTCTTTTGCTTTTTCATCCGTTGATTGTGTAGAGACTGACTCATCCGTTGCCGGTTCGTCCGTTGCCGGTTCATCCGTCGCTGGTTCGTCCGTTGTCGGTTCATCGGTCGTCGGTTCGTCCGTTGCCGGTTCATCGGTCGTCGGTTCGTCTGTCGTCGGTTCATCCGTTGCCGGTTCATCTGTTGCCGGTTCATCTGTTGCCGGTTCATCGGTCGTCGGTTCATCCGTCACTGGTTCCTCAGTCTCTGGTTCAGCGACTGTGACTGACGTCGCAACAGGACCTGACTCTTCTCCTGATGCTTTCGCGACGAGTGTGAACTCTGTTCGTCCTGGTTTTAGACTGTTGATACCAATTCGATTCGTCGAACTCGTCCCAAGAACCGATGTATTGCCATCCGGATCTTTCATCGATACTTCAAATGTTACGCTATCGTATCCGTTCGTCCGCAACGCTGAATCGTTGTAATTCCAAGTCAGCTCACCTGACTGCGCTTCTTCATCGTAAGAAGCTTGCAATCCAGTCGGAGCTGGTACGGCCTTTTTTTCGACGACCGGCTCCTTCGTTCCTTTCACATACAGTTCGTCACCGATACTGAGGACCGAGCTTGGTTGTTCGAACGGCGCTGGTGTCCGGTCACGTGTTTTGGTCACAAAATCTTTCCATAGGTTTTGTGCCATTCTACTCTCGGTTTGCCCTTCGAGGCCGATCCCGTTATTATTTCCAGATGTCGTCGTTCCTGTCCAAACACTAATGGAGACATCAGAAGTATAACCAACGAACCAAACATCCTTATAGGCATTCGTCGTTCCGGTTTTTCCTGCTGCATCAAATGAAAGTCCAGCCGTCGGGAACGTACCGCCCGGCTTCAGGACGTCACGAAGCATGTCCGTCAACATATAGGCTGTATAGTCTTCCATCGCTTTTTTCGATTTGATTGGTGATTTGATTTTTGATCCATCACTGTACTCAATTGACTTGATGATGTGTGGCTCCACATAATCGCCACCGTTTCCGAGTGTCGCATAAGCGCCCGCCATCTCAGTCGTGTTGAATCCGTGTTTCATCCCACCGATTGCGTACGCTGGAGAAATTGATTCATCTTTTTCTAATGCCAAACCAGATTTAGCAGCAAACGATTCGACCGCATCGCCACCAATCTCTTGGAACGTTTGGATTGCCGGCGTATTGGCTGAAATCTTCAACCAGTTTCGAATCGTGTTTGTTCCTTTGTAACCGTCGTAATAGTTTTGAATCGTCTTGCCGTTAATCTTCGTTTCTTGGTCCGTGATTTGTTTTGCTGTCGACCATTTTTCATTTTCAATCGCTGGACCATACGCGAAGAAGGGTTTCGCAGAAGAACCCGGTTGGTGCGGTTCATTCGCGTAGTTACGGCGTGCCGTGTCTTCCCCTGGATTTTTTCCATCGACGACGGCTAAGACTTCACCCGTTTTTGTGTTGACGGCAGAGGCCGCAGCTTCGGCATAATCTGGTAATTGTACGACTTTGTCTTCTTTAATGGCTTCATTCATATAATCATGCATCGGTTTATCAATCGATGTATAAATTTTGAGTCCTTGGCCATAGATGTCTTTTCCTTCAAGACCAAAGACATCTTCTAATTCTTTTGAGACCATATCAAAGATGACGCTATCGTACGAAGCATCTGTCGTCGATTTTGGAGCGGGATCAATCAATTTAGAAATCGGTTGATCGACTCCTTGGTCACGTTGTTTTTGCGTGATGACGCCTGTCGTCAACATCGCATCTAATACTTGTGTTTGACGCCCCTTCGTTAACTTCGGATCCCCTTTAATCGGGTCATATGCTGTCGGACGCTGTGGCAATCCGGCAAGCATCGCTGCTTCTGCATAATCTAATTTATCGACTGTCTTATTGAAATAGGCTTTTGAAGCCGTCTGAATTCCGAACGAATTCTGACCATAGTAGTTTTTATTCAAGTACATTTCTAAAATTTGATCTTTCGTGTAGTCTTGTTCTAGACGAATCGCTAACCACTGTTCTTGTACTTTCCGTGTGATTGTTTTTTCAGAACTTAAAAACGATTGTTTGATGACCTGTTGCGTGATTGTTGATGCCCCTTCCGAGCCGAATCCATCGGTGATGTTCGCGATGATCGCTCCACCGAGACGACGGAAGTCAATCCCTTTGTGTTGGTAAAAACGTCGATCTTCAATCGCGATGAAGGCGTCTTTGACGACTTCAGGAACTTCTTTAATCGAGACGTACTCGCGACTCGTTCCACCCTGTTTGATTTCCTCTTTGTTGCTCGCATAAATTTTCAGCGGGAGCGCATCCCGTAGTTTCGTCTCATCGAGTTCCGGAGCAGTGGCAATCGCATACGCAGCAAACCCACCTCCGACAAGCATCATGATGATGAATAAGCCGGTTGCAATCATTAATAGCTTTTTAAAAAGTGGACCTTTTCCAGATCCACCTGAACCACCGGACTTCTTTTTTTTCGGACGTTTCGTCCGATTCGATTGTTTAGTTGACGTCTTCGTTTCTTCACGACGTGCGACACGACTTCTTTCCATATGCTATCCTTCTCCTTCAATCCGTAAGTTTCTCAAGTGAAATATAATTCGTCTACTGCTTCGAGATAATCGATCGCAGGGAACGCACCTGTCTTGATTTTTATACCATGTTGTTCGATTTGGTCGAGCGGAATTGATTTACGACCCGTTTCTAATTGCTCCCACCAAGGGAACACGTGCTCGACTGAAAGCACATATTGCACATTATACATACTGAACCGAATGATGACAAAACAAATTCCTCCATGTGCTACGCATTGTCGCATGTGTTCGATTTGGTGGGGGTGGAAGTTCTTGAGTGGAAAAGAGGTTTTATGATTCGTTTCCTTCGCTTCAAAATCAATATATTTCCCCCGATAGACACCATTATAATCGGTCGTCGACGGTTGTTTGAAATAGGCTTCTTTCACGACAGCCGCAGAACGTTTCGGGTAATCGACTTGAACGATTTGAAGGGGGGTTGGCTTCTTGTGAATAATTGCCCGATTATGCGTCAAGTAAAACGTATTGCTTTCATTAATCAATTTTTCAAGCTTCATCCCCCGATTAGAAAACGTCGATGCTTGTGAGCGTGCTTTTTTTATCGTCGTTCCATGAGGTTCGAGAGGCTTTTGAAATTTTTTACCGTTCGGATAATTCAAAACGATTCCCCTCCTATCGCGTTTATTGTACCATGATATGTGATTGTATCGTATCGGCCGAGAGGAGTAGTTAAAAACAAATGACAATTGAACCGTTACTTCAAGAAATCGAAAAAATTTATCAAGCAGGTCGCGCCGGAACAGAATATGACTTCAACGAGGATGTCATTCCGTTCGTCGAACAAGCAGATGTGCTCATCGCCGATTGGCAACATAATGCGCAGAACAGCCCTTATTTACGCCCGGCGATGGTCGAGAGTGCCGTCGATCAACTGAAACAACTATCAGTCCAGGCGTTCCAACCAAAAACAAGTTTAAAACGTTTCAATGAAACGATTAAGTCTGTTCGCTATATCGATCAACTGATGCAGTGATTTCTCTCACTTAAGGTTTTACTTTTTTTAGCAGGAAATCTTGGTATACTTGTCGTACACAGTATAGTGTGGGAGACAGTTACAACTGGTCCTGTAGAACCGCGCGAGGAGGAATCTGATTGGCAACACCTAAATCGAATTCGCGCCATGAATCAAAAATGATTCCTAGAGCGTCGAACAACACTGCGAAAAAATACGTCATGTTCGTCGATGAGACGGGGAAACTCCAATTGCCTACTATATAATAGGAAGTTACGCGAAACTGTTCTCAAACATGATTGATTCTGCGTCACTTTTAGAAGTATTGCTAGTGTGAAATCAGGTGTGCAATCGCACGTTTTTACTATAAGTGTGCAATGAGGTGTGCAATTAAAAATTGCACACCTCATTGTGTTTCTAAGTATTCTATAGGTGGTAAATACTCATAAATTTATATAATTGTGCAGCAGCTCGTCGTGGGAACGGGAGGCAAAAAAAAGATGAAGATTTTACTACTCGGAGAAAATCAGCTAGCGATCACTGGGGACGTTACTGAAATCAAACGCGTCGTCGATACACTCACGACCGGTAGTCAAGTTGATCTATTGCTCAAAACGTCGTGCATGAAAAAAATCAACGTCGTCCTTCCAAATAATCGAGATACCATCACGAATGAGCAAGTTACCTTTGTTTTTGACTAATAAACGGGAAAGGGGAGGTCCCCTTTCGCGAATTCCAGTCGCCACACCCACTTGACTTCGCCCGACCTCTCCCTGGATTCCCTTATGGGGAGTCTTAATCATATCATTGATTATCCATATTTACCCATTTAAAAAATGTTGTAATCTCCCAGTTTATTATTTAGTCTCAAGTATGTAGTCAACTAACAGAGGAGTGAATGTGTTGGAAGGATGGTTCAAAGATGTAATCCAAATTGGAGGAACGGTTGGCGCATTATGGGCTGCACTATCGGCAAGAAAATCCGCTAAAATAAGTAGCAAACAATTGGATAATCAAATTGAGGAAAAGAAACAAGTTGATAGACCACGATTGGTACCACTTAACCATAGAGTATCAACTGAAATTGATAGTATTTTCTCTGATTGGGAAACCGATGAAATTATGACTAAATTTCGCTTTAAGCAAAGGTACAAGATGAGTCGTTTTACCGTTCCTATTATTAACACTGGAAATACTCACGCTTTTGATGTGAGGTATTCATTTAAATTACGTGGTGGAATTGATTCTTTTCGAGATTACGATGGGGTAAATGTACGGCTTTTATTAGCTGATCCTGAATTAAGACAACTCGGCAGAGAACATTTTAATTTTATCGCCTATGAATTTCCGATTGAGAACCCGAATGCTTACGAAAAGCAAGAAGTAGAAGTCATTCCCTACATTCAATATATCCCGCTAATTCAAAACGATAAAAGCGGTGAAATGCACCTGCCAAAGTTTTTTGTAATTTTAAGCAATGTATACCTAGACGAGTATTGGAAAACGAATCCTAATATCAACAATCCTGAAGTAATTGTTACGCTCCGATACAAGGATCAATTACATGTTGAACATACAGACCGCTATTTAATGACATTAAGTACTAAACAAGTACGTACAAGTGGTCCCGAAGTTAACACTTGGGTTGATTTCGAGTATATAAAGCCACCAAAGAACGACAAAAAAGCCCACCCGTGAGGGTAGGCATGGGTTAGATGTCTTTCAGCTTGTTGTAGGCTTTCTTATCGTCGAGCGCCTTCTGCATCTTCTGTGCTTCCGGTTTGAAGTTATTGTTCTTCCACCAGGCAACGATGACACCAATCGCACCTGTGATAAAGGCGTCAATCTTTTCAGGCGTGAATAAAATCGGGCTATACCTGAGTGATAGCAACAAAGCATAGATCATGGCGTATAACGGTAGAGCTAAGCGTACGAAGGCGATTGCTTTTTGATTCATCTGAATTCCCTGTTTCGTTTGGTTTGAAGAGAATAAAAAAGACCTTTGTTATACAAAGATCTTTCGTTGAGGTTTTAAAAAACCATCTTCAAGGCGTTTGAATGTATAACCTTTGTGAGACTTTCGTTCTCCATATCATTTCAGAACATTAGTTCCCATGTAACTTTTCCGACAACTCCGTCTGCATCGAGCTTCTTGCGCTTCTGGTATGAGGTGACTTTTGACTTCGTCTGCTTGTCGTACTTACCGGTAACGGACGCCCCAACCGCACGCTGGATGCGTTCGATATCCTTTTTGACCATTCCTTTTGCCCCTTTGTAAAGCGGCTTGCCTGGATACGGTACAATCGCTTTCCCATCACCTTGTGATGGCTTAGGTTTAGCTGCAGGTTTTGATGTTGGTGCGGATCCAAGTACCTTATCCGTTCCATATCCTTTGTATTCATACTGCAGGTGTGGTGAATCGATGAATGTTTCATCCCATTGGTTTCCGTCAGAGTCCCAGTCCCCGCCCCAAGTGAATCCGAGACGTTGCGCTTCTTTGATCGCTTTCTGAATTTTTGCAGCATTATAGCCATTCCAAACTGCTTTACCATCTTTGACTGGTACAAAATCGAGAGCCTGGCCAACAATGTGGTATGAATACATTGTCTGTGATGCACCGGATGCAACATTGGCTTTTTGTTCTGCTACTGTGCGACGAGCGTCGTACACCAATACTTCAATACCGTTCTTGACGAGAAATTCGTACCACTTGAGTGCGAGTCGTTTTGTATTTGGTGCCAGTTCGTTCAAAGTTGCGCGGTTTCGTTTATCGTATAACATTATTTTGCCTCCTTTTGTTTTTCATCCAATTTCACTTCTGCAATGCTTACTTCGCTTGAGATGGGGGTAACCTGTTCTTCTTCCGCTGCAGCGTTCTCGATGATTGAATCGATTGCTCGTGGTTGTTTCTCTTCCTGAAGTTGCGTCAATACATCCACCAGTTGTTGTGGCAACGGAACGCCGAGTAGCGCAAAATTTTCAGTGACGGATAATGCTTCTCGTGCAATGTAATAATAGAGAACAAGCGTCCGCATGATTGGTAAGCCGTTATTGACCAGTTCGTCTACCAAGACCGCGATGATGACCACAATAAAAACGACGCCCTTTCGAACGCCGCCCCAAAACATTACATCAGAATTGACTTTTTTCAACTTGTAAGCAGCTAAAAAACCGCTTAAGTAGTCAACCACCATTAACACCACTAGAATTTTCAGTGCAGTATCCCATCCTCCCATCAACGCTGTAATAACTGTCCCTAATACGGCAGTAGCTCCTTCAAATAGATAATGTGTCTTCATAGGTCCACTCACTTTCTTTATAGATACTAACTCAGGTAAACAAAGTTACTTGAAACCATTTTCGTATCTTATTCATCTTTTAGAACAATTCTGCTATATGTCAAAAAAGCAACAATAGAGTTACTTTTGAGTTGTCTTAACTCTTCAATTTATAGGACCATCCACGATGTACTGATCGGGAAGAAATCGCCTGCCGTTTGAGCGTTGTCGCTCGTCCGTTGCATCGAAATTTGTCCACTGTTGTTGATTTGCCAGCGAGCGAAACGAGCCCCGCCAATGGTTGTCGTAGCTTGAGAAAAGATGTGCGCCTGTCCGATTGGTCGGTAGTCCGCCGGCAGTGTGGCGATGATCGTATCAGCTGCAGTAACGTTCTTGACGGCTCCCCGCATGTGGACCATGTTCCCGATTTTTACGACTTGCGGTGTCCAAGCAGTACCGTACTCGACCACACCATTCGAAAGAGAGAGGTTTGACCAAGATGGCGCCGTGGTCATAAGTTCAACCCATGAACCCCATGTACCGCCTGTCATGGATCGGCTCCACATCCGACCGATGTTATCGAAACCGACTTGGATGCCTGATGTGGAACTACTCATCATGACCCAAATACGATGATAGTTGCTGTTTCCGGAAGGACTGTTGGTCAGGTTGTTCCCGTAGAAGAAACCGGACCACGTGAGACCGTTCAGGTCATATCCGTTGATTCCGGCAGTGTACCCGTCATCCCCTGTGAGCTTGAAGAGTTGTGCGTCCTCTGTGTAGAGGGTCTGTTTCCAAGCCGTCCAAACGCCACCTCGGCAAACACGGGTATAGACTTTCGCCGCCCAGTCGTTCGAGAGGTTCGTGAAGCGCTGGACACAGTTACCTGTCGTGTCTGATCCCCATACTTCGAGAATCGCCAAGTCGTTCGAGTTGAACGGACGGTTGAGCAATCCGCTACTGATCGGGATGTTGTAAATCCCCGGCGATAAAACCGTGTTGAGATCGGTACCAGACACGACTTTCGCGGATCCGCTGTCTTGCGTGAGCTTGACCTTTTGCGGAGCGTCGAGCTGTGCTTGCAGTCCGGAGATGTCAGCTGTCGTGAGTGCCGCCCATGCTGGTGAACCCGCTGTCGCACCTGCCTTAAGGAACTGACCGTTTCGAGTGGTTCCAGTAGCGGGTACGTGCAAGTTTCCGTCTCCTGTCGGGTGCGTGTACACTTGCGCCGCTGTGCCATCGATTGAGATTTCACCGTTGTTCGCGGTGTTCACGACCTTGTTTGCTCCAGTTGATACACCGTCGAGTTTCGTTTTGTCCGTTGCACTCATGAGACCGTTTGCCGATGTAGTCGCTACTGCTGTACTTGCTTTGGCATTCCAAGCCGCTTTTTCAGTATCAGAGGTGAAACGTTTGGTCGCGCTCTCGACGATCATAGAAGCATCGTGTGTCGCCGGATGCGTATAGACAGTGACTTGAGCGCCATCGATTGCGATATTCCCGTTCGTGGCACTGTTCGCCGCTTTCGTCGCACCTGTCGAAATGCTGTTCAATTTCGTTTTATCAGCTGCACTCAAGAAGCCGGAGACCGTTGTTGTCGCATCTGCGTGGACGTGAGACGTCGCGGATTTCCCGTCGAGTGCCGCTTGCAAGCCTGTGACCTCTGCAATCGTGTGACCGTGTGAGGATGGTGTATAGGTAGCTGGCTTGTTGACGATGTCCGTCCAGTCGATGTTCGCCCATGCGAGTGATCCTGCTGTCGCTCCGGCTTCGAGGAATTTTCCGTTGTTTGTCGTTCCGGTCGCGGGTACATGAAGGTTTCCGTCTCCTGCTGGATGAACATAGTTGTTCGCATTGGAGGCGACCCCGTCGAGCTTTGACTTATCCTCTTTTCTCATCAAGCCATCGAGAGCCGATGTCGCGAGATCCGTGTGAGCCAGCTCGTTCCATGCGCTCCATCCATAACTAGAATAATAGTTTCGGATGAACAACCGCGGATTGCTTGAATTGTATGCCTGTGCCGTCTGACTCCGGTTGGCTGTGGCACTGACGGACGAATAGAACCGCGTTTCGATATGCCAGTACAATCCAAGACCCGGACTGTTGACGTGGTTCGTGAGGATGTACCCTTCGAGCGTCGCATTCGGATCGGTTGTCGTTCCTGTCGTCGCCATGTTGACTGCATAGGCTTTCGCGGCATTCAGAGCGGCGTCCGCTTTCGTCTGTGCGCCTGTTGGCGTTTCCTTCGCCGCGTAGGATGCTTTTTCCGTATCGCTAACGAATCGGTTGCTGGCATCTTGAGCGATGATCGATGGTGGATGCGTCGTCGGGTGAGCATAGACGACCTGATCCGTACCGTCGATGTTGATGTTACCGTTTGTTGCGCTGTTGACGGTCTTCGTTGCCCCGTTCGATACGCCGTTCAATTTCGTCTTATCAGCGCCGGACATGAGACCGGAGACGGATGTTGTTGCATCCGGTGTCGAGTTGGTGATCGTGACCGTATCATTCACGGCATCCGTAGTGAGCGTGATATTGTTTCCAGCGATCAATTCAAGCGTATCGCTTTGAGCGTCGGCGACGACCGTCGTTGTACCTACCTTGACATTCGAGAAGGCGTTTTGGTTCACTTGTGCGCCGGATGCCACTCCATCGAGTTTCGACTTATCGGTCGAGCTCATCAGACCGTTTGCCGAAGTCGTAGCGACGGCTGTACTGGCTTTTGCGTTCCATGTCACACGTTCCGGAGCGGTGATGTGCTTGACGGCGTCTGATGCATGCGCATCGACTTTCGCTTGAGCGCCTGTCGTCGTTTCGACCTCGTTCCATGCGTTCCAAACCCCGTTGAAGTTGACACGCCAAAACTTTCGGTTTCCCGCCGCTGTGTTCGTGTTGATCACAAACTCCTGCGTCGTATAGTTCGCATTGACCGCATGAACCAAGAGCCAGCCTGTGACGGTTCCGGTTGGTCCGTTTGTCATGCTTGATCCGTAATAGAATCCCGTATCTTTAATCGTGTTGAGGTCGGCAGTTGATTTGTCTTGCGAATATCCGCCTGCCTCTGTCAACTTCTTGAGCTGTGCGGCGTTCCATGTCGCACGTTCCGGACCTGTGATATGTCGGACATTGTCCGCGTTGTGGTTCGTCAGGTCACTATCGACTTCATTGATCGCGAGGACGACGCTTCCCTTGGCGCTTGTGACGAGCGTTGCGAGTGAACCGACCTTTACATCGGTTGCGAGCTTGGCGTCCGTCACCGAGCCGTCCGTGAGGTTTGCCGTCGGGATGAATGGCAGTTGTGCGACCGGAACCTTCGTCGTGCTGTCGAGCGTTGCCACCCCGTTTGCTACACCTTTTTGAGAGAGTGGTACTTTTTGATCATCGGATGCTTTGACCTCGTTAATGGCAGCCGTGACGGATGTCTTGGTCGTCGTCGTGAGCGTTGCCAGTGAGCCGACCTTCACGTCCGTCGACAAGTCCGTGTTCAGGATGGAGCCGTCCGTGATTTGAGCCGAACCGATCGCGGGGAGCTGTGCGGCAGTCAGTTTGGCGTCCGCTCCAAGCGTAGCGACTCCGCTGGCGACTCCGAGCTTCTCGGTATGGACGGCGCTAATCTGTAATTCTTGCAAGGCATAGTATGAGTTGTACATCCACCAGTTCCACCATGCGGCAGGTGGTTTGTCGCCGATTGCCCATCCTGCATCGATCTTGGACTGCGGTGGTTTCGTTCCGGCGTTCTTCCATTCCGGAAGTGGTTTAGAAAATGGCATGGTTTAACCCCCTGTTGTTAGATTGGTAGGACGATTTCATCATCAGGATCGAACGATCCGGACAATGTTCCGCCTGTACTTTGGTTGACAGGTGCGAATCCCGTCGCTGTGTTGTTTTCTAGGACGTCGTATTGCGACGAAAAATCAAACGTACCGCTCAAGTCGATAGCGGCGACACGGACACCGGATGCGACGACGCGCTGGGTGATCTTCCCGAACTGGACGGCGCTCATCCCTGATTGGTTGATGACCTCGATTGGTAGACCCGTAATGACAATGGCAGCGGGTTCCGGAGTGAGCGAATCATTGTACAATTCCTTGATACCGAACTTGTCCGGAGTCGTGTTCAGGGTGACGGCAAGAGATTGAATGATGCCGTCTAGTGTGCCGTTTGATAGGTTACGAGCGACACGGGCACGAATCAGGATGCGAAGTACCTCATCGGTAGCAAGACCCCTCATTTGCCCCACGTTTGCCGCGATCAGGTCGAGCGTTTCCCCTTCGGCTTGGTTGATGTCACGCCAGTCCTCTATCTTCCGGAGCGTCTCGTCTAAGTCTTCCATTTGCCCCGACACGAGCAGGATCAGTTTCCCGATGTTGCTGTTCGGGTTCTTCGTGTAGGACTCTGTCAAACTACGAATCATGTTTTCGAAGATGCCCATTAGATCACACTCACTTTCGCCGTGTCCGTCTGTGCGACTTGATTGTCTGCGATGACGAGGTTCGCTGTTCCGAGAGAAGCGGCACTCGTACCGACTCTGACCTTGGCGTCGTCAATTCCTGTGATGTTGAACACGGCACGTGTCAGCTGAGACACGATAACGTCTTCGCCCATTTGAGAGCCGACGTAGATCGTGCCGTCGCTTGCTGTACCTCCGATGAGCCGGACGATCTCATCCTTGACCAGCGTGATCCCGTTGATAGGGAATCCGGCGTTCGTCGTGATGTCGACCTCGACGTAAATGCTGACCTGTGTCGCATAATCGAAGCGGACGGTCTGAGGATTGCCGGATGCATCATAGACGGTACGGACTTGAGCGCCCATTGGCTTGATGCCGCCTGCCTTTTTCTCATAGATGGCTTCGGCGATGGCTTGCGCATCTCCACCGAGCACGTATGCATGAATCGACTTCGGATCATTGCCACCGACTGCCGTATTCTCGTTGTTTTCGATGACGGAGACCGCTCGAACGTTGGGTACTTCGAGAATGGCAGCACGAATCGCGTTCGTCGTACCGTAGCCATTACCAGCCGTCGAGTCGAGCAAGCGTCCGACGAGCTCCAAGTCCGTCTCGATGTCTCGCCCTTCTGTCGCACCGAGCGGGTTGGTGACGGTCAGGACGTCCGCTGACGGCTCTGCCTGAATCGTGATCGTGTTGGCAAGTACGTTCCCTGCTGGACCTGCAAACAGAGCGACGGCAGATCCTGTACCCGTTCCGGAAGTGCTAAGTTTGACGTCTTGCGTCAGAACGAAATAGACGTCGTTCTCCGTCGTGAATTGCGTTCCTTCCAAGATTGTGAAGTTCGGTGTACCCGTGAATGCCAGGCTGACGACTGCCGCCTGTTCCGGATTCCGTTTGGTGTTGTACAGTGGCGTGAGATAGTCGAGTTGTACGCCCTCCGCCTTGCTGACGAATGCCGAGTTATAGACCTTCTCCGCCAGCTCCCATCCTTTCGAATGGAACCATGCAAAAAGACGAATCAGAATGCCCAGCGGGGAACGTTCCGAGGTGTTGATGTCATCCCCGAATAGCTCCCTTGCCTTGACTTCCATTTCGTCGTATATGTCACTATAATTCTTCTTTTTGAATCCATTAGCATCGAGCCCCATCAAATCTCCACTCCTTCCAGCACGATGGTTTCATCTGTGTTCAATTTGGTGAGTTCCATCCTTACCTTCAGGCGACGGGTCTTGAAATCTGGTGTCATCTCGATTTCAGCGACTGCCTCGATGCGTTCGTCTGCCGTAGCCGCTTCGACGAGTGCGAGATGTGCCGCTTCTTCATTGAACGGTTTTTCTTCGAACGGCTCACGATCCATGCCGTATTCCTCATCGAGGAACCATTCACCCTTTGCGGCTTCGATGTTCATCCGGACGGATTGAGCCAGTTCTTCGTTGTCCGAGATCATGGCAAAATCCCCGTTACTGATCACGAGGTCGCCTGCTGTGACTTGTAGTGTTCTCATAGTTCGATGACCCCCAATACAACCGCGTCTCGAATGTCATGCAATCGACTGGCGTCAGGGTCGAACGGTTCTTTCTGCAGATTGTCGAGTGCCCGTTCTGCGAAGCCGACGAACACGATGTCATCCTTCGATAATGCCCCGACATGCTTGAGACAAATCGCACTCTCAATCAGTGGGTACCGTTCCGTCGAACCGTCCTTGTAAACGGTCATGAACAAGAGCTCGATGTCTGCTTCTTTATTGCCTGCGTCATAACTGACGACACGAGCCGGAGCCAGTGTATGAACGGCCAAGCGAATTGAACGACTGAACTCATCGAAAAATCTTGTGTTGTTCGCCATCAGACCATCTCCATTTCCGTGAAAAAATCGTCTCGAGTAGCCACATGTTTGCCACGTACGGCTCGAAAACTTCCTTTTGCGGTCGAGGATTTGACTTGGATGATGCTGGCGACCGTTATCCGGTGCTGGAGCAACATCTTCGCCTTGTAGCCTCGTTCCTTGTCATCGTCATAGGGTTCGGGCGACGCGATCAATCCGGTATCGTTACTGAGGGTGAACCGTTCATCGAATCCTTGCTTGAGCGGACGAATGACGAGCCTGCCCCGACGATAATGAATGATAGAGCCACAATCACGGACGACCTCTTCCAAGTTGTTCAGGATAAGACCCGTGACCGTGTACCCCTTCTTGTAGACCTTGTCTCGGACTAATTTCGGTTTGGCTGCCAATTTGATGCCGAGGACTTTCACCAGCTTGTTGATGATCGTCGAGCCTTTCGTGCCTTTCTTGAAGGCAATCTGTATCTTTTGTTTCTTGTCCTGCCCCTTCTTCTTACCGGACGTGTATTTCTCCGCCGGATCCGCTGTCTTAGCCGTGACCTTGATGCGTGAGTAGTCATCACCTTCCATGACGAAAACCCGCGTGATCTTATCGACGCCTTCACGTCTCGTCAGGACGCGTGAAACGATGCCGGAGGATAATACACCCATATCACCGACGTAACCCGCCTGTAGCGTACAGCGGACGCCTCGTTTGATTTTCGATGTACTGTCACGAGATAGGTTGAAAATTTCGATTTCCGTCATGTTCGGTTTCGGATCGTCGTCGAACGGCACCTCGAAGCGAATCTCAAGACCTTCGTCTCCGTCACTCTTGTAAGTCGCCTTATAGTTGCCACTATCAAACGTGACCCGTTTGACCCGTCCGAACTGGTTAGTTCTCGCCATCTACTTCATCCTCCCCGCCACCATCCACGATATATAAAAAAACGGACTCCCCGAAGTTGTCGAAGGAGATCCGTTTCGCATTCATGCCTATATCTAACGGTAACAAGGTGGGAGCTGGTAGATCGACACGCGGTACTTCCTCCCACAGTGCCCGACCGAGAACGAGCTTTTCGCCCATGATGAACTCGACGTCTTCTCCTGTCTCGCCTGTCGTGTAGAGATCAACGGTGAAGAAATCGCCCGTTTCGTTGTAATTGAACTGCATGACGAACGTCTCGTTCCCTAAATCGATCTCAAAGCGTTCAGGGAGTTCCGTCTTATCGATTGGAATGAAGTCATATACCTGTTTAGCATCGATGACCATGTTTTCACCTACTTTATCCGTAATTTGACCCCGATCGGGATGCGTCGGTCAGGGTATTTGTTGAACGCTCGGAGCTTCGAGACCGTCGTGCCGTACTTCCGAGCCAAATCCCAATACGTGTCGCCTTTCTTGGTGAGATGGTACACCTTCGGACTCGGTCGTGGTTTCTTGGATGTCGGTTTCTTCTTGCCGCCACGGGAGACAGGTTTCTGCCCCTTCTTCTTGACCCATGGACTTTTTGTGATTCTGATTTTCTGAACATCTATCGTGAGCGCGATCCCGTTCCGGATCTGTGCGTTATAGTCACGATCAATATTGGTGATGACGACCGCCGAAGCGGCGGTACGACCGACATACTTGACGACCGTACCTTTGTTCATGTAGTTCCGTAGCGTGTTGAGACGTGTCGAGTAGTCACTCCCCAGCAGGTGAGCGGAGAACCGGAGTTTCGGCGTCGTACGTTCGACGTGGTCCGAAAATGGCTCTCCTTTCTCCACTGGGTACTCAGTGACGCGGACTCCTTCCCCGACGTTCTCATTATCCACGTGGATTTTTACACTTCCGAGTTTCGCCATTAGTAAAGTACCTCCTCGTTGAACAGATCGCGAAGGTCAGCGAACATGTCGTCTGATGCGTCCTTGATTTGATTACGTATTGATTCACCGTCTTCGTTTCCGTTCACCGTGATGTTGAACACCGGAGCGAAGTCGATGGACACGTGTCTGCTGTTGTTCGTCGTGCTACCGCCTTGTGGTACACCGCTGTAATCAGACCAGACCGCCATGGCGCTCTTGAGTTCCATCTGTGATGGGAGAGCAGGCATTTTCGGTATGGTCATCGCTGGTAACGCTAGATCCTTCGGCATTGCAATCGTTGAAGCGCTCATCTGTGGCATAGCCGGCAGAGAGATAGCTGGAGCGTTCATTTGTGGCATGGTTGGTGCGGCTATAACCATTTGTGGAGCTTTCATCTCTGGAGCTTGTGGGATAGCGGCTTTCGCTATGTTACGCGACATGTCGCTGACCATCCGTAGGTTGTCGGAGATACCGATCGCGAACCCTTCGGACGTCCAAGCACCGATTTGGAACAATTCTTTCGATGGTGACGCGATACCGAGAACACCTTTGACCATGCCCATGGCTTTCTCTGCGATACCGCCTGCCGCTCTCAGGATGCTGTCTCCCATCGACATGATACCGTCGAGGAATCCGCGCATCATGTCTGCCCCTGCGCCCGATAGGTCGACACTCATGATGCTGTCGAGTATGCCTTTTCCGAGTGCGATGATGGCTTGCAGGATGGCGTTCTGCATCTGATTGATCCCGTCAAGCAACGCTGTGATGAGCTTGACCCCTGCCGAGAGTAATTCCGGTAGGTTTTGGAGAATCGCTTGGATCATCGCAAGAATGAGCTGAATGGCAGCCTGTGAAAGTGCTGGCAACATCTGATTGAGTCCGGAAATCAACGAGTTGATGATTTGGATACCGGACTGAATGATCTGCGGCAGATTTGCGACCAACGTGTTCACGACTTGAGTGATCAAATTGATTGCCATCGTGACGAGCTGTGGCAACATCTGCGTGATTCCCTGAATCAGAGAGGTCAGGAGTTGCATTCCCGTCGTGATGAGCTGTGGCAAGAGCGTGACGAGCGTATTCACCAACTGATTGATGATGGACATCGCTGTCGTGATGATGATCGGTAGCAAGAGCATGATACCGTCTAGCAATGCCTGTAGAATCTGCATCCCCGCTGTCAGAAGAAGCGGAAGGTTTTGCACGATAGCATTGACCAGCGCCATGATGAGCTGGAGCGCTCCGTTCAAGATTAACGGCAAGGCTTGGACGATTCCGTCAAGCAATCCTTGTATCAATTGGACGCCCAACTGTAAGAGCTGGGGAATCAACGTGACGAGCGTGTTGATCAACGTCATGATAATTTGAATCGCAATCGGAATCAGCGTCGGGATCATGCCAAGGATTCCATTGACCAGCGTCATGATGATGTCAATTCCCGTCGTCAATAAGACCGGAAGGAGCGTGACGATTCCAGCAATGATCGCTTGTAGAATCTGCATTCCTGCTTGAAGGAGTGCAGGCAGTAACGTGTTCAAACTGTTCACGATCGTCAGTAGGACTTGAGAGAGCGCTGTGACGACTTGAGGAAGTGCTTGAGCAATCCCCTGAATCAAACTTGTTATAATCTTGACGCCTTGATTCACAAATTGTGGAACCTGTGTGACAAGGAACGTCGTAATCGCTTGGACGACCTTACCGATGACGCCTGACAACTGTGTCGCGTTCGATTGCATGCCTTCGGCAATCGCTGGGATGAATCGTGCTCCGGCAACAAGCAAGCCAGGAATCCCGCCCATCAGAAACCCGATGAGGGATGGCACGATTTGTGCGAAGATGTCACCGATCTTGCTGAAATCTCCTTCGAATACGGCAGAGATTGCAGAAGCAAACGTCGAAGCCTGCTGGACGATCTCGTTAAAGATTGGCGTCAGGTACTTCGCGAGGAATCCAAACACTTTCTGTGCGACGTCTGAAATGTTGTTCCATGCTTTCGTCACGACGTTCCGGAACTTCTCGTTATTTTGGTACAGGGTCGTCAATCCGACGGCTAGGAGACCCAGCGCTGTCAGGATGAGCGGTATTGGACCAAGTGTAGCGAGTAACCCCGTAGCGAATGCTATGACTGCCGGAGAGGCGAGTGCTGCCATGACGATCTTGACGGCGATACCAAGTGCGAGCAATCCTTGAGCGACTCGGTACAAGACCGGATGTGCCTTTTGGAATGCCGAAGCAAAGGCTTGGACTTTCGTGACCACGTTGAACAGGAACACGAATAGAGCCGCAAAAGCATCTGTCAGACCACCGAACACCGTGACGATCGCGCGACCGACTGCGGACATGGCTTTCAGGAATCCGCCCCCGAGCTTGCTGGTGAGGGAATCGATCATCTTCGCAAAGGCTTCGTTTTCACGGTATGCCTTCCGGAATCCAGCGACCATTCCGACAATGGCAGCGGCAACGAGATACACGGTACCGGACATCGCGGCAAGACCTGTGACGAGTGGACCAATGAGCATCCAAGCGGCACCGAATGCGGCTTTCAATCCGAACAGTAACCCGATACCAATGGCAAGCGGAGACAAAATCAACGTGAGTGCCGGAATCAACATCAGGAATCCTTGTAGGAGTCGAGCTGTTGCCGGATGTGCATCGTTGAAGGCTGTCACGAGATTGGCGAGCGTCGTAATGAAGTCATAGACCTTCTTCATGACCGCCCCGAAGACTTGAACCATCGGCTCAAAGGCTCTCCGTACTGCTTTTTGCATGCGGTTGAACGCTTTTTCGTAACCAGCGACACTTTTCATAGCCGCTTTGTGGAGTGAAGAGTACAAGACTGCTGAAGTAATAGCGGCTGCCATCGCGACCATCTGCATCCGCATGAGACCTTGTGAGATCATCATGGTCATTTCGTTCAATTGCTTCATATTGGCGTTTGGACCAAGCATTTGAAGCGCGAGAGCGGCGGGTTGTCCTTGCATCGCTATCCGGTTCATGCCGTCCGCGACTGCGAGTGCTCCCTTGTTGACCTGATAGAGCGGGTTTCTCATCCGGTCGAAGTTAGCCGCGATCTTGTTGGCTTGCGTGGATCGAGCAAGCATCTGACCGACACCTTGAATGAAGCCCATCTTCGCCATCTTGTCGGCGGCCATCATGCCGTCAGTGACTTTTTTGTGCGCCAGTCCAGCCTTCTGTACTTCCCTCATGAATTGGTTAGCGGATCCGCTATATGTATCAGCGGCTTGCGTCAGCTTGAACATGTCATACTTCGCTTTCATGAGCTGGTTACGATATGGGATCATGGCGTCGCGCTGAGCACGATAGGCAGCCATCATTTCCCCTTTCATTTGTAGCGCTTCTTGAGACATGCCTCGTGTCTGCATCATCATCCAGTTCGTCGAATCACCCATCTTGCGAAAGGCTCGGTCATAGTTGCCGCCTGTCCGGTTGACGGTACGTTCCATCTCCCGTACTTGACGGATGACGTCATCGATGCGTCGGTTGATTTCTCGAAGCGGGTCAGCACTTGCCATAATATCGACGATGATTTGATCCTCACGTAATGCCATGTCTACACCTCCTTACTGTCGTTTTTTCTTCTGTGCCTGCTTCATGCGTTGATCTTCTTCCTTGCTATGCCGCTGGAGTGCGATGTGAGCCTTCCGGAACGTATGAGGGTCCATTTGATTGACTTCGGTGAAACTGAACTTCTCGCTGAACACCAGCGCCCACATTGCCCACTCCTCGTTGACTTCCTTCGCATAGACCTGAGTCGGAAGCGGTTTAACCCATAAGAAAGTCGCCTGTCTCTTTCATGAGCTCTGTGAAATTCGTGTTGCCGATCTCTTCGACCGTTTCCCATGTCACACGTGGCTGGACGATGACGTTCTTCATGTACTCGTCATAGAGTTTTTCCTCGACGATGTTTCCGAATTGGTTCTTTGCGCGGTCACGGATCTTGACACCTTCACGAACGCCCGGATGTTGGAGCGTGTATTCCACTTCACCGATTGTTACGACCTTCTGTGTTCCGTTTGCTGTTTTTGCGTTTGCCATTGCGAGCATCTCCCTTTTTTTAGATGGACTGTTAGCCATGATTTTTTAACTCCCTTTGATGTAATAAAAAGAGCGGAGCAAGCGCCCCGCTTCTTTCGTCTTACTTATCCACGTAATCGAAGACGCGGATCTCAATCTCGCGGTCTTCCGTCTCGTCGCTCAAACCGCCGGATGGTGACTTGACGAACATCGCTTGTGTACCACCGACCGTCTCCGTTGGTGTCTTGACCCAAATCGGGAACACGGCACGTGACGCCGCCAAGCGTTTCAATGCTGGTAACGATGGTGACGTCTGCGACAACGTGAGCGTGATCGTACCGACGTTATTGTTCGTGATCGCGACGGAAACCTCTCCAAGCGCCGATACCTTGGCGTTGAAGTTGTCCTCGTCCTTCTCCCACTCGACGTAAGTGCCTTCTGCGAATCCTGTGACAAAAAGATTGTTGATGTTGACGGACGTTTCTCGTGCGTCATGTGTGCGTACTGTCATGATTGCTTACCCCCTTGTTGGTTTAGAAAGTGATTTGTCCGTATACATCGACTTCATGGATGGCTCCTGCCGCCGCGTAGCGGAACGAAAGACCTTTGTATACGCGCTGTGCACGATCCGAAGCGTTGGATTCTTCACGAGACAATGCTGTGATCTCGTAGTCCGGCAACTTGTCTGCTGACTGAGCGATGATGCCTTGGGTGTAGGCACGTTGAAGCGTTGTCGTCGCCGCTCCCTCGATCAAGCCGATACCACGGTTGTCGTACGGAATTTTCGGAGCGTTCTGCAGCACGTTTTGGATCTCGTTCTCCATGTCGACCTTGACGAAGTCTTTCCCGTGAAGGTTGTCAATGAATTGCCCTGTGCCCGTGATACCGTTCGAGAGCTGACCTTTACCGCCTTTGACGACGTAAGCAATCGCGTTGTCTTGTTCGATTTCCCCAAGCTCCCCTTCTGACAGGTAACGTGGCGTCACTTTGGCGAATCCGCCTTTGAACTTCCACGTGATCGAGCCGACTTCGAGCGAACCAAGTGCACCGACTGCCGCCGCATCGAGGTGTTCCCCAGCCGTTGGGTGGTCGAAGATGATCGTCCGCTTGTAAACCTTGAGTGCTTCTCGCCCTGTGTTGTCCGAGACTTGCGCCGCGAAGAACTTGAAGTCGAGACCATCGACGAACTGTGCGACCTTGACTTGATCGGCAGATACCGAGCTGACCAAGAGTGCGAAATGCCATGCGCGGTTGGCGAACTGCAACAAGGCGGAATCCGGTGCGCCTGTCTGATACGTGGCAACGGCAACCATTGCGTCATGGTTCGCTTGAGACAAGTACGTCTCCGCTTTCTTGAATGTAGCCGTGTCGGCTGGGAAATCGACCGCGAGTGCGTCGAGGCTAGCGTATTCCTTATATGATACGGCTCCCGTTTTCTCGACGAGGATCAACGGACGACCGAGACCGACCAATGGTGCTGGTGTAGCCAGGTCGATAATTACTGATACGTCTTTTAATGGCATGATGTGTGCCCCTCCTTATGGTTGTTGTTCGTATTCTACTGTTTCGATGATCTCACCGCTCGACGTCTCGATGTGACGAGTCCGGAACCGGATGTCAACTCCGTATTTCCGTTCAGTGTCAATCGATAGGAACGTGTCACGGCTTTGGATGCCCTCCACCTTGACGAATGCGATGCCAAGATCACCAAGCGCTTGTCGATGTTGTGTCAGCTTGAATAGCATGACCGTCTTCTGTGCCAGCTCCTGTACCTCTGTCGCGTCGGTAGAGTGCCACGTGAAGGAGAACACCATCTCGACGTCCTCAATCAACTGGCCGTCTACCTCTGCCTCTGAAACGGGCAGATACGGAGAAGTCAGGGTATAGGCACAGAACGGGTACGCTGGCTGTTCATCATTCGACCCTTGCAAGATGACCTCGTGATCCGTTTTCGTCTTGATGTGCTGGACGAGGATGCGTTTGATCTCGCGGTAATTGATCATGTGTCCACCTCGTTGAAGGCACTGACGTATTTGACCGTGTACGAGTTGAAGTCTGCATAGTTGTCATACGGGTTGACCCGCACGATGCTGTACAGTTTGTCCTCGTGTGCGATCCGTGTGCCTTCCTTCAAGCGCTCCCCTGTGAAATAGAGCGTCCTATCGGCTTCTGTGAGCGTTCCGCCGCTTTGCGCTATCTGACGTTCCCCTAAGGATACTAACGCGCCACGGTGAGTCTCCCAGCTCCTCTCGCCGTCCTTCCATTCCCCGATGTCGTCACGTTCGCCAGCGGAGACCACCTCAAGCAGGAAGTCGAGACTGAATTGATCAATTATCCCTTTGAACTGAAATATTTGTGGCATGTTCTCGCCTCCCTACTCAATTTTGTGGTCCATACTGCCAATCATGTTGCCTGAATCGACCAGCGGATTGCTTGAGCCCTTCTGTTCGATTGTCAGCGCAACGTTTGCGGGGTCTCGTAGATCACGAGCAAACTCTTGGAGCTTGCCTTGTGACTCGAGTGCGAGAGCGGAGAGTAACGCTTCGGGTGCGACCCCGTTCAGGATGGCTTCTCCAATCAATCGCGTGTACTTGTCGAGGATGTCCGGACCATGTTGATCCCATCCCGCTCGAATGAACGAACGTTCCGGAATTCGGATGACGGTGGTCGTCTTTTTCAGGCTGATACCGAATTGGTAGCGGAAGAAGCCTCTCATCTTGTCCGTCACGGGGATGTCACAACCAAATTCATGGATGTGAGCGAGCATCTGCGGGAATCCCTCCCCGAAGTACCCGACACGGATCCGACGATTGTCGAACTTATCCGCTGTGGCGATGGCTTTCGGTATGTTGTTCTTGCTCTTGATGCGCGTACGTGCCCTCATGACTTCCGAGCCGCCGTTGTTTTGGATTGCTTCGCTTGTAATGCCTTGAGCACGAGTCGCAAGTCGCCCACCTTCGCATCAGGGTCGTAGTTCGCACCGAGACGATCCAGCTCCGCGATGACTTCCTCTCGCGTCATTTCGACGACGGTCTTCTGTGTCCAGCCGAGCGGTTTGTAATAGAGTCGGAAATCCCGCTCTGTCACATCCAGCTCATAGCCGTCACGTTCAATCGTGATGATGTCGCTATCTGCCATTTGTAAAACCTCCCCTCTCAGCGTTTATACGAGTCGTACGCGCTCGTCACTGATGTGAATTTCAAGCGCTTGTACTTGCGCCATAGTCCGAAGACGTCCGCATAGGTGGAGCTTGCGCTTGCCCCTGTGACGAACGTTTGAGACATGCCTGCCATCGATTGGGATTGGACTCCCTCACGACCAATGGCAGCGGTATCGATTTGAATCATCTTCACGACCCCCTTCTTGATGGGTCCGGGCAATCGTAAGACACCCAGCTCATCTCGAAAGGTGTTGTTACACCATTCAACGGCGTATTCGTAACCATCCACGATGTCGACTTCTAGTGCCGCGTCTCGCGTGGTGTCGTCCTCACGAATACCTAGTCTTTGCTTGATGTCCGGAAGAAGCAGAGCGACCTCCTCAGGCGTCAGGGTTGTCTGTTCCATCGGTGTCACCTTCTTCCTCGGCTTGAAGTGCTTCGATTAGCTCGTCTTTCTTCATCGAGCCGTACCCTTCGATGCCTTTTTCCTTGGCCAAGTCTTTCAGCTCGTCCACCTTCATGTCTTTCAGCGGCTTCTGCTCGTTTTGATCGTCATTCTGTTTCGCTTCTGCTTCGGCTTTCAAACGTCGCATCCGGTTAAATGCTGCCATTCCCATTCGTCTCACCTCCATGAACGAAATAAAGAGCGCTCAAAGGCGCTCCATTATCCGAGTTTGTGTTTGTATTGGACGACGCGGATCTTCTTCGGATCGAAGACACGAGTCCAGTTGGCAGCCGTAGCGATCTCGACGTTTGTTGGAGATACACCAGCGACAGATGCCTCGTTCCATTTCACGCCACGTGGGTGAAGGACGAAGTGACGACGGTTGATGAGGTAATCTTCCCCTTGCAACGAGTCACGGTCTGTCTCAGTCGGTACTTTCGGAGATCCATTCGCATAGCCGAACGCTCCACGACCGAAGAGGTAAGACGTGTACACGCCACCGACGACAGGCATGTTGTCATCGACCACGATGTCAAGTCCGCGGTATTTCGCGATTGGCTTGCCTTGTGAGTCCGGAATGAACTCGATCATGTCTTTCTCCAGCATAGCGGAATACGTCATCGAGTGGACTGCGATGGCTGTGAGTGCGTCGTATGCATCACCGAGTTTAAATTGAGCCGTGAGGAATCCTTTTGACGAGAACAATTCAGAGCCGTCAGTCGCCGCGGATGGGTCGTAGATGTTTCCTGTCATGTTAGCGGCAGAGAAGACACCTTTGAGCGATGCGATGAGGATGCGTTGCTCATCACGTACCCAGAAGTCCGAGACCAGCTCGCCGATCGCTTTCATTGGGTCAGAACCAGCAAGAGCACCAGCCAAGTCGTTTGCTCCCCAAGCATTCCCGCGCATATGGAGACGAGCTTGGTCTTGACCAGTCGTGATCTTGTCGACGTTCAACGGTACTGTGTCCGAAAGGACTTGTGATTCCCCTCCGAGATCGTTCCAGTGTGGCATGTGGATGATTTTCCCGCCTGCTGATGCGAGAGCATCGAGTTCAGGGTTCGTTGCGATGATGCCTGAACGGACGAGAGCGGATTTATCTGTGACACGGTTAATGACGTAAGGGTTGAAAATCTCCGGTACGATTACGTCAGCAATTTTAGTTGTTGGCATGGGTGAAGCCTCCTAGTTCGATAGTTTTATAGTGTGTAGCCATGTTGTGAAGCCATCTGACGAGCTTTGCCAGCGTCTTCACGGAAAAGTTGTCCTTGAGCCGTGAGGTCGAAATGCTCCGGTGACCAAGGATTCTTATCTGCACCGCCTGCTCCGCCTCCTCCTGCTGGATTCGTGCTATAATCTTTGAACTTTTTCTGCACCTCTTCTGCGACCAGCTCGTCGATATGAGACTTGAGCGATGTAACCCGCTTCGAAATCTCCTCTTCTGTGTCAGCGAGAACGAAATCTGCAAATTTCTGTGGAATTTTAGCGTCGTCCAGCTTGTCGCGTACGATCAAGCGGTTCTCACGGTCCTGTAATTGCTTCTCACGATCCGCGAGTTGTTTCTCAAGGTCTTGCGCCTTCTGTTCTTGCTGTTGTTTCTCATAGTCAGCTCGTTGCTTGTCCGTCATTGCGTTCTTCTTGAGTTCCTCGAACTGACCGGACAGGTCGGTGAACTGACCCTCAATCTTCCTCTTGTCCTCAACGAATTGATTCGTACGACGATCGAGCTCACGTTGGAACTCTTCTTGCGTGTACGTCTTGACTTGCTGTTTATCTTTATCATCAGGATTACCGCCTCCGCCACTAGACGGGTCCGGATCATCTGCAAAGAACTGAAGGTTGAGGGGTAAACGATAGTTTGGTTGCTTGATAGATTGTTTCACGTTGATTGACTCCTTTGTGCGTTACCATATCGCCGCCCCGTCGTTCGCCCCAGTGTTCAGCCCCAGTTGCCCGTTGCCTACTGACCGTTGCTACTTGCCGTTGGTTTGTTATGATCCCGCGAGTAGTTTTATTGGATCGTGTTACTGATTGTTTGATCTACCGGATAAAAGCCGCCTGCTGGGTCGAATGAGTAGACCTTAACTTGCGCATAGTTCCGGATGAGCTCGCCATGTTTTGACTCACGGATGGGAACCGCAAAAAATAACTGCCCTTCAATGGCAGCCACTTCATGAAGCGTCCCTTCACTTGTGTAGAAGCGGTCACCGACTTGGTATAACTGCATCACACCGCACCTTCCTTCCATTTGTTGAAATCACGGGTTAAGTTCTCCTGACCAGTCTTGAAATCAATCTGCTTGACGCCAGCGACTTCATAGCGGGCAACACATCGACAGTTGATGTCGTTCTGTGGCGTTCCGCTGTGACCTGGCATCTGTGCCCTCACGCCGTGTAACAAATCGAAAGGCTCGTTGAGTTGGCGCTTCTGTCCTTCCAGTACGATGTGATTGGCTTTGCCTGTATGACGTACCTTCTCGTCGCCCATGTTCATCCAATACTTGACCATCAGGATGCCTTGAGCGTCCGCGTTCTGTGCGCTGTCGTTGTTGGCTTTCT
Source organism: Exiguobacterium sp. s127 (assembly GCF_018618695.1). Classification (NCBI taxonomy): domain Bacteria; kingdom Bacillati; phylum Bacillota; class Bacilli; order Caryophanales; genus Exiguobacterium; species Exiguobacterium sp. s127. The sequence continues at coordinate 248,487 of NZ_JACSMO010000003.1, read as the reverse complement.
CATGGACTCGGTGTGACTCGGTCTGTGTGATCACCTTAGCGCGGTTGTAATCCATCGTGAACACTGTTTGAATCTCTTCAGCCATCTCTTGAAACGTGTAGCCAGCGACGAGACCATTCTGTATCGATCGGTTGATGTCCGCGACAATCTTGGCTCGTGAGCTTTCGAGTGACTTGTCTAAGCGGAGACCATAGACCGGATTGTCCTCCATGATCGCGAGGAGTTCCGGCATCCGTGGCGTCTTGTTCGCCAGTGTCTTGTCGATAGCGTTCTCAATGCCGAATGACATCCAGTCGTAAGAGAGCTCGTAGCTGTCTTCCAGTAGCTTTCCGATGACAGTACGGTTGTACCTACCCAAGCGGTTCGCTTGAGCCATGGCGGTCTGTTTTAGCCGCTGTAGCTCACGATAACTCTTGATGTCGGCATAACCGATTTTGCCATCCTTGCCAAGACGTGAGTAAATGACCCCGACTTGACCGATGAGGTCACGGACGACCGTCTCGTATTCCCTCCGGATCGCTCGGACGACTTCTTGCTCCCGCTTGGTCGTCAACTTGTACACATAATCAAAAAATCGTGTCCATTGCCATCGCATTTAGATCACTTCTTTCGATTGTGGGTCAGTCGGTGGCGTGACATTCAGCGGGTCAAGCTGTTCATATGCCGCTCTGTCCTTCTCGTTCTGCTGATCGATGAGCTCTTGCTCCTTCTCCGGATCCGTAATCTTCGGGAATAGAGACAAGCGGGTGACATTGCTGACCGCTCCCATGAGTAGCTTCTGTACTCGTGCCTCATACTCAAGGTCTTCCGGTAGATTCCGCTTGAACTGCATCTTCATAGCGAATGGGTCGAACACGATGTTCTTTTTGCTCCAAGCGGTAGCAAGTACCTCGAACATGCGGATGCTGGACGCCTTGTACTTCTTCTCGAACGTCGAGCGCTTGTTTTCGAAACCTGTGAGTTTGTGTTCCAGTGAGACGCCAGTGGCATTCCCCGCGAAGCTGTCGTCATTCATGTTCGGTGTCGAGGACTTCTCATAGATCTCGTCCTTCATGCGGGTGAGGTGGTTCTCAATCGCCGTGTCGTTGATCTGTTGTGAGAAGAAGTCGATGTCCATGTCCGGCTCGTCGAGATTGAACACACCCGTCATTTGGACCATCTCAATCATTTCCTCATCTACCGAGAACCCGCGCGCTTTCATGTAGGCAAGACGCCAGCTCTCGATGAAGCTGTTCATGTCTGACAAGGTGCGGTCATACCCGTCTATCAGGCTTAGATGCTTCTCGATGTCACTCAAGAGCTCCGAGTTGTTCTCATAGCCGATGACCGGACATAGATCGTACAGGTGAGCCATCGGGTTAATGGGCTCGTCTGTATCCTTGATGAAGCCTGACCCACTATCGATGTAATAGAACACGAACGTGTCGGTATAAAACTCGACCCGCTGCACGATTTCTCCTGCATTGATTTCGTAGTCGTAATAGCGAATAGCGAACTCCGGTTCGGAAATTCCATCATCTCCGAAGAGAATCGTCTCCCATGGTTTAAGCGTCTTGATGCGTTCCTCTCCATCCTTGAGATAGAGCAAACGGGCACCGTACCCGCATAACGAGCAAAACTTGGTGACTTCCTCGTCTTTGTCGTCGATGATGTTGCGCTGGGTGAAGGTCTCGAGCTGGCTGTTTGCTCGCTCAAACTCCGGCTTGGTCTTGTCGTAGCTATATGCTATCGGCTCACCAGCGAAATACCCGACCTTCATGTCGACGATCTGTCCGACGAAATCGACGTTGATCTTGTTGTTCACGGCTTTGCTGTTCCGCTTGAGCTCACGAGTGAAGATGGGCACGTCCATCTCGTCCTCTCGGGCAAGGTAGCGGCGGAAGTTCTTCTTCATGACCTCTGCTCGTTTCATGTGCTTGTTGATGGCACTCTTGAGCGTTTCAGCAGATGGCTCTGACTGCTCGCGGATCTCTTTGCGGAATTGGCGTAGCTCGTAGTTAAAATCCGGCAATACTGACTCGGTCGACACGTTATCACCCCTTTCATTCTTCTTTAGCTTGATGGATCGTGCGGAACACTTCTGCCGCTTCGTGCAGCTCCATCTTGTCTGTCTTATCAATCAGTTTGATGATGAGTTTCTTTTCGAGGTCTTCCCTCAATTCCTCAAGGCTCTTATCCTCGCCCATGGTCAACCCTCCTTAAATCGGAACGGCAACACCAGCCGAAGCACCTTTTCGCATGACGACCGTTTGACAGAAATAGCGGAGTGCATCCATCGCATGGTCATGCTCCTTCATCGGTTTGTCCTCACCGCGATCCTTTGCCGCCTTCTCATCCCATATGTAGGAATGGAACTCGCGGAACGTGTGAGTCAATCCAGCGAAGAACTTAATCTTGCCTTGAATCATGGCCGTCTTCGTGTTTCGTATGCCGTCGATGACTTCGTTATGAGCCTTCTTGACTCGGAAACCGTCACGGCGCAACTGTGTGATGAACGAAGCCGCGGATGGGTCGACGATGATCCGTTTCACCTTGAATCCGAAGATGAACTCTCTCATGGCTTCGCTGTACTCGCTGTCGGTCTTCTGACGCGAGGTTTCCCGACCGGAATGGTAATACTCCTTGATGGCATACCATGTCTTGCCGTGCAATCCCCACAGGATGAACACTGTCGGGTTCTGTGTACCATAGTCGACGCTGACCTCAAAGTCTGTCATGCGTCCGATGAAAGCGTTCTGTTCTGCTGGACTATTGAATCGCTTGATGTCTTTCTCTTCGTCGAAATTATCAAAGATAAGTCCTTCCGACATGACCCAAAGCCCCATAATATAGCGCTGATAGAACACACCGCTGTATAGTCGCTTATATCGTCCTCTCACCTCGTCTGAAAGTGACGGGTTGTCATCCATCGTAAAGTGAATATGAAGTGCATTCTTCTCTTTCGTCTGATCAAGCCATTCCAGCTTGAACCAATGGTAAGGACCAGCGGGGTTCATGTTGAACCAGAGCTTTGATCCCGTCACTGAACAACGAGCGGTCGCTTGATTGACGAATGATCGTGGCATGAGTGCTGCTTCATCAAAGAACATCCCAGCGAGCGTGATACCTTGAATCAAGTCCTGCGAGCTCTCATCTTTCCCACCGAATACATAAAACGTATTGAACTTGCCGCCCTTGCTAACTTCGAGGCAGTTGTCCGCCCGCTTGTCTTTGACCTTGTATCCGCGACCTTTCAGCATCTTCTTGAGCGGCTGAATGACGTTCCGTCTTAAAGAACCGATTGTTTTCCCTGCCATACCGAGCTGTTCGTCATCAAATGTTTCCATTGCCCACAGAACGTAAGAGAGTGACATGATTAGCGTTTTTCCCGCTCGTACAGATCCGTCACAGATGATGGCATCATGCTGTTTCGCGGATGGATGCTTCCACCACGTCAACACTTTCATCTGTTTATTCGAGAACGGTGTGAACTTGAAAACGTTCCCTTTCGATTTCTTAGACGTCTTCATGATCTTCACTCCATACTTCGTCCACTTTGCCTTCCAACGCTTGGATGAATCCGTCATCGTCCATCTCGTCCGGTTCGTCCTCTCTTCTGAAACGATCGATCTCCAATTTCAATTTCTCAAGACGTAGCTGCTTCTCTTCATCGCCATTCGTCAGATGTTCATACGAGCGGATCATGCTGTCGAGCCGTCCTTGGGAACGAGCGAGTGCTGCCATGAACGACGCTTGCTTCTCATAGGCGAACATGATTTTCCAGCCATCTTTCTTTTCGCCTTCTTCCGTCTGCTCTTTCGACAAATCATCTTTGTCTTCTACATACATCACTTCAAGCGAATGTAAGATGTTCGCATACATCAACTGGATCTGGTCCCACAGCATGTCAGCGGGATTACGGTCGTGTACGACGTCCATGATGTCCCGAATCTTCTGAGGCAGATATTCGGCATACAGTCCATGCAACCGTGCGTTCTGATTGCCAGCAGGAGCACCGCCGGTATTCCCTAATGCATGCGTATTTCCTTTCTTTGCACCACGGACACGTTTAAGAGCGCTCCTATTCGAATTAGGAGCGCTCTCATTCGTATCTTGATTGATTTCATCATCCCAGCGGTCGGTGGCTTTCCACTTTCGAACGGTATTTGAAGTGACTTCGAGTTGTTTTGCGAGATCGACGAGTTTTAAGTCTTTTCCCTCTTTTACACTCAAAATCCATATCCGCTTCGCCTCGTCCCGCCGGGGGTCTCGAGGTCTAGCCACTTCTACCACCACCCTTCATGAGAACTGTTCGTCCTCGATTTGATTATGTGTTGTTCCGCAGTCAACTGGTCCTACGTCTCACGATTAACGTTTTGTGTGTCTGACGCTTCGTTCCTGATACAATGATGCCGATTCACATGCCAAGATGTGGCCCGCTCGTAGCGTGCTTCATACGGGATTCTGATGATGCTTTTTCGCTTCGATTAATCGACAAATTTACTCATCCCTTCCTTCGCATTCCGCAAGTATGATTAACTACTCTATACTTTTTGAACCACTATTGCGAGTGTCCGAAACGCTTCTCATATCAACTATCCATTCGAAGTCATCTCCATTCTCCTCTCTTGTGTTTCAAACGAAACAATTAGATTAGATTCAATCTCTATCATCTCGTTGTAGGGCACAAAAAAAGCACCCCGAGGGGTGCTTAGGCTTCAACCTTATATAAAAGCGCTTCTCTGATTAAATCTTCAAATTCCTCTTGTGTAAACACAACCTCTTTTTGTCGATCGATTCCTACACTGACACTTGATTTTAAAATTTTAATAGTCGATTCGTGAGTACCAACTTTAATCTCAGCGATTCTTTGAGGTGGTGGTGCGGGGTCAAGGTCTTGATATGAACATTCTATTAAGAACGTATGGGATTTACTAATGTCAGGTTCAACCTTAAGATGTCTAACATAGTGATCTCCAAACAATGAAGTATCGACTTTTAAAGTTGTACTTTTTCTATAATCATCTTCGATATAATTAACTAGAGGGTCGCCGCCAATAGAATAATCAGACATTCCATCTTTCAGTTCCTTAAAGATAGATACAACCTTACCATAAACTGCACCCATGTCTGTATACTTACGGGTTTCCATTTTCCAATTTAAGTGTTCTTTTAAATCATTTATTAATGGTTTCATCTTAAAACTCCTATCAAATTTATTACACAGCTTTTTCTCTATTCGATAGAAAATTGTAAATTCCTGCAAACAACGCACGACTACTCCGCCCCCGTGTTTGATTCATGTTTGTTTTGGCTGCGTCGCACGCTGTTGGCAAAAAGCGAATCATCTCACTCGCTCGAGTTCTTTTTTCCAAAGGTATTTCAGCCATTCACTTTGCGGGATCTTCTTGACGGCTCCCGTTCGTTTGTCTTTACGATTCTTGTTTACCTTCCAGCAAATCACGAATGGTTTGTCTTTCATACGTCTCACTCCTTTGTATGTACAAATATCCGGATGAGAACGACAGCTGCAGGCATCTGGGGAATGGCAGGGAGCTATCGTAATAATGATCGAGGAAGTCATCACCTCATCCGGATACTTCTGCATACAAAAAAGACGCCCTGTCCGTTACAAGGCGTCTGCTATGTGAGTAATGCTTATGTCCTGTAGAACAATGCAACCGTCGTCGCACCCGCTTCGTCTACATAGAAAGAATATCACGTATTCGACAAGTTTTTGTATCAAGATTGTATCAAAAAAGTATCATCCAAAAATAAAACCGTTTTTTTGATTTTTTTTGAAACTAAACCATTTATTTATCGTAAAAAACATTAAATACCAAAAACAGAAAAAGGAGATGATTAGAATGTTTAGTCAAAATCATTACGTGCCCGTACTTAAGTGGAAACGAGGAGAGCGAAACGCATTAGAGAATCTAGACAATTCTCTTAAAAAATTCATGACTCCATTGATTGAAATCCAACCAATTACATTTGACCATGCTAAAGGTGAATTCAAAAAAACAATTGATAGTCATTTATGCAATTTAGGACCCGAAATAAAAAAATCATGGGGGATAGATGATCCAATCTTTATTGATGTGGATTCACTATATTTAAATGAGAATTTTACGGATGAATTTGTAGAGAGTGGCGAGCATACTGTAGAGTGTATTATTCATGCAGCTGAAGCAGAAGGGATTTTCGCAATTCCTGTAACTGGACTACAACGTTCAGAAGAATTTCAGCTAGCAATTAACCGAATGAGTCAATTATACAACAGAGGAGTTTGTATTCGATTAGAAGAAAGCGACTTGTCTGATTTGGAGACACTTCCAGACAGACTCTTTGATTTAACTAATAGCCTAGATTTAAATGCTAACCAAATTGATATCATTTTTGACTTTAAGCAAATCACTTTAGCTACGCCGCTTACCATCAAGGAATACACTGAAAAATTGCTTATTACCATGGCTCGTTTTCCAGAACTACAGAGCTGGAGAACTTTTACCGTATTAGCAACTGCTTATCCAAAGAACTTAAAAAAAATCCCAACACTTAGTGAAGGGAGTTTACCTAGATCGGAATGGATAGCTTATAAAGAACTGAAAAAATTACAATTAGCTAGAATTCCCTCGTTTGGAGATTATAACATTAACAATCCTCAGTTCGTTAACATTGATCCGCGTCTCTTAACATTGGGTGCAAACGTTCGCTATACAGCTAATGACGACTTTTTAATCTTTCGAGGAGGAGCTATTAAAAAATATAAATTTAACCAGATGGTACAAATTGCAAATAGCATAATTCAAAACTCTAGTTATTATGGCCAGAATTTCTCATATGGTGATAAGTATATCTTCGATTGTGCAAATGGTAATGTAGGTACAGGAAATTCTGAAACTTGGGTTACTGTGGGGATAAATCATCATCTAACTTTAGTCGCTCATGATTTTTCCAACCTGTTCTCTGTTTCAACGTCGAATTAACAACTGATTTAACCTCTTCCAAACTCATACATTCACAAATTTTTTCGTAAAGTACTTCTCGAGGTTTGCTTAAATAGCCTTTTTGCAAACCTTGATTTTTTAATATTTCTAGAGCCTCATCCCTCCATAATAAGTGACTCAGTGCAAAGGCTTCTACCCCTTTATTTACTTGTCCTTTTCTAACTTCTTTAAGTTTAAGTTCATCTTTTTTTCTTGTCACGAGGATGATTCCCCACCATTTAGGTACTACTTCCCTTACTTTTTGAAGATATTTTCTCTGAACAACAATTGTCATTCTATCAAATACCCTATTATAATAATCAATTTGTCTTGGAAGCCTATTTAATGTGTCACTTTCACTTTTAATTTCATATCCATGAATGACACCATTGATAACTGCAACATCGACTCTGGACCTACCATGAATAATTCCGAGTTCATTTACAATCTTGCTATTCTTTTCTTCAATGTGTTTTTCTTCTAATTTTTGTAGCAGTATGGTTCTGATATCGTTATCTTTTAACATCTCCATCTAAATCATCCTTTGTTAAAAATCTATTTTTGATTTTAACATAACTTATTTATCTTCGTACTCATCCAACTCAAACTAAGCTTTTCTTTTTTAATATTCAATTACCCAATAAATGTAGTAATTAGTTGTTAATACAGATTTTCTAATCAATTTCCCACGTCAACTTTAATATCATCTTGATATTAAAATTGACCACTGCGAGGTCACGCTGTTCACCAACTGACAAGGTCATGGAAATCGTTATCTTTCGTTTCTAAGTCGGATAAGTGTTCGCACAGACTTTCTCTTCAACGCGTTGTTGAAACGTTCTGCGAATGCATTGAGATTGATTTTATGTTATGGCATATGATTCCCTCCCATTGGTTGATTGTGATTGGATGATGTCGTGGATTTGTAGACGACCGATTGGTGTCCACTTCATCGTGATCGTACAGTCCATACTGCCATTACGGTGCATGAACGGATATTCGTTGATTGTGACGAGACCACGCTTCAAGTGAGCCGTGCAGAGCTCCCAGCTCCCGTTGACTTTCCGCTGGATACCAGCTTGCTCGAGGAGAGCGTTCAACTTCCTTGCCGTCATGCCGTATCCTTTCGCGACTTTTGTCGTCGTCGTCGACCGCTTGTCTGCTAGGATGCGTTCAAGCATCGGATCAGGACTCATGTCTATCGCACCCTTCAAGTTCAAGTTGGAGTTGGTTTCCGGTATCGCTCTGGTGCCGTAGCCACTTTTCTTTGCAAATTGGTCCGATGCCTTCTCTTTGACTTTCCGTCGTCGTGAGCCGACGTCTGCAGACCGGACAATAGCCGGTCCGAGACTTCGGTGGTCTGCGTCTCATGACCCGGACTTCGCGGTGTCAATCAAGCGCAACAGCATTCCCTGCTCACTGCGGAAGCGCGGGATGCGCATCTGTTCGTAGCGTTGCTGCCAATCTTCTAGGATCATCCCGACGACCGCCTCCTCATCGGTCTCGACTTCCGGACGAAGTGCGTCCATCTTGCCCATCATGTCGATTAGGATGACGCGCTGTCCGTTCCCGCCAGCGCCGAGCATATGATACTCGTCCTCAACGAGACGATATAGCGAGTTGAACGTCACCTTCGTCTCTTCTTGCCCGGCTAATTGTGTTGTCTGTTCCATGTCATTCGCCCCATTTCATGATTAGTAGTGTTCTGCCGCGATGCTCAGATAGTCGAGCAAGACGCCATCTTTTGAAACGACCTCGCTCGTCTGTTCCACGAACCAACTCAGCGGAATCGACTTGCGTTCGCGTTGGTTCGCCCAGTCAAGTGCGTCGCCGCTTGAGAGATAAAACGTCTTGCCTAGTTTCTCGAAGTGGATCAGCAGGAAAGCCATGCCGCCGAAGTCCTCGATGCGTCGAAGTTCGTCGAATTGGTGTGTCTCGATGTTCTTGAGCGGGAAGGATATCGCATTTTTCGTCGATTTTGCGTCGAACGAGAGGTATCGTCCCTGATGCATCCCGGCGAAGTCCAACCCGCCTGACTTCTCGAACCAGTACTTGCGGACATTACCTTCCTTGTCGAGCTGAAACTTTGCTTCCGGAAAGGTCTTGCGAACGTGCGCGACTTTCTTAAGTCTGTAGTGTTGGTTTGACATCTCGAGCATCGTCTCGAACCGCTTGCCACGATTGGCATGGTGTCTCATCGGGATCCTCCTTCCAAAATGGATTTGGTGTCTTGTCCGCGAGGAACAAGGAAACGCTGCGTGGTCGCTGCTGGACCAATCGTTCGTACCGATAACGCTTGAAGTCGATGATCATGTCAGTCCTCCCAGATACCGAAATGGTCAGCGACGGTCCCGAGTAGCTTGTCCTTCGCCTCGTAATAGGTGTTGCGGTTGCCATAGCGCATCATCTCGATGACGACGTTGTCCGTGTACTTGAGCTTCGGACGGTACCGTAGATTCCAAATCTGGTTCAAGTCTGGGTCCGTCTCTTCTAACTCCTCCTGGATTCGAAGCAAGAGCCGGTGTTCCGCTTCCGCTTGCCGAAGTTGTTCAAGTAGCATGACTGCCTTCTCGACGTTGCTAGATGGTCTCGTGTTGAGTTGTACCTCGCTTGCCTGATACCCAGCCGTGATGGACGGTGCGCTGCGTGCCTTGAGTGACTCGATGCGGGACGGGAGCGTAAACAGGCTTCTCAGCTTGTTCTCGACCATCGTCCGTTGTGCTTTGGTCAACTTATGTGTGATGAATTCCATCCTGTGCCGTCTTCCCTTTCATGTTAGAGTCTCAGCGGTCTCCACCCTTCATTGATCAAGCGTTGCGTCTCATGTTGTGGTGCGTCCGGGATGTACAGCACTATGTACTGGCTCTTCTCGCGACGCTCGAACAACTGGGGTCTTGATCCGCTGTATTTTATGCGTGCTCGACGCTTGGCCATCGTGTCGTTACCTCGTGTTCCTCGAGGGCACGCCCTTCGAGCTTCCACTCGCGTCGTTCGTTCGACAGCATCACCGCTGTCGTGATCGGTCGTAGTCCTTCCTCGACCTTGACGAGTTTCCCGTCGATCAGCGTATGCCGACGGATCTGGTTCGATATGAGCAGAATCTGCTCGTGCTCGAGTGTGTGTTTCCGGAAGACGAGCGTCTTCATGTCACCCCTCCTTTTTTCTCCCGATCCGGCAGCTCGATATAAGCCGTGTGTCGGGTATTGCCGTGACTGCTGACGTATCGCTTGCGACCGGTGTAGTGTTCGATCGCGAACTCCTTCTTGTTGTGGAGATACTGCTCTTTACCGAGGAACCGTGCACCGCGGCTCTCATGCTCCGCGATGCGACGATCCAGTCGTGCTTCATCCGTGTCTGTCAGTCTGATCCGCATCTTATGCCTCCTCGAGAGGTACTTGTCCATGTCAACCAAGCGGATGACGGCGGCGGCGTTTCCTTCCTGAGCGACGAATGTGCTCTTTGCCGTTCATCCCTTGTTCGTCTAAACAATTGTCGAAGTAGTTCCGTGACATCGACTTGCCATAGAGTGCCCTTGCCGCTTCGAATGTCACGGTATAGGTGACGTGTTTCGTGGCGTTTGCGGACCGTCTGGCGATACCAAGGGTGCAAAGGTGCTCCCAGTCGGCGTTCGCACCAATCGATCCGTAGTAGTTTCGCCACGGCTTCTTCCGTTTGTTCAGACCGAGCGCGTACCGAAGCTTCCGGAGATGCTCCGTCGTCAGCTGTTCGATGATGTGCGGGATGCTCAACTCCTTTCCGGTGTCTCGAGCGATCGAAGGAGTGCCTCGACCTCTTCGTCATCAGGGACGTTTGATGTGAACGCCTCCTTCTGCTTCGCTTCGTGCGCTTGTTGCTTCTCCTTCTCTTTCGCGAGCCATTCCGGTTCCTTCATGCCGGACGATGCATGACGTCGATTCCCGCCACGGGTCCGTTGTCGTTCACGGAACTGGTTCGCTTGATCCCTCGCTTGCTCGACCGTCTGGACGCCAGCTTGTGCCCATGTCTTCAGGATGCCGGTGATATAGGTGTACTTGCGGACGTTCGAGAGCGTCGCCGTTTCGATGGCGAATTGGACCAGCTCGGCACCGTAACTCTTGACGTCGTCCTCGATCTTCTCGATCGTGAACGGTGGCGCGAGGGGTTCGATGTTCGCTCGATAGAAGTTGATCAGTTTCGTCAGTGCGTCTTCCGCGCCCGCGTTTACTACTACTAGATCTTTTAGTTCTTTTGGTTCTTTAGTACCTTCAATACTTAGTAGTGTTCGATTTTCCACTTTTGGTTTTTCCACTTTTGGAAAATCGGATTCTGGTGGGACCACTTTCCGGTTTTCGCATTCTGGCGGGCTTGTTTCTTCCTCTGGTTCATCTGGATCTTCATTTCGTTCTTCTTCGGGATCAGGTTCTCCTGACTTGACCGCGAACACGGGACGTTCATGGACGACGAACTCCCACTCCTTGAACTTACCTTTCTCTCGGACGGGAACGCGCTTGACGTAACCTGCGTCCGTCAGTTCCTTGATGGCCGATCGTGTGCTCGCTCTTCCGTCACTCGAACGATTGACGAGATCCGTCTCACGGACCTTCCAGTCGTCCGGCAATCCCATTAGATAGCTGTGCAGTCCCTTCGCCTTCCAGCTCAATGTCTTTTCGTTCAGGAGCGTCTTGTCGAGAACGATATAGTTGTCTTCTTTCTTGATACGTATGATGGACATGTAATTCACCCCAGTGCTTTCTGTGAGACGTTTCGTGTACGTTCATTTGCTTCCGTGATCCGTGTAGATGCAGTATGGATCGCATGCAAGGCACTCCATGCAGCAGATCCCTCTGGTATCGCGTTCGGGAAGAGGACGTCTAGTTGTTCGATAAAATAGCGAATTGTCTCTGCTTCCTGCTTGATCACGTCATGCGGATCTTTCGCTTGTTTGCGGCTAACTTGTATGACTCTCATGGTTTCCCTCCTGTCCGGAGCATGATACACTAGAGTTCCTAGGCTAAAGTGTGTCATCGCTCTCTTGAGTGATGGCATTTTTTGTGTCTTCCGGTTCACGTTCGAGCCAGCGAAGGAAGAAGAATGCGAGTGGTGCGACGATCATGACGAAGAGCCAGGTGATTCCTGCCATGTAGATGAGCTCTGGTGACAATTGATTCACCTCCTTTCCGAACGATTCTTCAGGACGTCGAACCCGACGTCACCGAAAGCGACCAAAACAGCAACCGATGCAATACCATAGATGATGTACGCATTCATTTCAGCTTGATTGGTGGGTCCATTTGAATCAGATGCATTTCTAATGTGTCTTCCATCAGATGTAGGACATGCTGTTTGTTGATAGCATCAATCACGATAATCGGATCATTCTTGACCATCTGGTTGAAATGGACCAAAGCATCCTGCTCTGATTCCTCGACCATCTCCCGTGTCACATCGACTAGGACGTTTGAAATGACGTCTTCGACGTTGATAAGCGGTAAAAGTATTGGGTTCTCATGGAATCGATCCACGAGCGTATTGGCTAACACATCAAGATTCTTATACAGTGGCATGTCGATTCACTCCTTCGTTTGATTGATTCCAGTCATTGCACTCGACTCGCTGATCAAGCCATTCATACAGATGTTCGCGACGGATGATGATCTTGCCGTCGACTCGAGTGATCGGTAATCCGTTCTCTCTAATCTGTTTGTCGATCATGCTTCGGCTACAGCGTAGTTCCTCGCATACTTCCGGAACCGTCAGATATTCGCGTTTACGAGCGATGGCTGCTAGTGACTCTGCAATCCCATCTGCAATAATCTTTTTAAACTCTTTCTCATCAAATAACACTTGATTACCTCCAGTATTAAATTCTAATAGAAAATCAAGTAAAGTTGATATATACTCAACTAATCATTCAAAAAAAATTTCTGTTGATACATTAAATATTTTTTTCAACTTAACAATATCAACCTCACTGAATTTTGTTTCGCCATTTTCTCTTCTCCAATATGAAGATGAATCCATTTCCATTAGTTTTGCCATTTCTCTAACCGTTAATTTTTTATCTATTCTCAACCTGATTAATACTTTACGATTCAATATTATCACCCTTTCTTTTAGTTGAGTTATTATCAACTTAATTTGATAATAACTTTCTGTTGAGTATATGTCAACTTATTAATTATTAGTTCTCCATTTAATCATTGTTGAGATTTTTGAAACAAAATCATCTTATTTTGAGGTAATATCATTGTATAAACATTGTTTAATTAAGTAAGGTGGTGAATAAATTGAATCAGGATTTATTAAAAAAAATGATGGCAGATAGAATAAAAACATGCAGGAAGAATCATATTCCGAAAATGACACAAACAGAATTAGCAAAAACACTTGGGGTAGATAAAGCATTAATGAGTAAATATGAAAATCCTAAATATCCAGATATGCCACCTCACAGAGTATTGAATCAAATAGGAGATATTTTTGAAGTCTCACTCGACTATCTTAATGGTAGAGTTGACGATCCCCATATAACTTTAAGCGAATATATAGAACAGGCCTCTCGTGCAAATAAAATGATTGGAATGAGTTTCACTGAGGAAGAGCTTCAATCTCTAGATCAACAAAAAATCGATAAAATTATCCAGTACATGCGTGACCAGGTTAATCTTGCTATGACTGAATCCTCTTTTAAATCAAATAGTACAGAAAAATAATTTTCTCTACAAAAGCAAATAATAATGGTATATTTTATATTTTTACTAGCAAAAGAAAGTATTACAAAAGACACAGCTTAATCGGCTGTGTCTTTAAATTTATCCAATTTAGGATGCCAAAGTTCAACTTCCTCAGCAACCATAATATCTTTATTACGAAACATTACATAAGCCTCTAGTTCGTCACTCCAAAATCCTCTAAGTCCTTCGAATCCTTCATTGGTTTTTAAAATTACTTTTTTAGTACACATGCTATCCATCTATCCCCCACCTTTTACAAGAACTTATGTTCCTATTTTTTATTATGAAGGAAGTGTTTTCTTTTTACAAGTTGACATCCTTTCCTTATGATGAAAACTTTTCGACAATATTAACTAATTTTTGTCGAAACATGTCATACGATTTTTTCCAAAGCTTACCTTCTTCTTAAAATTGAAGACTTTTAAACATCTAAAAATTGGTAAAATAAAAAGACATGTAAATTTAGGGAGGAACTATCATGAAACACTTAGTTATTGGAACATCTATTACTGCAGCATTATTACTTGGTGGATGCGGAGAAGAATCTGCTGTCACAACAAAAGAAAACAAAACGACTGTCAAAGCTGATGAAAAAGCTGATACTAGTTCAGCGAAATCGGAAGAAACAAAAGCGGAGCCTGTCGAGACAAAAGAAGCAAATAAAGTCGAAAAAAGTGAAATCGGCGAAAAGACTATTCAATTCACGAACAAGAAGCTTGGAATCAGCACAAAACTTGGACCAATTAATTTCAAAATCAATAAAGTCCAGACTTCTCGCTTAAAAATTAATGAAGGTTACAAAAAGATGTTCGAGGATAAAGATGAAGTCACTTTGATCGTTCTAGAAGCTGATGTTGAGAACACAAGTGATGATTCTGTAAATTTCTATCCGAATCAAGCAAAACTCACAACAAATACTGGTGAGCAAATTGACGCAGCAATCGTTTTATCTGATGATGTCGGCGGTGAATTCATAGGTAAAGTTAAAAAATCAGGCAATATTATTTTCTTGGCCGAATCTGATCCGAAAAAAATTACTGATGTTAAATTTATTGTCGAAGGCCCAAGTGATGCTAACTTCACTTCTCTAGCAGAACGATATACCGTAGAGGTCAAAACAAAATAATTCCTTTTTTTGTACAATAGTTCGTTTAAAAAAATATCACTTAATGGTGAATTACGATTGTTTTATTAAATTTAATTGTACATAAGAAATGTGAAGAAGGGATTGAGAACTATGGACTCTAAAGAAATCCGCCGCATCCTTAAATCAAATCATCCTGAGGGATATATCACGAGTGGACAATATCGAAGCAATTCTTACAGTGTTCCCTATTATGTTGTTGCGACCGCTAAGGAAGGACTCTTTTTCTATGTCAACAAACGCGGCTCACTCGACATGGAACTTCACTTATCCTGGGCAGCGGTTCCAAATACGTTATATCTCCGTAAGGACAAGAACGACAAGACTTATCGTACAAAGAAAGAATTATTGCTGACAATCTTTGTTGGTGATAAGGAAGGTAAGATGGTGGCTGAACTGATCGAGGGTCGTCGGAAGCTCCTTCCTTGGACGAAGTTCCCGTGGTATCGAAAAATTCCTGGCTATCGTAGTCAAATTGTTTGGAAAATGGTTTTAGCTTCAATGTTCTATTTCTTTTTCCTCGGTATGTTCTTCGCCGCTGCTTTAGAGGATGTTGAAGATGATACTAAACAAGCCGTGAAGCAACCCGTCGTGCAGACAGAGGCAGAAACAGAACCGAAGAAGTCAGATTCTGAAGCCGCAAAGAAGAAAAAAGCTGAAGAACTAGCGGCTGCTAAAAAGGCGAAGGCTGCTGAAGAGAAAAAGAAAGCCGCTTTAGAAAAGAAAAAGGCTGAACAAGAAAAGAAGAAGTTAGCCCAGGAAAAAGCAAAAGCGGAGGCGAAGCGAGAAGCTGAGAGGAAAGCGAAGATTGCCGCTCAGGAGAAAGCAAAAAAAGAGGCTGCTGCTAAGCTAGCCGCTCAACAAGAAGCAGAGAAGAAAGCTGAAGAAGCGGCTCAAAAAGCAGAGCAAGTAGCCGTTGCCACTACTCAAGTCAGTTTTGATAACTGTGATGATCTTCGAACGGAATACCCAAATGGCGTACCGAGTAGTCATCCTGCTTATGAAGCTAAGATGGATCGGGACAAGGATAATTTTGCTTGTGAGAGAAACTAATATTAAATTCAAGCAAAGTAATTATAAAGTAAATGATAGAGACTTTAAATATTCAACTTGATGATTTTTTCAGATTATGATAATTTTACGTTCATCTATATTCAAAATTAAATTATAAATTTCATGTATTAAAATGATTAAAGCTAAAACAAAGAAAATTCGTGAAACTACTGTATGTATTTCTATAAAATAAGAAAGACATTGCAATTGCAATGTCTTTCTTATTTTATAGCTTTAACTATATCAAAATAAAAAATGAATAAACTTTATATTTATATCTCAAAATAAAAATTATACGACTCTTTATCTATATAAAGCTCAAAGTATATTTGAATTACATTTGAATTCGAAGATCTTAATGGCTTAATTCGGAAACCATGATTGTAAATATTGTTTACTGCAGTTTCGCTAAAATTTTCCGGTATAATAAATTCTGTAATGCCTCCAAAGCTTTGAGAAACAATAATTTCTGATCCACTTTTTAATACATAGTTACTATCTTTCAACATTACCTTAACTTGGATAGGACTCTCAATTTTTTTATGAGTATTCAAATGTAAATATACGTTTTTAAAACCTTCATCATCTAATTGATTATTATGATCAATTGTCATATTAACAAAAGATGTACTTTTAATAGTCTCTTTTTTCACAAAAAATCCAGTCAACTTCATATCCTTAATTTTATTTTCTTCGATGTAATAAGAAATAATTAATGAGAATAATTGCAACAAAATTGTTGAGCCTAATAACGTAACTAAGAATAACAAAAAAGGAAATTCATCTACATAAATTCCAACCAAAACTCCTATAAATCCTACAATAATAGAAAATACTGTAGTATTAACTGTCCAAAAGTTATTTGGAATATTTTCAAGAAGACCAGTTATTCTTTTAAACATGAATACAACCTTTCGACAACACTAATTAAATATTCTTCATCATCATTATTTATAGTAACTTTTCCTTCTTCATATAATGACATAAGTTTGTTATCTATACTAAAAGTTATATAATTAATTTTCACTGCGTTATTATTAGCTATATTTAGAAATTCTTCTTCGATCATGTAATCATTTTCATGATATTCCTCTAAATCATTATTAACATAGCTAATTTTTATTATTTGAGTTTCAAATTCTTTAAAAACATTAATAAATTCAAGATTACTAATTAATTTTTCATTTACTAAACCCTCAGTTTTAGAACTCAACTCATTTTTCACAAGTTGATCTGTCTGAAGATTTGAATGTTCTATAAAAACGATTTTATTTTTTTTATTATAAAAAAGATTTATTAGAGAAGAGTAAGGAATTTTAAATTGTTCACCCATAGCAATTGTACTTATACAATATTCATCTTTTAAATGGTAAACCAAATGCGAAATATTATTTTTCATATCAAAATTATGAATAACTGACAAATGTTCATTTTTTTTATTATTTCCAAAAATAAAATTCTTTTTTGTTAGTTTTCTCAATTTTTTATATTCTGATACAACGACTAGTCTGAAATTCAAAATTTTCCCCTCCCTTTCCTAATATTTTTTTATTAATTATTTAATTTCCCGCTAAAAACTCCATTAAAACTAATATAAATCGATTGAGTTCTCCACCGTTAAGTTGAAGTGGTTCAAAAGAACACCTGTTCCCATTTTTATATAACGTTAATACTATACTAACATTTCCTGATACTATTTGATAAGGAAATAATGCTTTTATTTTAGTTATATGCCCTTTACCTTCGTAAATATTACTGACTATAGAATCATTAACTATATCTGCAGGATCTACTTCATACGAAACATTTCTTGTACTGTCATTTTCATTGTTTACTTCGTTAATTGTACAACTAGTGCATGTTATGTAAGGGTTATTTTTCGCTCTTGTTAGAAAATCAGAATCCATTTTGATAACATCTAAACTCAAGCCAATACCTTCAAGTAATTTTCTGACTCCAACCTTTACTTTTTCTTCTCCCGAATCATTTGATAAAATCACCAAAAAATTATTTGAGAAAACTAATACTCTACATGATGTAAAATACTTAAAGGTATTTTCAATTGTTCTTACTCTATTATTAATAATAGATGGTTCACTATATACACCATAGCTAGTTTCCTCAAATCCTAAAAATTCGATATAATTTATATCATCAACTTGATTAAAAGTAGGTATTGTAAAACCACTTTCATTAATTACTCCTTGTTCATTGGTACCTACTTGGTTATCAAGCACGGCACTTGCTAAACTTTCTAAATCTAATTCATTTCCTTCAAAAAAAAATAAATCCTGAATAATTCTATAAACTGTAATTGAAGCCACAAATTTCATCCCCCAGTGGTAAGCGGTAACTTATTTTACAATTTATTTTACAATTTTTTTGACGATAATCATACATCTTTACTAAACAAGTTTTTTTAATGTTAATGTTTTTTAGAAAAAAGGAGATATAATAATTATGACGAAGATTAAGAAGAATCCTAAAAATGGGAAATGGGAAGCCAGGATAAGCCTTGGTTTTGATGAAAGCGGAAAACGCATCCAACGCTTCAAGAGCACGGACACGAAGCGGGAGCTGGAGTATTGGATGGCCAAGTTACTCAAGGAACGTGAGAGTGGAGCAATCAAGAAAAAACGAGCGAAGTTAACCGTCGCAGATCTCCTTGCGATATACTACGAACGTCGCGCTCCTCGACTCGCAAAGGCAACGCTCTATAATCGTCGGAAAATCTCTGTTTTACTCGAGAATGAGTTAGGCAAGATGAAGATCGAGACTGTCCGAACGTACCATCTAGCGGATTTTTTAGTGAAGTATGCCGAAGCCCGGCACTGGAACGCTAATAGCTACAATACGATGATGCAACAAGTCCGCGCCTTCTTCCGGTATGCCGTCGAGATGGAGTACCTCAAGGAAGATCCAAGCGCTGGTCTTGCACAGGACCGTCGTCGTGCCGTCAAGAATCATCAGGTATGGAGCCAGGAGGAATGCGAGCTCTTCATCGAGACACACGAAAAAGAACTACGCGCCCTTCCAATCATCTTGATTCTGCATACTGGGATGCGGATCGGTGAAGCCATCACCTTACGTTGGTCAGATATCGATTTTGAGGAACGTACGGTACTCGTGAAGCGCTCCGTCTCCGACCACAACCGTTCGGCTCATCAAAACGAGAAAGCGCCTAAAAATGGACATTCTCGTCTCATCGTGATCAGTGATGCTGCAGTCGATTACCTGAAGAGCATGAAACGGTTACAGGCATCGCATCAGTTGAGCAAAGGTTACCGGAATGATGAAGACTATGTCTGCCTGAATACGCTCGGAAGACCCTTCAGTTCGACGATCGTCCATCGTTCGTTCAACTGGTTGACGGAGCTCGCCGGTGTTCCACGAATCCGGATCCACGATCTCCGTCACACACATGCCACTCTCCTTCTCGAGCAGGGTGTACATCCGAAAGTTGTGCAAGAAAGACTCGGGCATGCGAGTTATACGATAACGATGGATTTATACAGCCATGTCAGTGTAAAGTTGCATCAAGAGGCTGCCGAAATGCTCGTTTTCAAAAAAAGTGTGCAATAATTGTGCAATCGGAGGAGATTTGATTGAATAAGAGAGAAACAAAAAACGTGAAATACGTTGATACAAAAGGGTTTCAGAAGGTTAACAACACTGTTCCTAAAAAATATGTCATGTTCGTCGATGAGACGGGGACACCTAAAGGGAATACGCAATTTAATTTGACAGGTGTCTTGATGGAATACAAATATGCCATCGATTCGGACGAAACGGGTGAACCGAGCCCTTTACGGAAACGCTTGATGGAATTTAAGTCGAGTGTGTTTGAAGATCCACACATTCCACTCCATTTAAAAGAAATTTTAAAGGCGGAGCATCCTTACGGCAAAGAAGACGGGATCACGATTGATATGTTACGTCATTTTTGGGTCGCATTACCTGACTTCCTAGTCGATATCGACTGTACGATTGTCAGTGTCGAAGTCGATAAACAGAAGCTGCAAGATTTTTATTCGACACCAAAAGATCCTTACGTCGTCGCCTTTGCCCACTTGATGAAATCTTTTTACGCTTTTTTAGAGGAGACGGAAGCGACGAGTGCTCGTGTCGTCCTCGAAAGTCGTGATGATTATCAAAACTTATTAATTCAAAAAGCGTTCTTCGATATCTTTAACTCGGGGACGGTCCACCTTGACGTCGAAAAAAGTCGTCAAAAAATTAAAGGCTTCATCTTTGCTGAAAAGGATAGCGACCTCTACCAATCCGGTCTTGAGATTGCTGACCTCGTCTGTCTTCCCCTTTCACGCGTACGTCGTGGCGTGATTGAGGTGAAACCACGGTTTGTCCATTACGGGGACGAAAACCGAATCTTTAAAGCAATCAAAGAAAAAATTTACATTCGTCGCGATAGTCCCGATCAAGATTTCCGAAACTGGGGATTCAAAAAAGTTCCGATCACGAAAAAGCGTCGGGAATGGTCCGATACGCCTTGGAATGGTTAAACATACGCGCGTATGATGGACAAGAGACATTTTATTTCACACGAATAAAGGATAGCACGCTTCCGGGGTTTCTTCCGGAAACGCGCTATCCTTTTTTTGCTTTCAAGCATCATTTAAATAATTCTTCGTTAATCGACAGGGATGATTGTCCCTTTCGTCCGTTTTTTTCCTTCCCGACACATGTCGAGTAATGGGCATTCAAGGCAGTGCGGACGTTGCGCCTTGCAGTGATACCGTCCGAAAAAAATGAATTGATGATGAAGCTTCGACCAGCGTTCCCGCTTGAATCGTTTCATCAACGTCGCTTCGACTTGTGTGACATTATCTTTCCAGCGACAGATACCGAGGCGTTTCGAGACCCGTTCGACATGCGTATCGACTGCGAATGCCGGGACATCGAATGCAACCGATAACACGACGTTCGCTGTTTTTCGCCCGACGCCGGGTAACGCTTCGAGTCCGGCGCGGTCCGTTGGTACTTCGCCTTCATGCAACGTGATGAGGCGTTCCGCGAGTGCTTTGATATTTTTCGCTTTATTGCGATAGAGACCGAGTCGTTTGATTTTCTCTTCGATGGCAGCGACCGGTGCAGTGGCTAGGTCGCTTGGCGTCGGATACGCGGCAAACAATCCCGGCGTGACTTGATTGACGAGCACGTCCGTCGCTTGCGCACTCAAGGCGACGGCGACGACGAGTTCAAACGGATTTTTATGAATCAGTTCACAAAAAGCGTCCGGAAACATCTCTTCGAGGGTCAATTCAATCCGGTCGATTTCAGCTACTCGTAACATGATTCACCCTCCTCTCGTCGCAAGATCTTCGAGTGTTTTAATACCCTCGCGTTCCCACGTCCGCAAAATTTGATTGATATAGGTCATCTTCCGGACGTTATGGTAGACGGCTTCGCGAAGCGCAGCAAGGACTAGCTCTTCCGCGATGTTTTCAATCGTCAGCCACTGAATGATTTGTTCCATTTGAAACGGCGACATCATTCCGAGTTCCCGCTCAAATTGTTGGAAGACCGATGGATTGATCGTATCGAAATTCGGCGCCTCTTGTTCCGGTGGTGCCATTAATTTTTCATAGAGTGGAACTAACGAATAGCGTTCCGATCCGGCGACGTTTTCCATCGCCAGCAACCCCTTCTGTAACAAACCGAGCGTCGTCTCAATCGTTTCCGTCTCGGACAGCCCGAGACGATTGCTCAATTCTTCCGGTGAAGGCATCTCCATCCCTTCCGCACGGCAAGCGAACAGTTGACCGATTAACGTAAACTCGACGAAGCTGATTCCAAGCCGCTTCGCTTCCGTGAACAATCGTTTCGGAAGCACGACGGTCCCTTCTTCGAAAAGTTGGATTAAATTATGATTCATGACACTTCCTCGATTCTTTAGTCTAAGCAAGAAATCGACCCGTCTAAACGATGGGTCGATTTCAGTCTAAATTACGGATACAACCGGTTGAGTAGACGTGGGAATGGAATCGTCTCCCGAACGTGCTCGACGCCCGTGATCCAAGCGACAGTCCGTTCAAGTCCTAAACCAAAGCCACTGTGCGGTACTGAACCATACTTGCGTGTTTCAAGATACCATTTATAGGCGCCTGTCTCATCCAAGTTATGTTCTTTCATATCAGCAAGCAGTTTGTCGTAATCTTCTTCACGTTGCGAACCACCGACGATTTCGCCGTATCCTTCCGGTGCAATCAAGTCGTCACACAGAACGAATCCCGGGTTTTCCGGATCTTCTTTCATGTAGAACGGTTTGATGGCTTTCGGCCAGTGCGTGATGAAGACCGGGCGGGCAAAACTATTTGCGATTGCTGTTTCATGTGGTGCACCAAAATCATCTCCGAATTCGATGTCATCGAATCCTTGCTCTTTCAACATATCGATTGCTTCCGTATACCGGACGCGTGGGAATGGTGCTTGAATCGTTTCAAGAACCGTCAAGTCACGCCCGAGCAACTCGAGTTCCGCTTTACAGTTCTTCAAGGCGGACTGAACGAGATGCGAGACATAGTTTTCTTGGACTTCGAGGTTCATCTCGTGGTCGTAGAACGCCATCTCCGGCTCCATCATCCAAAACTCAATCAAGTGGCGACGTGTTTTTGATTTTTCAGCACGGAATGTCGGACCGAATGAAAAGACTTTCCCGAGCGCCATCGCTGCCGCTTCCATGTAGAGTTGACCCGATTGTGACAAGTACGCATCTTCATCGAAGTATTTCGTTTGGAACAATTCGGTTGTTCCTTCCGGTGCACTGCCCGTCAAGATTGGTGGGTCGACTTTGATGAACCCTTCTTGGTTAAAGAACTCATATGTCGCACGGATCAATTCATTTCGAACGACCATGACGGCATGCTGGCGTTTTGACCGCAACCAAAGGTGACGGTTGTCCATCAAGAAATCTGTTCCGTGTGCTTTCGGTGTAATCGGGTAGTCGATTGCTTCATGGATGATTTCAATTGAAGTGATCTCCATCTCATGTCCAAGTGCTGTTCGCTCACCATCTGATTTGATGACTCCCGTCACCCAAAGTGATGATTCTTGCGTTAGACCTTTCGCTGTTTTGAATAAGTCTTCTCCGACCGTTTCTTTGACGACGACACCTTGCATAAAGCCGGAACCGTCACGTAACTGAAGGAAGGCGATTTTACCGCTTGAACGTTTGTTCGCTAACCAACAGCCAATCGTGATTTCCTCTCCCACATGTTTTGCTACATCTCGAATCATTGCTTTCAAAAGTCAACATCCTCTCTAAGTTAAACGGCTGTACGAGCCGCGATAAATCCTTCAATCCGATCGAGCGCTTCTAGGACACGCTTCGGGTCTGTTGCGTACGATAGACGTACATATTCCGGCGCACCAAATCCTGAACCTGGAATCAAGGCTACTTTTGCTTCTGACAAGACGGCT
This sequence comes from Exiguobacterium sp. s127, assembly GCF_018618695.1. Lineage (NCBI taxonomy): Bacteria > Bacillati > Bacillota > Bacilli > Caryophanales > Exiguobacterium > Exiguobacterium sp. s127. The sequence goes on along the minus strand of NZ_JACSMO010000003.1, from coordinate 225,172 downwards.
GTACACCAGTCATCGACGTTTGCATAACCACACATCTTCGCTGCCTCTAAGGCATGTGGGAACAAGTAGAAGGCACCTTCCGGCTTCAAGCACGTCAAACCAGGTATTTGAATCAAGCGTTCGTAAATTTGTTCGAGTCGTTCTTCGAACACGACACGCATCGCTTCGACCGGGGCATCCCCTTCTTCGTAGGCCGCGACAGAAGCAGCTTGCGCGATTGACGTCGGGTTCGACGTCGAATGGCTCGCAAGGTTTGTCATTGCGCCGATGATTGCTTTCGGTCCGATCGCATAACCAATCCGCCAGCCCGTCATCGCATGCGATTTCGAGACACCATTGATGATGATTGTCCGTTCCCGCATTCCTGGAAGTGTCGCAATCGATAAGTGCGTCACACCGTTATACAGTAATTTCTCATAAATTTCATCGCTGATGACGAGAATGTCATGTTGAATCGCCATCTCTGCTACCATCTCTAACTCTTCTTTCGTGTAGACCATACCTGTCGGGTTCGAAGGTGAGTTCAAGACGATTGCTTTCGTTTTCGGTGTGATGTGTTGCTCGAGCAACTCACGTGTCACCTTGAAACGTGACGCTTCCGTCGTCTCTAAAACGACCGGTACGCCGTCACTCAACTTGATTTGCTCAGGGTAGCTGACCCAGTACGGAGCAGGAACGATGACTTCATCTTCCGGGTCGAGAATGGCTTGGAAGAGTGTCGATAAAGCATGTTTCGCACCAGACGCAACCATGACTTCCGAGCGATCATACGATACCCATAAATCGCGACGTGTCTTCTCGATAATCGCGTCTTTCAACGCAACCGTTCCGCCTGAAGGCGTATACTTTGTATCGCCTGCTTCTGCTGCCGCAAATGCCGCTTGAATGATGAACTCCGGCGTGTTGAAATCCGGTTCACCAGCCCCAAGACCGATGATATCTTGACCGGATGCCCGCAGTTCCTTCGCTTTCGCCGTGATGGCAAGCGTTGTAGAAGGCGTCAATTGTTGTACGCGTTTTGATAACATGTCGCACACTCCTTTTAGTTAATCCGTAGTCGTTTGATGAAAGATCCCTCTTGATACGTATAGTACGAATATTCATAGCCCGTCTCGGTTTCCGCGACGATCTCAATTAAGGCGCGATCTTCGAAACCATATTTCGTGGAAACGATTTTTCCTTGATCTCCACTTTGACGAATGACTTCATCTACCTTAATGCCGTCTTTAACCGGGCGTGTCTCAATCTTACCTTTTGACGGGACAAAAGCGCGTAACGCCTCTCCCTCTTTTTTAATCGAGAAGACGGTGTACTGGTCTTTTCCGTTAAAGACATTTTCGAATGTCACGGCGTCCGGGGCTATTTCTTGTGTTAAACGTTTTTCTGCCCGCTTGACGACTTCTTGTTCTCGCCCCTTTGCTTCACCAACCGTTAACTGGTAGATTCCTGTACCGATTAGCGTAATCAAAAGAACGACCGAAATCAAACCGATGGCGATTTTCCACTTCATGTGCGGTAGATGGTGAAGACCATCTGCTCCTTGTCTTTCTCATCTAGAGCTAAACCAAACATTAAGTCCTCCGTTTTTAACGTGCGATTCAATAAGTCTACGATTTTGTACGTATCGTCATGGCGATTGACCTTGACCGTTGCGAGTGTCTCGATTTTCGAATCCATCTTATATCCTCCCTCATTTTTCTTAACCTATTATAATGCGATAATGGTTATTTTAATAGACTCAATCCGTATCATTCAAGAACAATTCGAGTTCTGCCGTCAATTCTTGAAGTGGTTTTGATAAAACAGGCACATTTGGCAAACTTGAAACAAAACGTTTTCCGTAACGTGTCGTCTCAATTCGACGGTCAAACACGAACACGACACCACGGTCATTCGTCGTTCGAATCAAACGACCGAACCCTTGTTTAAAACGAATGATCGCTTGCGGTAAGCTGTATTCAAAAAACGAAGATTTACCTTGTTGTTCGATTTGTTCCGATCGTGCCTGAACGATGGGTTGGTCAGGCGGTGCGAAGGGTAGACGAACGATGACAAGACAACTTAAGTCGTCACCCGGAACATCGATCCCTTCCCAAAAACTCGCAGTCCCAAAAAGAATGCAGGCATCGAGTTGCTTAAACTGTTTCATCAAGCGCTGCCGGGATCCTTGTGTGATTCCTTGCGACAGCAACGTAAATCGTGCCGGAAGTGCCTGCTTCGTCGCATCATGCGTTTGTCGCAACATGTCATTGGATGTGAACAAAACGAGCATCCGCCCTTCCGTCACTTCAGCGATTTCGATGATGGCTTCCGCTATCGTTTCAGCATATTTCGCAGGTGGGACGTCCTGCAGTAACGGCAAGTCCGTCGGAACCATCAGCCGGACTTTTTCCGCGTACCCGAATGGTGACGGGACAATGAACCGCCGTGTCTCGAGTTCGCTTAAACCAAGCCGCTTTTCAATGAATTGAAACTTGTTCGAGACCGTCAACGTCGCGGATGTCAAAATGCTCGTCCGTTTCGAGAAGACATCCCGGTATAAGCGTTCTGAAATATCGATTGGTTGCGTATAAATCCGTGTCAACTTCCGATTTTTTGCAGTCGTCTCAATCCAGGATACTGTTTCATCATGAGGCGCGAGCATCGTCTCAAAAATCGCATTCTCGACATCCTCGATTTGACCGATCACGGATTTGAGATCCGCGACGACGGACCGTTCCCGGTAACTCATGTGTTCGCGTTGATCGTGGAATAATTTATGAATCGCCCGAATCGCTTGTCGTAATCGACGTAAGACCAATTCGACCCGTTTCGCACTTTCCTGAACGCCCCGCATCGAATGATCGAGTCGTTTGAAGCGGACTGTGACACGTCCTTCCCGTCGCTCTTTCCGGGAAGAGAGATCAAGTCCATAGGCTTGGATGATCATCAACAGGTTATCTGCCTCTTCGATTAGCTCCGTCATCGTCTCATCAATCACTTCACTATGCGCTTCGACCATCTCCGTCAAATCAAACTGATCGGAGAGGCTGACGAGACGCGTCAATAGTTTTTTATCCGCGGAGAATCCGAGTTGTCTAAAAATCCGGTCGAATGAATGCCCGTCGAAGACGAGTCCGAAATGGTGGCTCGCGACTTCCTCGATTTGATGGGCCTCATCTAAAATCAACGGACAGCCTTTCGGTAAGACACCCGCCTCATACTGAATATCACTAAACAATAAGGCGTGGTTCGTGACGATGATCGTCGCGTCCTTCGCTCTACGGACGGCATGTTGGAAAAAGTCACGGCTAAACCATGGATCGAATCGCCCGAGTTGCGACTGGCTATCCGACTGGATCAACTGTTTGATGGCGATGTTCCCTTGTGCTGCTCCACCGGGAAGACTGACTTCTTCCAAGTCTCCCGTCGTCGTTTCAGTCAACCAAACGAGCAATGTTGCTTTCGCTAACGTAAAATTATACGGTTCTTCTGTTTCATTCAGGAAAAACTCGAATTTACGTAAATCAATATAATTGTTCCGCCCTTTGAGCAATGTAATGTCGACTGGGGCATCGAACAGTTGACGCAACAGCGGTAAATCACGGGCGAACAGTTGCTCTTGCAGTTGAATCGTATGTGTACTGACGATAATCGGCGTCTCGTGTTCAATCGCATAATGTGTCGCCGGAACAAGATAGCCAAGAGATTTTCCGGTACCCGTCCCAGCTTCGACGAGCAATGGTACTTCTTGATCAAGTGATTGATAGACATGACGCATCATCTCAAGTTGACCGGTTCGTTGCTCATAACCCCTGAACAGCTTCGGAAAGATCTCTTGATTCAAGTGATCAACGAACGGTCCGAATGGCTGGAGTTCCGACCGGTGCGGCATCAGTTCCGGATCAAGACGTTTTTTCAGCGCAATCTTTCGGAACGAATCGAACCGATCGTCTGTCTCGATGCCGACTGCTTGAATCGCAAAATCAATCTCTTCTTCCATCGCACTGAATAATTTTGGGGCTAAGCGACGCAACTGTTTTAATGTATCAAGCGGTAGCTCGCGAAGTCGACTTAACAGTTCGAGTAATAATTCTGCCGTCGCTTCTGCATCGCTGCCCGCCCGGTGAGCTTCTTGATGCGTCAACTGTAAACTTTCCGTCAGGTGCGATAAGGAGTGACTCTCTGCCGTTGGTAATAGAATCCGTGCCAGTTCGACCGTATCGATGACGGGACCCGTGTACGGTAAGTAACCTTCTTCTTCAAGCGCTTCATTTAAAAATGTTAAATCGAATTGGACATTGTGCGCGACAAACACTCCACCATCTAACATCGAGAGGACGCGCGGTGCAATGACATCAAATGTGTCTGCGTCCCTTACATCTAAATCGGATATTCCTGTCAATTGCGAGATGAACGGCGGAATCGGATTTTTCGGTCGAACGAAAGCCGACAGACGTTCCGTCACGTGCCCTTGTTCGACGACCGCTACGCCGATTTCAATCATCTCATCTCCAGCTTTAATCGAATGACCTGTCGTCTCTAGGTCGATCACCACATACTTCTTCTCCACGACTTATCTCCACCTTTAACCATCCATCTGTTACGTATCGAACTTCTCATGTTTCATCTTAACAAAAATAGAGACCCGAATGTGTTCCGGGTCTCTGAATTTCATAAGATCGTATGCGCGATTTCTTGAGAAAGCATCTGTTTGATGTTATTCGTTTCATCGAGAACAGCCACCTTCGGCTCGTGGACGAGGATTTCTTCATTCGTCAATTGTGCATATGCCATGATGATGACTTCGTCTCCAACTTGGAAATGGCGAGCTGCCGCACCATTCAAACAAATGACACCGGAGCCACGTTCACCCTTGATCGCATATGTTTCGATCCGGGCACCGTTTTGATTGTTCGTCACTTGAACTTTTTCATTTTCAAAGATTCCGACCGCATCAAGCAAATCTTCATCAATCGTGATGGAACCGACGTAATGGAGGTTCGCCTCCGTCACTCGAGCTTTGTGTAGTTTAGCGTGCATGAATGTCCGTAACATAAATCATGCTCCTCTCGTATAAAGTAAATTATCAATCAAACGCGCTGATTCAAACTGAACCGCGACGGCTAATAAAATCGTTTTCGTTTCTGATGTAACCGGTCCGAGCGTCGGATAGTCGACCGCTTCGACATAATCAAGCGCCGTTCCTTCAAGATGCAAAGCATCTTTCGTCCGTTCGACGACTTCCTCGACGGCTGTGCCTGCTTCAAGTAACGCGTTTGCTTGCTGGAGAGCTTGTTGCAAACGCGGTGCTTGACTGCGTTCTTGCTCAGACAGATAGACATTTCGTGAGGACTTTGCGAGACCGTCCGCTTCCCGGATAATCGGACACCGTTTAATCTCGACCGGGACGAAATAATCTGCAACATATCCTTCAATCAAGGCTAACTGCTGAGCATCTTTCAGTCCGAAATAGGCACGGGTCGGGTGGACGATGTTCAACAATTTACTGACGACCGTCAAGACGCCATCGAAATGTCCTGGTCGTGACGCACCACAAAGGACGTCGTCGCCCGTTCTGACCGTCACGCGCGCCATATCGAGCGGATACATCGTTTCATTCGTCGGATAAAATACATAATCGACGCCTGCCGCACCCGCCAGTTGTTGATCGCGTTGTTCGTCACGTGGATACCGTTCTAAATCTTCGTTTGGTCCGAACTGCGTCGGATTGACAAAAATACTCAACACGACAATCTCATTTTCACGTCGTGCTTGTTCGAGTAACGAACCATGACCTTCATGCAAAAACCCCATTGTCGGTACAAAACCAATCGAGTCATAGGCTGCTAATTCTTGCCGTAGTTCGTCGATGTCTTGAATGACTTTCATTCTTTACCGCCTCCATAAAGCGAATCGATCAATTCTTCATCCATCGTGAACGTATGTTCAATAGATGGGAATACACCTTGTTTTACTTCTTCGACGTAGCTAGCAATCGCTGCTGTCCCTGACGTATTCCAGTCCGTATACGCTTTAACAAACTTCGGTAGACGTCCGACACCATATGTCAGGATGTCATGGTAGACGAGGACTTGTCCATCGACATCAACGCCGGCACCAATCCCGATGACAGGAATCTGAAGTAATTCGCTGACTCGTTTCGCAAGTTGGTGCGGGACACATTCCAGGACGAGCATCTTCGCACCGGCTTGTTCCGCTGCTAAACTGTCTGCAATCAACTGTTCCGCTGCTGCAAGCGATTTTCCTTGTACTTTAAAACCTTCGAGTACGCCAACTGATTGGGGTGTCAATCCAAGATGTGCGACACAAGGCATCCCTGCGTCCGTCAAGCGACGAATCGTCGTCAAGATGTCCCCAGCACCTTCAAGTTTTAAGGCATCGGCCTGACTTTCTTGAAAAATACGTGCCGCAGCATCAAGCGTCCGGTCGAACGAACCGTGGTAACTTGCGAATGGCATGTCAACGACCATGAATGTCTTCGGTGCCCCACGGCGGACCGCCCGTGCATGATGAATCATGTCCTCAACCGTCACGGCAATCGTCGAATCATATCCTAAAATTACGTTTCCAAGTGAATCACCGACGAGTAAGAGATCGACGGCTCCTGCTTCTGCTAATTTCGCTGACGGATAATCATACGCCGTCAACATAACGAGTTTTTCTCCCGTTGCTTGTTTTTTTAGTAAAGGTGTCATTGTGTGCATGTGTGTTCTCTCCTTCGTTAGTGTAGAGAGGACAAAAGGAAACGCCTTCCTTCCTAAAAATACCCATAGGAAAGAAGGCGTGAATAAGTGCAACATCGTCCTTCTGTCCCTGTCCGAAATAGGATCAAGGCAGGTCGTACTAGCGATAAAAAAAGTTTTCTACCGGTATGACTCCTAACGGCTATCATCCTTCGCTTTATTATACATGATTCAAATTGGCAACTGCAAACGTCGGGATTTTAGTTTTCTGTCCAGTAGACGAGTTCCGCCGAATGGAATGCTTCCATTCCTTGGTCCGTTTCGACCATCAGCGTTCCATCGGCGCGAATTCCGCGCAAATAACCAGACAAGGTTTGTTGACGCGAGCGTAGTGTAACGGGTTGATTGAGCTTATCCGCAAGATGTTCCCACGCTTCGACAAAAGAGCCGAATCCATCGACCAACCACCGTTCGTACATCTGCTCAAACTGATTTAAGAAGGATGCAACGATTTCTGCCCGCCGAAACGTTCGATTGGTCGCGAGTTTAAGGGACGTCGCCCGATCAGCGATTGCCGTACTAAAGACGTCATGGTGAACATTGATTCCAATTCCAATAATGACCGAGCTGATCCGGTTTGCTTCCGTCTGCATTTCCGTCAAAATCCCTGCGACCTTTCGACCATCAATCAATAAATCATTCGGCCATTTGATTGTCACTGGCACGTCGAACTCACGTAAAGATGTCGCTAGGGCAATGCCAGACACGAGTGTTAATTGTCCTGCTTGATCGAGCGGGACGTCTGGTCTTACTATCAAACTCATCGCAATTCCGTTTCCTTTCGTCTCGTGCCAAACACGACCGAGCTGTCCGCGCCCACTCGTCTGGTAGTCACAGACGACGAGTTTCCCTTCTTTGACCTGCTGTTGTGCTAAATCATGCGCAATCCGTTGCGTCGTCTCCGTCTCCTCGACATGAAAAATATCACGTCCGAAAAATTTCGTCTGTAAGTACTGTTCGATTGCAAGTGCTGTTAAATGATCACCACGATCGATGAGGTGGTACCCGGTTTTTTTATTCGATTCAATCGCGTACCCTGCTTCTTTTAAAGACGCAATTTGTTTCCAAATAGCGGTACGTGAAATATTTAACTGGTCAGCTAAATCTTGACCTGAAATCCAATCCGTCTGCATCAATCGTTGCAAGATTACGTCTCGTGTTGATTTTTCCATTTGCTCACTTCCTCTAACAGAATCGACCGTTGATTTTCAAGGTGTCCGTTTACGACATGCTGTTCCAAATAATGGAGTGCTTCTTTGATTTCTTGTTTTTTCAGCCCGGCAGCAATCATGTCGCGTCCGCCGACTCGTAAATCTTTTAACGAGCGGATCGCTAAAGTTGTCCGGTCTGCGTGACTCCGACCTGTCATTTGATTTAAGACGAGCAGTTCCTCGTCCGTCAATGTATACCGTTGCCAGTCCGTTAGTTGCTCCAGTCGAACAAGCGCTACGAGTCGTTTTGCCCGCTGCTCCTGTTTTTTCGAACGTTTAAAGACACGTAACCGTTCTTGCGGAAACCCGGCGTCGAGCAGCAGCGTCCACACATTTTCTGTCGAGACACCCTGTAATGATGATTGTGCTAATCGTCCCATCACTTCTGAAGTGACGTGTGGAAGATAGGTCGCGAGTCCTGTGCGTAACATCGCTTGTAACGCTGCAACACGCCCCGGTCCAAGGAGCAGTTTTTCGAACTCAATCGCGACACGTTCGATTGCGACGTGTTGAATCATCTCCGCTTGCTTCGCGATGGCCCGCTCCGTCAAACCGTCTAACGAGAACTCGAGCTGACTCATGAAGCGAAAGGCACGAATCATCCGTAAGGCATCTTCTTCGAAGCGCTCTTCTGGCCGGCCGACCGTTCGAATGATTTTGCTCGCAAGGTCGGATTGTCCACCAAAGAGATCGACGAGCCCGGTTGGTTTTAACGCCATCGCGTTGATCGTAAAATCACGTCGTGTCAAATCTTCTTCCAGTGAGACGCCAAGTGTCACGTGGTCTGGTCTACGGCGGTCGCTATAGGTTGACTCGGAACGAAACGTCGTCACTTCGAACGGTACGTGTTCTAAGACGATCGTCACCGTCCCGTGCTCGAGTCCGGTCGGGATGACGACCGGAAACAACGGGATGACCTCGTCCGGTAAGAGTGACGTCGCTAAATCATAATCGCCAGGCACGCGTCCGAGTAACGTGTCGCGAACAGCTCCACCGACGACATACGCTTCGCCACCTGCACGTTCGATTGTTTCAATGATCGTATTCGCCAGCTCAGACATTTTCATATCGTGCACACACCCGTTCATAGACCTGTTCATACTTCCGGACGATTTCATTTGAATCGAACCGTTGCCGTGTATCGCGAATTCCGGCATCCGCCATCTGTTCGCGTAACTCGGGTGTATCGGCTAACTGGCCGATTCGTTCCGCCGCTGCCTTGACGTCATACGTCGGAACGATGAATCCGGTTTGTCCGTCTTGGATCACTTCTGGTAAGCCACCGGCATTCGAGACGACACTTGGGACTCCGACCGCCATCGCTTCAAGGACGACGAGTCCGAACGCTTCTTTTTCCGACAACAATAAATGGATGTCACTGATTGCGAGCAACTGGGCGACATGTTCTTGTTTTCCGGCAAAGATGATTTTTTCATAGACCCCGAGTTCTTTTGCCCGGCGGCGCGTCTGCCCCATCTCCGGACCATCTCCGACGAGTAATAGCCGCATGTCACGATTATTTGCAGCAATTGCAAATGCGACGAGCGTATCATCGATGCGTTTGACGGGGCGGAAGTTCGAAATATGTATGACGACGACTTCTCCCGGCTCAATCCCATAATGTCGTTTTAGACGTTCGTCGCGCATCGGATAATACACACTCTCATCAATCGAGTTCGCAATGACGTCAATATCGTACTCGGCATGCAACGTCATGTTCGTCTCAAGAGCAAGACTTTCCGAGACGGCCGTCACAGCATCCGAACTTTCGATTCCGTAACGGATGGCTGGCTGCATCTCTAAGTCTTGACCGATGACCGTGATGTCCGTTCCATGTAAAGTCGTCACGACAGCGACGCCTTTCTTCTTCGCCATATTGCGTCCGAGCTCTGCACAGACGGCATGCGGGACGGCGTAGTGGGCATGGATGATGTCGAGATCGAACACATCGATGACTTCTGCGACTTTCGAAGCCAATGTAATATCATAAGGCGGATATTTAAATACAGAATATTGGTTGACTTCTACGAGGTGAACCGTGATATTCGGACGATATTCCGTCAAGCGAAACGGCATGCTTGATGTAATGAAGTGGACATCATGCCCACGGTCTGCAAGTTTCATCCCGAGTTCCGTCGCGACGACACCACTTCCGCCTACGGACGGGTAACAAAGGATTCCAATCGATTTTTTCATATAAGATCACTCTCTCTTTAATTAGGTTAACCTTGTCTTCTCGATTCAATTGTAAACAAAACGCCTCTTAAAAACTACATCGACCACTTTCCAAGGAGATTTCCGTAGAAAAGCTAGTCTTTTTCAACGTCTACCGTTACCCTAGAGAAAGAGTCTTGTTAGAGAGGAGCAACCTGTTATGGCACCCCCATTTCAATTTCCGATTCGCTTCCGAAATATTTTTTGGATTTTAATCGGATCATTTATCTTTGCGTTCGGCATTTATCATTTTAATGTTCAAAATGAGTTAGCTGAGGGTGGATTCACGGGAATCACCCTTATTTTAAAGGGCTTGTTCGGTTTATCCCCGTCGATTACGAACCTCGTCTTAAACGTCCCGTTATTTTTCGTCAGCTATAAAATGCTCGGGCGGACGACGTTCATCTATACCTTGATCGGCACGTTCAGCTTTTCTCTTTGGTACGGCCTAATCGCCAAATATTCACCGCTTGAAATCATGTTGAAAGACGATATGGTGCTCGCTTCGTTGTTCGCCGGTGTCTTCATCGGTGTCGGCCTCGGCATCATCTTCAACAACGGCGGGACGACGGGCGGGGTCGATATCATCGCCCGACTGACGAAGCGGTATTTCGGATGGTCGATCGGTCGGACGTTCATGATTTTTGATTTTTTCGTCATCGTCGCTTCATTGACATATCTCGACTACAAACAGGCGATGTATACGTTGCTTGCCGTCTACGTCGGGGCCCGTGTCATCGACTGGATGCAGGAAGGAACGTATGCTGGTAAAGCCGCGATGATCATCAGTGATCACCGGACGGAGATCGCCGACGGGATTCACGCGACGATGAACCGCGGAACGACGCGGTTACTCGCGAAAGGTGGATTCTCCGGTCGCGACCTTGAAGTCTTGTATGTCGTCGTCGCCCGCAATGAAATCACCCGGTTGAAGACGCTCGTCAAAACAGTTGACCAACATGCTTTCATCACACTCCATGATGTGTATGAAGTAACCGGCGAAGGATTTACGTTCGATGAAAATCGTGTTCCGATCAAGGAAACGTAAAAACAAAAAAACACCCGGTTGATTCGATTCTGAAGAAGAAGATCGAACCAGCCGGGTGTTTATTTTTTATTAATTTGTACGCGTTACTCTTGAATTACTCGTCAGACGGTGCAAAGACCATCAAAGCGAGGCGGAGGAATTCGGCGACAGCGACGAGTGTCGCAGCGACGTAAGTCCAGGCGGCGGCGTTCAAGACACGGCGTGAGCCACGCTCTTCTTCCGCATCGATGATCCCGTGTTCCGTTAACTGAGCCATCGCCCGTTTCGACGCATCGAACTCAACCGGCAACGTCACGAGCTGGAAGACGACGGCACCGAGCATCAAGATGACACCAAGCATCGCAAGACCAGTCATCCCAGCGAAGAAACCAACGAGTAATAACGGGAATGACAGATTCGACGTAATTGACGCAACCGGTGCAATCCGGTGACGGACACGCATCATGTTATAGTCCGTCGCATCTTGGATGACGTGCCCGATTTCGTGCGCTGCAATCGAAACGGCAGAAACCGTTGAACCATGATACACATCTTCCGAAAGACGAACGACTTTATTCGTCGGATCGTAATGATCGGACATCGTTCCGCCGATTGCTTCGAGACGGACATCCGTAATCCCATTCTGTTTCATGATGAAGTCAGCGACTTGAGCGCCTGTCACCCCACTATGAATCGGAACTTCTTGGTATTTTTTATACGTTTTTCGGACTCGCATTTGTGCCCAGATGGGAACAATGATGATGATGGCGAGGTAAATCAGATAGTTAGCCATGTAACATCTGTCCTTTCCTAAAAGATTATATCCTTATTTTACGTTCAAGCGACCTTATTGTCAATCGAATCGCGTGCGACAAAGAAATATCCCATCAAAATACATAATCCCGTCAACCAGAACGAACCATAGCCAATCCACTGGATGTACTCCGCGAGCGCCGGATAGCGTGGCCACTGACCGAGCACGTAGTCGACGACATCGTTATGGATGACCCAAATCGAGACAAGGACAAGTTCCTTGACGCGAAACGTCATGAATGGAACATAAAGCAGTGCCTGGAATGCCATCGCGCCGTGCGAGACCATCAACATCAGTGCCATTGCCGTCAAATAACTGTTACCTGTCCCGAGTTCTTGAAGCATCAAGGCATTCATGACGACGGCCCAAACACCATATTTAATCAACGTGACGAACGCGAGCGCTTCAAACAGTCGGGAACGACGATTGAAGATCCATAAAAACACGATAATCGTAAAAAATAGCGACGCCGTCGGACTGTCCGGGATGAACGGATAATAGTACCATTTCGCCGTCTCGAGTTGCGGTTGATACCAATAATAGCCGTATAACGTTCCCGCTAGATTGATTAATCCGAGCGGCCAAAGGAGGGCTTTATGTTTTAAAATCTGCAAAAACGGCACATTCATTCACCTCATGATAGACAAAAGCCGGAGGAATCATTCCCCCGGCTCTTCTCTTATTTATTGTTCTCTCCGCCTTCACCGTAAGAAGCGATGAATTTAGCGAGTTCTTTACGATCTGCATCTGAACCTTTGTACTGTCCAGCAGGCATCGCACCGACACCTTTATCTGCGATTTCATAAATTTCATCTTCTGTCTTTTGTGTCCCGACGAGGGCAGGAGCGGCTGCTCCACCTTCGAGGTTCTTACCATGACAGTTGACACATGACTGGTTCGAGTAAATTTCATACCCTTTCGCCGCTGTATCGATTTCAGGACCTTCGTTCATCGTCAACTCACCTTGTTTATGGATCGTATCCCAGTGCGTTGTTTGAACAGATTCCCAAGTCAAGAAAATGATTGAGACGATTCCGAGTAACATCATGCTGACTGCGACTGGACGTTTTGCCGGGCGACGTTCAATCCCTTGGTCGAGCCACGGTGCTACGAGTAACGCCGTAAAAGCAAGACCTGGAAGAATGACAGTTCCCATCAAAATGTACGGACCGGCAGCAAATTGATATTTCAAGAGCTGATAGAGGAATAGGAAGTACCAGTCCGGAAGTGGAATGTACGACGTATTCGTCGGGTCAGCTATGTTTTGTAGTGGTGCTGCTTCAACGATTGTCAGCGTCATGAAGCCGATCAAGAAGACCGCTCCTACCATCCATTCGCGAAGTAAGAAGTTTGGCCAGAACGCTTCCGTCCGACCTGGATACTCAGAATAGTCTTTCGACTTATTCGGCATCCGGTTATTGATCGACACCCGTGAATCGGTGACGAATTTCATTCCTTTACCACGATGCATCGTGTTCTCCCCCTTTTAGGTTGCCTAAGTTGATTGTCGGTTTAAAGTGGTCCAGAGATCCCTTGTTTACGGATCATCATGAAGTGGGCCCCGAGCAAGACGAACAATGCCGCAGGAAGGAAGAAGACGTGAATCGCAAAGAATCGAGCAATCGTACTTGCACCGACGATTTCTCCACCCGCGAGGAGCGTCTTCGCGATGCCACCGATGACCGGTATGCTTTCCGCGATTTGAATCGTAACTTTCGTCGCGAACAATGCTTTCATGTCCCAAGGCAACAAGTATCCGGTTAGACCAAGTGCTAAGACAACGAAGAACAAGAGGACACCGACGACCCAGTTCAATTCACGTGGCTTTTTGTATGATCCTGTGAAGAAGACGCGTAATGTATGTAAGAACAACATTACGATGACGACTGATGCGCCCCAGTGGTGCATACCACGAACGATTTGACCGTGTGCGACTTCGTTTTGAAGATAGTACACTGACGCATGGGCATTGATGATATCTGGTACGTAATACATCGTCAAGAACATCCCTGAAAGAATCTGGATGACGATTGTAAAGAACGTCAACCCGCCAAAACAATAAACGAATGCTGAAAAGTTATGGGCAGGGTTTACGTGTTCTGGAACTTCATGATCGGCGATATCTCGCCAAAGCGGAGTGATATCAACCCGCTCATCAATCCAATCATAGATTTTTTGCATCATCGCTTACGCACCTCTTTCGACTGGTTTACCTAAGTAGAGGAAACCATCTTTCTCTTGCATTTCATATTCATCAAGCGGCTTCGTCGGAGGCGTTCCTGGTACGTTGACGCCATCTTTCGTGTACCGTCCGAAATGACATGGGCAATAGAATTGCTCTGGGTGCGTCGGATCTGCTCCGAAACTGACTTGGCATCCTAAATGCTTACAGATCGGTGATAGTGCGAGAATTTCGCCCTTATCATTTTTGAAGACCCATGCTGATAATGTTTCTTCGAAATCATACCAAGCATCCTGTGTTTGCTTCTTGAAGTCGACCCGTTTTGGTTCTGTTGTGATGTCCGACAACTTCATTACTTTTACTTTATCGCCTGATCCTGATTTCTTCAGGACCGGATCAACTGCGAAGTTGACCATCGGCATGACCATCGTCGCTGCCATAAAGCCACCGACTCCAGTCAGTGTATACGTCAAGAATTGACGACGTGTTACGTTAGACCCGTTTTGAGCCATATCGATCCCCCCTTGTGATGTACGCCGTGCCCCAAGACCACTGTACTTCACACAAATTTCTCACATGGTAATAGTATCTTAATAAAATCATCGCGTCAACCGCTTCATAGCGCGGTCCAACGGTTTCCTAACTGTTCGAGAACTTGTCCTACAAAATTCCCGACCATCTGACCTTGCTGGTCGCGACTCATCGTCTCGAGCGATAATCGTGGAACATAGACGATGTCGTCGACCGCTGTGTCTTTCCAGCGTAAATCTGCCGTAATGAACGTGACAAAACGGAATTGCTCGGCAGATGCCGCTTCCCGCCAACCGTTCAATTGATCGAGTGACGGTATACCGACATACGTCATTGCTGGAAGGAGCATCGCCCGACCGGACAGTTGCCGTTCGACTTCTGACGCAACCGTCAATGTCATGTCAGCACATTCCGCAAAAGCATGCATCGATTCATCAAATCCGATCGGTATCAATGGGACGACCAACGTATCGATATACGCTTGTTCGTTTCTCGTCCTTTGAACATCGGATGGTTTGAAACGCAAATCATTTCCCCCTTTCCTGTTCACTTACATTTCGTCACATTTAATGTATCATATCCGCTTTTATTACTGCTCGCTTAATGTGAACGTTTTATGAAATTCCATTCTATTTTTCTTCATATTTAGGTTTTTTTCAAACTCAAATAAAATCATCCTCTTCTTTATCCGAAGAGGATGACTGCAGACGAACGCGTATGAAGATTGAAAAGTGTATTTTAGTTATTGGAGTTGGCTCCGAATCGTCCGCAATTCTTCCGAGAGTGATTGAAAACGACTCCGATCGCGTGCATCAAGTGCTTCATCAATCAAACGAATCAATCGCTCTTCCTCTTGCCGATTGACCGTCGCCGCGATGAAATTCATCGCTTCGTCCGCTAATCGTGGTTCAACAGTGACCTCCGGACGAAACGGGTTCTCTTCAAGTAGGGACAAGTATTCATCATCCATCATCATCCCTTGAAAATTTAACTCGATATAAATCGGTTCGTCCGTCAATCGGATGTCGTGATATGCCTTTTCCGGGTCAGTCGTTTTAACCTCACCTTTTTTAAAGAGAAACGGTTCAGCGTCAAACCCGTATGTCGTCATGATGATTGCTTTTGGCGCGAACATCGCATTTTGAACAAAATGAACTTGATCCAGTTTCGCATCATTACGAAGCCAATAATCAAGGATCCATTTGGATTCCCGACGCTTCAACGTGTAATAGGTCAAGATGCGGCGCAAGAAACGCTGTTTTCTCTCTGTCATCTCAATCCTACTCCCTTCTCCAATCGAATCAACTATCCATCCGTTCGACATAATCGACGAGATCAGCATCTTCTGGAGCGAACATCGCTGCCCGACGCAACAATGCTTGTCCCTCTTCACGTCGTCCTTCTTCAACCAATGCGAAACCATATTCTTTCAAGAAGAGGGCATCATCCGCGAATGCAGATTCAACTTGAGCATACTGCTTCATTGCATTCGTATAATCTTCCAGCGCATAGAGTGATCGAGCACGGTACCACGTCAAGATTGGTGCCGTGACGTGTTCTTCGATTGCTGAAATCGTTTCAATCGTCGCCTCATGGTCCTCATCTTCAGCGAGGAGCGCAAGTAAACGTTCCGCAGCGAGCAAGGATTCCGGGTTAAGGGCAAGGGCTTCACGTAAGGCGTTGACACTCCCTTGGCGGTCTCCTAACTTCAAGAGGAATAAAGCTTCCATCGTCCGGAGCTCATCATTATAATCGTCTCGCTCCATCCCTTGCTTAATGACATTCAACGCTTCCTTCGTCAAGCCGAGTTCTGCTTGACTCTCGGCGTAAGGCACGTAAGCCGACGTATAATCTGGATCTTGGGCAATCAGTTGTTGGAACGTTTCGACCGCTTTTTGGTGTAGTCCGACGCGGTGGGCGGTCATCGCAAGTCCAAACAGCGTATGCAAGTCAGACCGTTCCGCGACTGCACGTTCATATAAGGGAATCGCTTCTTCGAATTCACCGATCATTGCGAGCGACTCGGCGTACAGGGCATCCAGTGGCAATTCTTCTCTTAATGCCGGAACAGCTGCAATTTCAGCGAACAATGGGACCGCTTGATCAAATGCTCCAAGTGTCATATAGAGTTCAGCCAGTCCGTAAGCGAGCAACGGTTCATCCGGCGCAAGTGACCGTGCCTCTTTTAATTTCGCGAGCGCTACTTCGTCGAGTCCTTGTGATTGATAAAGGTCCGCTAACAACACTAATGTCCGAGGTCCATTTTCGCTATCCGTCTTATCGACTTGTTCAAGGACGGTGATTGCTTCTTCTTCTCTATCAAGATCGATATAACATTCGGCAAGCAATAAAGCGACGCCAGCATTCCCCGCATAATCGACGTAAAGAGGCGATAAGATATCGACTGCCCGGTCCGAGAGTCCGAGTTCGATGTAAAGATCTGCGACAGCTAAGCGATCCTCATCGGTCCCTGTCTTTTCAAGTTGTTCGAGTGAAGCTAACGCTTCCGACGTATGGCCGTGTTCTAGCCCTTCGACGATTTCTTTTAATACCTGTTCGTTCAAGGCAAACGCCTCACTTTCTAAATTCAATTCGGAACTTATCCGTTCCCGTTATCTTGCAATTTCTTTAAATCATCATAGAACGTTGGGTAGCTGACTTCAACTACTTCATTCCCGTTCACTTGAATTTCTTCGTTCAATGTCTTAGCAATCGTCAACATCATCGCCAAACGGTGATCACCGGCACTGTCGACCTCCGCCCCTTTTAATGACGTCGGGCCTTCAATTGTCATCCCGTCTGCCGTCGCTTCAATCGACGCTCCGAGTCGTCGTAGTGACGCGACGACCGTCTCGATCCGGTCCGTTTCTTTGACGCGTAACTCCGCTGCATCCCGGATAATCGTCTTTCCTTCCGCTTGCGTCGCGAGTAAAGCGAGGAGCGGAATCTCGTCGATCAATGAAGGGATTTGTTCTCCTTCAATCGTCATCGCCTGCAGGGTAGTCGATTCTACCGTCACATCCGCGACTTCCTCCCCTGCCACTTCCTGCCGGTTCGAAATTTTGACGCTCGCACCCATTTGTCGTAATACTTGTAAAAA
The DNA here is from genome assembly GCF_018618695.1 of Exiguobacterium sp. s127. NCBI lineage: Bacteria > Bacillati > Bacillota > Bacilli > Caryophanales > Exiguobacterium > Exiguobacterium sp. s127. The sequence continues at coordinate 207,347 of NZ_JACSMO010000003.1, read as the reverse complement.
TCCGATCCGGGTCGGGTTCATGAGTACGCGTTCCGTCGTGATGACACTGTCCTCGCCAATCGCCGCCGCCGTCCACCAAAATGCAGCCGAGGACGGATCGCCCGGTATATCGACCGTCGTCGCCGTAAGTTGAACAGGACCTTCGACACGAATATGCCGTCCGTCTTCAAAGTCATCGATCGTCACATCGACGCCGAATTGCGGCAACATCCGTTCCGTATGATCGCGTGATAAGATCGGCTCAATCACCGTTGTCTCACCTGTCGCAAATAACCCCGCTAGTAAGACCGCACTTTTCACCTGAGCACTTGCGACCGGTAAGGTATACGTCGTTCCGACGAGCGGTTGCCCCTGAATCCGTAACGGAGCGTAGTTCCCTTCGATTTTCGCACCAAGCTGACTGAGTGGAATCGTCACCCGATCCATCGGCCGTTTTTTTAACGAATCATCGCCTGTCAATTCATACGCCGCCTCGCTACCAGCTAAAATACCGCTTAGTAGTCGAATCGTCGTTCCGGAATTCCCACAATCGATTTTTGCTTCGTTTAATGCAGTCGTCCCTGTAATCTGAATCGTTTTTTCAGAACGCTCGATTTTCGCACCAAGTGCCTCAACCGCCTTCAGTGAAGCGAGACAATCCGCTCCTTCGAGTGCATTCGAAATCGTCGTCGTCCCGTTTGCAATCCCACCAAATAAAAAAGCACGGTGTGTCATTGATTTATCGCCGGGTACTCTTACCTTTCCCTTTAATCCCATTTCAAGCACCTCACAGTCATGTCATAGGCGGACAGCAATCGTCCCACCGGAATTTCCTCTAAGTTAAATTTCCCGTTTTCTGCTAAGACGAATCGAATCGACTGATTATTTTTTTTATCCCGTTTCATATAGTCGAAATAGACCTCGAACGATTGCCTTTTTGGTAGTTCGACACCTAAACGCGTCAACAATTGAGCCAGTTGATTTCCTTCTTCGACTTGTCCCTCTAACATTTTGGCAAAGACTAAACCGATTCCGACTGCCTCACCATGCGCGAGACGCTCACTCGCATACTCGACGGCATGACCAAATGTATGCCCATAATTTAAAAAGGCACGGATGCCTTGTTCTTGTTCATCTTGTTCGACGATTCGTTGTTTGACGGAAATCCCTTTCGCAATCCAGGATTCGAGTGGCAACTCTTTCATATCGGACAGTTTTAAATCCATCAGTTGATCAGCAAACGGTTCCGCTGCCAATAGACCATGTTTCAACAATTCAAAAAAACCGCTTCTCCACTCGCGGTCCGGTAATGTTTTCAGAAAAGATACATCGTAGAGAACGGCACTCGGTTGATAGAACGCCCCGACGAGGTTTTTACCGAGCGATAGATTTAGCCCGACTTTCCCGCCGACGCTCGAGTCATGCGCGAGTAACGTCGTCGGAATTTGGATGAACGGAATGCCCCGTAGAATCGTTGCTGCTACGAAACCGGCGAGATCTCCAATCATTCCACCACCAAATGCCAGGATGACCGTACGACGGGTCACCCCTCGTTCAATGCCTTCTTGAAGCAAGTCTGCATACGTTTCGAGCGATTTACTGCTCTCACCTGGTACGACAGTACTCGTCATCCAGTTTGTTTTCGGAAAAAGAGTCGTGACGTGTTTGATCAATGTCTCTAAATGAAGGGAACTGACCGTTTGATCGGTGATAATCCAAAAGCGATCTGCTACCTGTGCTTCTTCGACTTCCGCCAGGTGTCGCAACGCACCCGGCTCGATGTGAACCGGATACGGGCGACTCGCTTTGATGCAAAGATGCGTCAAAACAGACGCACCTCCTCCTTGTAATCAGCTATCGTTTGTTTTAATCGATCCATCGTTGAACTCCCGAACATTTCGAGAATCGCGGCTGCGACTTCGAATGCGACGACAGCTTCGAGAACGACAGCTGCTGCGGGCACAGCACAAGCATCACTGCGTTCAATTTGGGCCGTGAACGGCTCTTTCGTCTCAATATCGACCGATTGCAGGGGTTGATACAATGTCGGAATCGGCTTCATCGCAACTTGAACCCGAATCGGCATTCCTGTCGACATCCCACCTTCAATTCCGCCTAGGTGATTGGTTCTGCGGGAGTAACCTGCTTCACTATGAATGATTTCATCTTGGACCGTACTACCGGGACGACGCGCCAAATCAAAACCATCACCAAATCCAACCGCTTTCATCGCATTGACACTGATGACAGCTTGGGCGATCCGACTGTCTAACTTCATGTCATTTTGCGTAAATGATCCAATCCCCGGAACAAGTCCCGTGACGACGACTTCGACTTCACCACCAAGTGTGTCGCCGTCTTTTTTAGCTTGATCGATCGCACGCATCATCTGTTCAGTCGCTGCTTCATCTGCACAACGGACTGGAGAAGCTTCAATCAACTCACGCCGCGTCGTCGGATCAACGGCTTCAGCATCAACGCCACCGATTGATCGTACATGGGAAAACAAATCGACATCGAGCTGTGCCAACAATTGTTTCGCGATTGCCCCAACTGCAACTCGGGCCGCCGTTTCTCGAGCAGAGGAACGTTCGAGGACATCACGGAGATCACGATGACCGTACTTCAAGCCACCTACAAGATCCGCATGTCCTGGGCGTGGGCGTGTCAATGTCCGCGGACGTTCAAGCGCTTCCTCGAGCGGTTCCGCCTGCATGACTTGTTTCCAGTGCGTATGGTCTTTGTTTTCAATAAACAGACTGATTGGCGCCCCCGTCGTGTAACCGTGACGAATTCCACCCCGAACATCAATCGCATCCTGTTCGATTTGCATCCGCCGTCCACGTCCATAACCGCCTTGACGTCGTGTCATTTCAGATTGAATTTTTTCGAAATCGATTGTTAGTCCGGAAGGAACACCATCGATGATGACGGAAAGTCCTTTTCCGTGTGATTCTCCAGCTGTCATGTAGCGCATACGCTTCATCCCTTCACGTCGTTAAATTTTTTCATAAAAGAAGCTTTGCTTCATTTTTAGACCAAATCGTTCCGGTTGAAAGATTTGTTCCGTTCCGCCGACGAATAAAATGCCGCCCGGTTTTAACGCATCCACAAAAGAGCGATAGACGTGCGCTTTTGCTTCTTCTGTAAAGTAAATAAGTACGTTACGACAGATGATTAAATCAAATCCACTGTCATAGCGATCTCCTAACAAATTATGTTTACTGAAACGGACGAGCCGTTTAATTTCTGGAGCGACCTCATATTGTTGATCCTGTTCGATGAAATATCGTTTTTTCCTTGATTCGACGACTTCGTTTAAGGCTGAAATGCCGTATCGACCTTGCTTCGCCTTTTCAAGAACGATCTCATCTAAATCGGTCGCTTGAATCGTGAATTGGGCAGGGTCCATCATCTCATTAAGAATCATCGCGAGCGAATAGGGCTCTTCCCCCGTTGAACAAGCCGCGCTCCATGTCCGAATCCGACCATGCGCACGTGCTTGCAGCACCGGAAGAATATCTTGTTCGAGCTGTTGCCAGCGAATCGGATTTCTGAAGAATTCACTAACATTGATCGTCATCCGGTCCAAGAACTCTTCATATAAGGTCTCGCTTTTTTCCATTGCCTGCATATACGAGGCGAAGGTATCATGTCCTTTTTTATCGCGCAAAGCCGTCAAACGTCGTTTCATTTGTGCTTCTTTATATTGTCCTAAATCAATTCCTGACTTTTTTAAGAAACGTTGGATGAAAAGCTCGTAATCGTCCATAGTACACCTCACTGGTCCTCTCTATCATCGGTCATACACGTTTTATGACCCTATCTTATTCTCTATAGTAGCATAAAGCCATTTCCTTTCCAAAATACAAAAACAGACGATTGAGCAATTGCTCAATCGTCTGTTTGCCGTTCGTTTCATTATGCGTTTACCGGTTGCCCTTGAAACCAAAGTCCAAGTTCACGCTCCGCACTCTCGACGCTGTCTGAACCATGGATGACGTTCTCGCTCATCGTGTTCGCGAAATCTCCCCGAATCGTCCCAGGTAGTGCTTCTGTCGGTTTTGTTTTTCCAATCATCAAACGTGAAACAGATACGACATCCGTTCCTTCGACACGAAGTGCGACGACAGGACCAGACGTTAAGAAAGTGACCAACTCTCCAAAGAATGGCTTCTCTGCGTGCTCTGCATAATGTGCTTTCGCCAATTCTTCAGACGCTTGCATCATTTTCATTTCACGTACAACAAATCCTTTTCGTTCGATCCGGCCGATGATTTCCCCAATCAATCCGCGTTCGACACCATCAGGTTTTACCATTAAAAATGTTTGTTCCATTTTTGAGTCCCCCTATGAAATGCTTTTAGAAAAGCGCTTACATAGTAAGTTTACTCGTAAACGGATCGAGCGGCAAGAAATTTTTGACAGTTTTTTATCCTTTTCGCTTTCCAACGTAACGTGCGACTTCTTCAAGTGAACGCTTTGCAGAAGACTTCGGTAAATGCTCTAAACGACGAATCGCTCGCTTAATGTAAAGATCGACGGTCTGTTGTGTCCGTTCAAGTGCGTCAGACGCTTGCAGACGGTCAAGAAGTGGCGCGACTTCTTCGTGGGAGGGCATCTCCTGAATTTTGACGAGTTCCTTGAAAAAAGCTGGATTTTCTGAGGCGTAGAAAACTGGCAACGTCTTATGCCCATGTCGTAAATCTTCTGCGACCGGTTTACCAAGCTCGACCCGGTTCGCCGTGAAATCCAGTAAATCATCCGCAATTTGAAAAGCAAGACCGATGTCACGCCCAAATTGCCGCAATGCTTTCGTATCCGCTTCCGAGCAGTTCGCGACGATGGCTCCTAGATGACAACTTGCCTCAATCAAGATCGCCGTTTTCCGCTCGATTCGTTTAATATATCGTTTAATCGATTGATTCCAATCGTATTGATCATAAATTTGTTCGATTTCACCCTCACAAATTTCGCGCATCGCATGGACCATGACTTGGACGAGTTCCGGTTTCCCGATTTCTCCAATCAATTTGACTGCCTCACCAAACAAATAGTTACCCGAGTATAATGCAACTTCTTCATCAAAACGTTGCATGACGGTCGGCTTTCCACGTCTCAGTTCGGCATCATCGATGACATCATCATGCACGAGTGATGCCATGTGGACCAGTTCAAGACTTGCCGCGACACGGACAAGTTCATCCCGGTCTGCTTGACCAAACTTCGAAGCGAGCAAAACAAAAGCCGGACGAATCCGTTTCCCCCCCGCTTTCAAGAGTTGTTGCCCTGCAGCATCAATCGTCGGTTCTTCGGACGCAATATGATTTGTTAAGAATCGGTCGACTAAATTCACTTCTTTCGTTACATCTCGATAAATTGAATGCAGTGACATCTCACCACTTCTTCCCGAGGTGCATTGCAGCCGCCCCACCTGCAAACGCCTTTACTTCGACCTGCATGAAGCCAGCCTGCTCAAATAATTGCTTTAATTCAACACGATCGAGGAACACTTCCGTCGATTCTTGAAGCCAGTTATATTGATCAAACGATTTTGCAAACAAACGACCGACTTGTGGCATGATTTTACCAAAGTATAACGAGTAGGCCTCACGGAAAATTGGTGCCGTCGGTTGACTCGTCTCAAGACATACGACTGTTCCACCTGGTTTTAAGACACGATGCATCTCTTTGATGACTTGGAGATAGTCCGGAACATTCCGTAGTCCAAACCCAATTGTCACGTAGTCAAAGGAATGATCACCAAAAGGTAAATCCATCGCATTGCCATGAATCAATTCGACGTTTTTCATCCCTAACGCCTCGACTTTATCGACTCCGACTTTAAGCATGTTTTCAGAGAAATCGAGTCCTTTGATGACACCGGTCGGACCAGCCGCTTTCGCGAGTTGAATTGTCCAGTCAGCCGTTCCGCAACATAAATCAAGACATTTTGCCCCCGGAAATACATCCATCCGGCGCATTGTTTCTTTTCGCCATAATTTGTGCAAGCGGAAACTGATGATGGAATTCATCTGATCATAATTTGTCGAAATTGATTGAAACACTTCATAAACTTTCTTTTCTTTTTCTTGTGTCTGCACGCAGTTCACCCTTTCAAGAATATTACGCTACTGCCATTTGTTCTAAATGTGATAATAGTAGTTGTTGCGCTTCATGATCGAGCAACTCGGCCTGTTTCCGAATGATGCGTTGCCCTTCTCGTGTTAACCAATCTTGACCGCTGATTGCCGCCAAACCTTGAACGAGTCCAAATTCCGCCGTCAGCCAGAGTAAGACGTAATCTTCTGTCGACGTATAATTTCGCTCATGGATCGAACATTTTGCTTCATTCACACGCTGTACAGTCCGTCCTAACGTCACGAGTGCCGTTTGGGGAAGCGACGCTAACTCTTCAAAAAAGTAAGTCGAAAAAAGATCTCCCGCCAATACGAGCAATTGTCTTTCTTTTGATCCTCGTTTCGTTTCACCTACTCGTTCATGTAAGACAAGTGCAACCTTCGCAAAATGTACGCCCTTTACGAGCGCCTGCCAATCCAATGTCTCGTTTTGAGCGACATCAATCAACCAACTGATCTGTTCACGATCGATGGAAGGGAAATCCACATGTCGAGCTAGTTGAGTCGTCTGTTTGTTGTTGAGCGCAGTAATGATTTCTGTCATGAATAGCTCTCGTTGGTCCATGCTTTTACCCCCCGATCTCCAGTGCCATCTCGTTGATGGATGTTCTTCTTTTTTAATATACCATAATCATCGCTTTTTCACGCCTTTGAATACCCACAAAAAAAGCCGTTCGAGGAATTCCTCGAACGACTATGTAGCCAAATTACTTGACTGCATCTTTCAATGCTTTACCCGGTTTGAAGGCAGGCACTTTGCTTGCTGGGATTTCGATATCTTCTTTCGTACGTGGGTTGCGACCTTTACGAGCGGCACGTTCACGGACTTCGAAGTTACCAAAACCAATCAATTGGACTTTTTCTCCAGATTGGAGTGTCTCAGTGATTGATTCGAATGTTGATTCAACAACTTTAGTCACGTCTTTTTTTGTAAGACCTGATTTTTCGACAACCGCTTGAATGAGTTCAGTTTTGTTCATTACTTTCACCCCCTCCCAATCGCTTCTTCGAGGCTAATCATACCTTATAAACGTTGCTATTACAACATTTTCGTCATAATCCCTCTCAATTTTCTGATTCTTCGATCGATTCCTCAGAAAACGTAGGTTCGCCTTTTTCGTTAATTGTATAGCTTTGAGAGTATGCCGGGACAAAAGGTTGATCATCATACAGTAAATGACGAATATCTTGACCGACTTTTGGTTTTTTCTTCGCAGTTTCAACGGCTTTCTTCAATTCAGGAAGATAGTTGACATACAACTGCCCTTGACCGTCGACATAGATGTCCAGTTCCGTATCGGAATAAGGACTCGGAATCTTCGGTTCTTCCTTAATGAACAACTTTTTATAGTCGAGTGTGAATTGATTTTTACCAATCGAACCTTTAAATGGATATTTTTCATTTTTCTTTCGGTACGTATCGATGCGCACCTGTAGCTTTTGGAGTTCTTCTGCAACGAGTAAATCCATCAGCTTTACAGTCGGTTTCTCTTCCACATCGACTAACAAGTAAATGAACGTTCCACCACCTTCGAAACTATTCGGTGGAGGATCACTCATATAACGAGGAATTAAGCGTCCGAGTTCAATTTGATACCGCTCCATCAAAGGCGTATCTGCGTCTCTTGTTTTGATTGGTAAGACACCGGTATCTTTTTGATACGCGTCGACAGCATCTTGAACCGTTGCGATTTGTTGCGGATAGGGTATCCGGTTCGAAGGTTTTTGACTATCCGGGAAGAGACATCCCGATAACAACATGACAGGCACCAACATGAAAAGAACGACTAGCTTCTTCATGCGCTCGGACCTGCCATGACGATGAACACCATAATAATGGAAGCTACAATAAAACATAGGAAGGCAAGGGTCGAGAGCAGGAACTGCCAAACCCCTGTCAATTTCGTTCGACTGATCGTGACGAATAGGACGCTAATCGCAAATAACCCGATCCCGCCAAACGAAATCCACATTTTTAATAATCCAGGACTCAAGGTTTCCACCCCACTCCGTTAATCTTTCGTCGTAAACAGATGTTCAATTTCATTTTTTTGCGGGCGTTGCATCAACTTCCGTACTTCTTCTTCCGGTGTGTGACCATCGAAAAGGACATGGTAGAGTGCCGTCGTGATTGGAAGCTCGCACTGTTTCGTTTCTGCCAAATCGTAAGCAGCTTGAGTCGCGCGAACTCCCTCAACGACCATCCCCATGTTTTCTAATACGGTTTCGAGTTTTTCACCACGCCCGATGGCATTCCCGGCTCGCCAGTTCCGACTATGGACTGATGTACAGGTCACAATCAAATCACCCATCCCCGTCAAACCGGTGAACGTCATCGGCTTAGCACCAAGCAATGTACCGAGACGCGCGATTTCTACCATTCCACGCGTAATCAATGCTGCTTTCGCATTATCTCCATACCCTAAACCGTCCGTCATTCCTGCAGCTAAGGCAATGATGTTCTTCAAGGCGCCACCAAGTTCCGCTCCGATGATATCCGCGTTCAAGTACACCCGGAAGTTTTCATTCATGAAGAGTTCTTGGACACGACCGGCCTCTTCTAAATCTTCAGAAGCAATCGTCACCGTCGTCGGTTTACGTAATGCAACCTCTTCTGCGTGTGACGGTCCTGTCAAAACACAGACCGCCGAACGTTTTGCGGGATCGATTTCTTCTTCAATCAACTGAGACAATCGTAAGTGCGTCTTCGGTTCAATCCCTTTCGACGCATGAATGAGGACGACGGGTTCTGTTAATCGTTCATTTAACTGGCGTGCGACGCCACGAATCGCTGACGAAGGCGTCACAATCAAAATATGCGAAGCACCTGCTACAGCATCATCTAAATTCGTCGTCGCCCGTAAAGAAGAAGGCAATGCCACACCAGGCAGAAATTGTGTATTCTCATGATTTTCATTAATGGCATCAACATTTTTTTGATCACGGCCATAAAGAATGACGTCATGACCATTATCTGCTAAAACGAGTGAAAGCGCAGTTCCCCAGCTTCCAGCTCCAATGACTGCAATTTTTTTCATCATGATTTTCACCCTGCCTTATTGTTTTTGACGTGCCAAAATCCGAATCGGTGTTCCAGTAAAATCAAATGCTTCCCGGATTCGGTTATCGAGATACCGTTTGTATGAGAAATGCAAGAGCTCTGGATCGTTGACGAACAAGACGAATGTAGGCGGACGCGATGCCACTTGTGTCGCATAGTTAATCCGTAGACGAACACCCTTATCCGTCGGCGCTGGATTCATCGCGACTGCGTCGACGATAACATCGTTCAAGACGCTTGTCTGAATGCGTTGGGCATGACTTTTCGCCGCTTGATTGATGACAGGGAGCAATGTTTGAAGACGACGTTTCGTCTTCGCAGAGACGAAAACGATTGGCGCATAGTCGAGGAAGCGGAATTCTTCACGAATTTCTTCTTCCATTTTCTTCATCGTTTTATCATCTTTTTCGACCGCGTCCCATTTATTGACGACGATGACAATCGCACGTCCGGCTTCGTGGGCATATCCGGCGACTTTTTTATCTTGTTCGATGATACCTTCTTCACCGTCGAGGACGACACAAACGACGTCAGCTCGCTCAATGGCTTTTTGGGCACGCATGACACTAAAGCGTTCTGTCGATTCGTAGACTTTCCCACGTTTACGCATACCTGCTGTGTCGATGATGACGTATTCTTGATCGTCACGTGTAAACGGTGTATCGATTGCATCACGGGTTGTACCAGCGACACTTGAGACGATGACACGTTCTTCACCGAGAATCGAGTTCGTCATACTCGACTTCCCGACGTTTGGACGACCAACTAAGGCAAACTTAATTGTATTTTCGTCGTATTCGATGTCTTCTTTGTTTGGAGCTAGTTCGAGGACACGATCAAGCATGTCTCCGAGTCCTAGACCATGCGTTCCGGAAATCGGATATAAATCGCCGAATCCTAATGAGTAAAATTCATACATTAAATCACGCATTTCAAAGTTATCGACTTTATTGACCGCGATAACAACTGGTTTATTTGAACGGAACAACATGCCGGCGACTTCTTCATCGGCAGCCGTAATCCCTTCGCGTCCATTGACCATGAAAATAATGACGTCCGCTTCATCGATTGCAAGCTCCGCCTGATGACGCATCATTTGAAGTAAGGGCTCATCCCCGACTTCGATTCCACCTGTATCAATCAAATGAAAATGACGATTGAGCCATTCTCCAGTTCCGTATATACGGTCGCGGGTAACACCTGGCTTGTCTTCTACGATCGAAACCCGATCTCCAATCACCCGGTTAAAAATCGTCGACTTTCCGATATTTGGGCGACCTACGATCGCCACTACTGGAATTGCCATCCCAACACCTTCTTTCTCTTCTCTCGCTTCATAGCCGTTCTATTGTATCAAATCAAGCGCGCTTATACCACATCTAACCGAAACATAAAAAAAGCAGACACGAATCGTGTCCACTTTTTGTCAAAATTTATTCTTTTGCATCCGAGTCTTTATCAGCGAGGTCCGCTACCGAAAACCCTTCATTTTGATCCGTATATTGAGAGTAGTCATCTTCATCCGTCTCTTCTTGTTCTAAGACACGCGTCGAAAGGGAAATCTTGTGTTCATCTAAGTGAACCTCAAGAACTTTCGCTTCGATTTCTTGTCCCTCTTCAAGCACTTCCGACGGCGAACTAATATGGCGATTAGCGATTTGAGAGATATGGAGGAGACCTTCGACTTGCGGTGCAAGTTCGACGAATGCTCCGAATTGAACGAGACGACGGACACGTCCTTTGACGATGTCACCCGCTTCGATTTTCCCTTCCATCTGTTGCCATGGACCTGGTTGCGTCTCTTTAATTGATAGCTTGACCTTTTCTGTATCGCGGTCGACACCAAGTACTTTCACTTCGACTTGTTGCCCTTCCGTTACGATATCAGACGGTCGTTCGACACGATGATGCGCCATTTCAGAAATGTGGACGAGTCCGTCAACACCACCGATATCGACAAATGCACCAAAATCCGTTAAGCGTTGGACAGTTCCTTCAAGGACTTGACCCACTTCCAAGTTTTCAAGCGTCTCTTTTTTCTTCGCATTAAGCTCGCCTTCGACGACCGCTTTATGTGAAAGAATGACACGATTTTTTTCTTGGTCGAGCTCAACGACCTTGACTTCGATCGACCGGCCGATGTAGTCAGAAAAATCTTCTACATAGTGACGTTCGACAAGTGAAGCTGGAATGAACCCACGTACGCCGATGTCGACGACGAGACCCCCTTTGACGATGTCTTTGACGACAACTTCAAAAATTTCAGCCGATTCATATTTCGCTTCGACTTCTTCCCATGCTTTCAAGGCATCAATCTCACGTTTTGAGACGACGACTTCTTCGTCTGTAATCTTCTTCACCTTTACTTGTAATTCATCACCGACTTTTAGCACACCTCGTATGTCATCCAAATGGAGACTTGAGACTTCGCTAATCGGCAGGATTGCTTCTGTCTTATATCCGATATCAATGAGTGCTTGCTTGTCTTCAATCTTCACGACCATCCCAGTAACTACCTGGTCCCGATGAATTTCAAAATCAGGCATATCTTTCATTTCTTCGACCATTCCAACACAACCTCCTCACGATGAGTACAAGAAACGTAATAAAATACGTTTATCCTTCTTTTAACTTCTTACAATTCTGACTATTTGTCAAGGTTTTACACATGATTGTAGTAGACCGATTTGATTTCTTCGAGAATTCGTTCTGAAATCGCTTTCGCGGCACCGCGTTGATCGCGTAAATCTTCAATATCGACTGGTTTGCCGATTACGACCCGCATCGGCTTAAACGGGCGATAGTTGCCGATGATCGCGACAGGAACGATTTGCGCCGGAGATCGGAGTGCAAAAAAACCGACACCTGGTTGCGCTGCCGTGAACTCACCTGGAGCAGACCGTGTTCCTTCTGGAAAAATTCCGACGGTTTCGTCCGTTTTCAATAATTCAATCGTTCGTTTTAAAGCTTGACGATCGCCCTGTCCGCGTCCGACGGGATACGTCCCCGCTGCCGTCATCAATTGTTTCAATCCAGGGACTTTAAACAGTTCCTCTTTTGCCATATAACGAACCGAGCGACTCGTCGGAATCGCGCTAACTAGAAAGACGGGATCCCAGTTCGAGCTATGATTCGCACATAAAAGAACGGATCCATCCTTCGGAAGATTTTCTCTCCCTGTCACGCGAAGACGAAATACAGTTTTGGCGATGACGAGCACGACGAATCGCGCTAGTCGATAAACGGAGTCCGTTCGACTCATTTTAATACCCCTTCCGCAAGCTCTGTCAGACGAAGGACGACTTGATCGATCGACATGACGGTTGTATCGAGATAAATGGCATCGTCCGCTTGTCTGAGCGGAGACACTTCCCGTTCACTATCACGTTTATCACGCAACGCGATTTCTGCTTGAAGTGCTTCTAAGTCACTGTCCATCCCCCGAGACACGTTTTCACGATGCCGGCGACTCGCACGTTCTTCGACTGTTGCTGTCATGAAGACTTTCAGTTCAGCATCTGGTAAGACGACTGTACCGATGTCACGCCCATCCATAACAATACCGCCCGATTCTGCTAAGCGGCGCTGCATCTCGACGAGTGCCGAACGTACTTGAGCATGTTTTGCGACGAAAGAGACATTGTTCGTCACTTCGCTCGACCGAATCGATTCTGTTACTTCGCGCTCGCCAATAAAGACACGTTGCCCGTTTTCACCTGGTGTTAAACGAATATCAAGTGATGTCATTAACTCACCTAACCGTTGCCCATCCTCGAGGTCGATTCCTTGCTCAAGTGCTGCGAGCGTTACGGCCCGATACATCGCCCCTGTGTCGATGTAGACGTAGTCAAGATGTGCTGCTAATTGTTTAGCAATTGTACTTTTTCCGGCACCAGCTGGTCCGTCAAGTGCGATTTGAATTTTAGTCATGTTTTTCGTTCCTTCCGTTTGAACCATTTTTAAGCGGTTCATAGTATCGACCGTTATCATAGCAAAAAAATAGACTTAGGTGAATGAATTCGTGCCACTCCGCGAATTTTTCATTTGCGCCTGATAACAGTGCCGTAAGACGAGCTCACGACTTCGATCATGAATTTGTGTAAATTGAAAGGCGAGTTCGTAACGTTCTTCGCGTCGATCGACGCGAACTAACTCACCTAAAACGTCAAGTGTATGGGTTCCTCCATGTTCGGCCGGTAGTAAAAACGTCAATTCAACCTCGTCTTTTAGTTCAATCGGTAAATGATTCGCTAAGATCAATATTCCACCTGCTGATAAATCAAGCGAGACCGTCGTGAACGGTTCGAATTTAGTTTTATGCGGATGAAGTGCGACGTCCAAAAGTAACGGCACACGTACGAACTGACGACGTTGAACACGCTCAATCTGTTGGTCGGTCGGGCGTCTGATTGCATATCGTTGTCCACGAAGCGGATCATTTTGTCGTTCGACGATTTCCGATTCAAAGCCATACAACCGTCCCTTTTCTTTAAAAAAGTAAACGTGAATCGATTCATCTTCCGATAAAATAAATGTTTTTAGCGTGTCCGCCTCACTCGGCGCTTCCATCCAGATTAAACGGTTCGTCACAGCCGTGACCTTCGTCCGACCTTGTCGATCTTCACTGTTGCGTACCATTATCAAATCACCTGTTTGCATCATGTCACTCTCTCCCAATCCATTCTATTCAATTACTATTTTTTTTGTATCGATGATTCAAGCGATTCGCACTCTTAACTTGGTAAAGGCCGACTCCCCATAAAATCACCATAAAAATAATGGGCAGCAAGGAAATACCACCATTTTCCAATATTAACAAATTAAACATACTGTGCGCAATCATCGGAACAATTAAGGACAGACTTAGCCAACGATTCGGGTAAATTGAAAATTTTGCACGCCCCATAAAGAAGCCCATTAGAACAGCAAAGAGTGCATGACCCGATACAGGAAGCAACGCTCTGAATATCATGTGTTCAACCGTCCCATTGACCATTAAATATAAAATATTCTCAAGCGTCGCAAAACCGAGCGAACAGGCGACTGCGTAAATGATGCCATCATAATAATCATTGAAACGTTGATGGATATATACGGTATAAAAAACGATAAACCATTTCGCAAATTCTTCCGTAATTGCCGTTCGAAACAGACGAATCGATTCATCTCCCCCAAATTCAGTCTGAACGACGTAGTCGATGAACATCAATGGAAACACAAGTAAAATGCCAAAAATGAAACTCCGTAAAATATAACCGACGGGTTCAGCTTCATGTTCATGGCGGAGATAAAAATAAGTAAGTAGTGCAATTCCCGGGGCAATTCCTGAGAAAACGATCGATAACACGTTTTTGCCCCCTTCCTATTCCTTAAGGATAAAGGTTTCTCCTGGAAAAGAAAACCGAGTCCATTGTATATCCGAAAAAAAAAGGTACAATTATGGATGAAAATGAATAGTCAGCTTTTAGTGTCTGACTATCGAACGAATAGACAGGAGGCTCTTTATGAAAAAATTACTATTAGTCCATACCGGAGGCACGATCGCGATGGCACAAAATCATTCCGGTCACGTTCTGCCGAATGACATCAACCCACTGGATGCTTCATTGCCACGTGCGACCGACATCGCGGACATCACGACACGCCACTTCGCGAACCTTCCTTCACCACACATCACACCGGACATCATGCTCCGTCTCGCACACTTCATCAAAGAAGAACTGCAGGCAGGGTATGATGGCGTCGTCATCACGCACGGAACGGATACGTTAGAAGAAACGGCGTATTTCTTACAGTTGACGATTGGTGCTCCAATTCCAATCGTCTTGACAGGTGCGATGCGTTCATCAAATGAAGTCGGTTCTGACGGTGAGTTTAATTTGATTACGGCATTGCGTGTAGCCGTCAGTGATGCAGCTAGAGGAAAAGGGGTTCTCGTTGTCTTTAACGGAGAAATCCACTCTGCTTTTAACGTCACGAAAACGCATACTTCTTCTGTCGATACTTTTAAATCGGTTCATTTCGGTAACTTAGGGATGGTCACGAAAGATCATGTCTATTTATTCAATACACCTGTCTTAAAACCAACGCACATGGTGACGAAACTAACAAAGCGTGTCTCCGTCCTAAAAGTTTACGCCGGGATGGACCCCGACCTTTTAATTGCTGTCGGTGAACTTGGTTATGATGGTCTAGTCCTCGAAGTACTCGGGCAAGGAAATGTGCCACCAAGTCTGATGGATGCGATTCGTCAGCTGACTGAACAAATGCCAATCGTCATCGTCAGTCGTTGCTTTAACGGCATCGTCCAAGATGTCTACGGATATGCAGGCGGAGGACAACAATTAAAAGAACTTGGTCTGATTTTCTCGAATGGTCTGAACTCACAAAAAGCTCGCTTGAAATTGATGATTGAGCTCGAAATCGAGGCTACACACCCTGAACTTGAGACTTCATTTCAAGTCGAATGATCTGTCACTAAAAATAACCGCTTCCCGGGGAGGGAAACGGTTATTTTTTTAGCGATCGAAAAGAGCGCTTATCGTGTCGTTTCACGAACAAGTCGATCCGCAAGACTCGTTGCAATCAATTCTCCATGAAAACGACCGTTTTCGATAAATATTTTGTTGGCGTCATATCCTGCAGCGACGACACCCGCAATATAAATGCCGGGAACGTTTGACTCCATCGTTTCCTCATTGAAATCCGGAATTCCCGTTTCTCCATCAATCATGATACCGGCATCCGCGAACAAACCAACGTCCGGTGTGTAACCTGTCATCGCAAAAACAAAATCTGCTTTAATTGAGGTCGCTTCTCCTTGTTCTTTATAATGGACGTGCGTCGGTGTGATGGAATCGATCGTTGCGTTAAACACCATTTTGACCTTCTCGGCCCGTACGAGCGCTTCGAAGTTCGGGAGGACCCATGGCTTGATTGACGGACTGTACGCTTCACCACGGTATAACAGCGTGACATGTGCACCTGCCTTCTCAAGTTCAATTGCGGCATCGACACTCGAATTTTTTCCACCAATGACGACAACGTCTTGTCCGAAGAAAGGATGACCTTCTTTAAAATAATGAGAAACGTGCGGTAATTCCTCACCTGGTACGTCCATTTTATTTGGCAATCCGTAATAGCCTGTCGCTAAGACGAGTGCCCGTGCCTGACGCGTCACCGTCTCCTCCATTCGCGACGATACGACTTCGAACCCTTCACCATCCGCACGTTTACTGATTCGTTCCACCGTCTCAAACGGACGAATCGTGATTTCTTTCCGTTTAACGACTTCACGGTAATAGACGAGTGCATCTTGGCGTTTCGGCTTAAGTTCCTTGTTGATAAACGGAACACCACCGATTTCTAATTTTTCGCTACTCGAAAAAAATGTTTGATGCGTCGGATATTGATAAATCGCTTCGACGATATTTCCTTTTTCGATGACTTCGACAGCTAATCCACGATCTTGCATCTCGATCGCTGCCGATAACCCACACGGTCCTGCACCAATGATGAGACAATCCAGCATAATCTTTTCTCCTCTTCCACGTGCTTTTTTTTTATCTTAGCAAACATGAGCAAACGAAGAAAGAATTTAAGTTACATGAAAAAAGTTCACTCCTGTAAGAAGTGAACTTTTTCAAAATTAAACCCATCCACGGAAGCGTGAGGCTTCCGCCATTTTACGAACGCCTACCATGTAGGCAGCGAGGCGCATATCAACATTTCGTGTATGCGATGTTTGATACACTTGATTAAACGAGTTCACGAGTACTTTTTCAAGCTTTTCATGCACTTCTTCTTCCGTCCAGTAGTACCCTTGGTTGTTTTGAACCCATTCAAAGTAGGACACCGTTACGCCACCACTTGAAGCCAAGACATCGGGAACAATCAAGATTTCACGATCCGCGAGAATTTTCGTCGCTTCATTCGTCGTCGGACCGTTGGCTGCTTCGACGACGATTCGCGCTTTAATGTCATGCGCATTATCTTCCGTGATTTGATTTTCAATCGCTGCCGGAACAAGAATGTCACACTCTAATTCGAGCAGTTCTTTATTTGAAATTGTATTTTTGAAAAGCGTCGTCACCGTCCCGAACGAATCGCGACGATCAAGTAAATACGGGATATCCAGTCCGTTCGGATCATGGAGAGCGCCATATGCATCACTGATCGCAATGACTTTCGCCCCCAAATCATGCATGAACTTCGATAAGAAGCTCCCTGCATTACCAAACCCTTGAACGACGACGCGGGCTCCTTCTAATGTAATCCCTTTCTTCGCAGCAGCTTCCCGAATCATGATGGCGACCCCTTTAGCTGTCGCAGTCTCACGCCCGTGGGAACCACCGAGTACTAACGGCTTTCCTGTAATGAAGCCCGGTGAATTGAATTCATCAATCCGGCTGTACTCATCCATCATCCAGGCCATGATTTGTGAGTTCGTGAAGACATCAGGTGCTGGAATATCTTTTGTCGGACCAACGATTTGACTGATTGCACGGACATAGCCACGACTCAGACGCTCGATTTCCCGGAAACTCATCTCTCGTGGATCGCAAATGATTCCACCTTTACCACCACCGTATGGTAAATCGACGATTCCTGCCTTCAAGCTCATCCAGACTGATAACGCTTTGACTTCGACTTCCGTTACGTTCGGGTGGAAACGGATTCCACCTTTCGTCGGACCGACAGCATCATTGTGTTGCGCCCGGTAGCCGGTAAAGATTTTTGTTGACCCATCGTCCATCCGAACTGGAATCCGAACCGTCAACATCCGCAACGGTTCTTTTAACAATTCATACATTTCGTCCGGGTAACCCAACTTCTCAAGTGCCTCTTTTACGATTTCCTGTGTTGCTTCAAGTACGTTTTTCCGATGATTCGCATGTTGTTGGTCAGTGATCATTCCAACGTTCCTCCCCATAAGTGGCATCCCCTATGCCGTTTCCTTGTTCGGATAAAGTATACCTTGTTCCGACGTGTAATGAAAGGGATTCCTACTATATTTGTAAGCGCTTTCTATCATCTACTCTTTTTTGTTTACTTTATGTTGTTCGAAGTCGCTTGATGACGTGTAATCGCTAGATTGATAAACGATTCGACTAGCTCTGGATAATCAATCCCGATTGCCCGTGCCCCGTCCGGGAATAGACTTGTCGCTGTCATACCAGGTAGCGTATTGGTTTCTAAAATAACGGGATGACCGATTTCAGGCACCAGGAAATCAGAACGGGAATAGCCCGAACATCCGAGGACTTGATGGGCGAGGACTGCCCACTCTTGTAATTTTTGTGTCGTCACCTCATCAAAATCAGCAGGACAGATATGCTCTGATCCACCGACTGCATATTTTGATTCATAATCATAAAATTCATTTTTAGGAATGATTTCGATGACGGGCAACGCTTTTTCAGCACCTTTTTGGCCGAGCACCGGTACGGTTACTTCTCGCCCTTTAATGAATTGTTCAATCAAAACCGCATCGTCTGCCTGAAAAGCGAGTTCGATTCCGCTTCGTAACATCGCGTCGTCCATCGCAATCGTCAATCCATTTGACGATCCTTCTTGAGCCGGTTTGACGACACAAGGGAATTCACCGCCCCACTGCCGGACCTTATCTGCGATGTCGTCACCGCGTTCAATCAAGACATCACGCGCAATCCGAATGCCAGCCTTCTCAAAGTGCAACTTCGACCGTGCTTTATCCATCGCTAAAGCGGAAGCCAACACACCTGATCCAGTATACGGAATATCCGCTAACTCTAGTAATGCTTGAACACGACCATCTTCTCCATATTTTCCATGAAGAGCAATGACGGCGACTTCAACATCCAGATTGAAAATTTCTTCAGCACGTTCCGGATGGAAATCGATGGCAACGACTTCGTGCCCTTTTCCCTCCAATGCTTGAATCACGGACTTCCCGCTACTTAACGAAACCTCACGTTCTCCAGAAATCCCACCATATAATACTGCCACTCTCATACTCTTCACTCCTTCATCTTACGTTCACTGTTTATCATACCATCACTCTTTCAACGAAAAAATACAAAATGGTGTTAACTGATGATTCCTCATGAAAAAGACCACTTTCCGTCAGAAACCGGTCAGTGGTCTTAAAAAGAATCGTCGTATGTGCCGATTCGTTAAAAATCATCATTTACACAGAAAATGTTCCGGCAATCATTTTGATTGCATCTGAACGCTGAAGTGTTTTTCCGTATTCCGCCATCGCGAGCGGACTTTTCGCACTTGGTACGCCATATTCAGACAGTACGGTCGTAATCGTCCGTTCAAGCGCCTCTGCCATCCGTTCCTCGAAATACAAGTAATACCGCCCTTCGAAGTAGTACAGCCTACCACCCGTTTCCGTCATCAGAACGTGGCGAAGCAATCCGTGGCTCGCTTGAATGACGTCCTCGAATTCTTCGAGTTGATACAGGACATGGTGTACGATATCGACGGTCATCCGAATTTCTACTTGATCAAATTCATCAAACGTTTCTTCTGGTAATTCACCTTCTCGTCGTACATCGACCAACATCCCGTCATTCGGAAAGAATGTCACAAAAAATTCAAGTGTCCCGACCGCATGAAATCCAAAATTTGATTCTGCTTCTTCTAACAGGTTACGTAATAGGTCCTGTCCTTTTCCAACTGCCAGTGTTTCTGGTCGAACGTCGTGAACGGATAGTTCCTGCTTCGTAATAAACACACGTAAATGCCCTTGTTTAAATGTCTCAAATCTCATCTAAGACTCCTCCAGTCAATGCCGGAGAAAAACAACTTCTCCGTTCAATATGAATCACACTATACACCAGTTGTCGGAGTGAGTCGACTTAACCAACTTTTCCAGGAGGAATCGTCCGTCCCGAGGAGGTGATCCGCGTATTTTTCAGGGAGCTGTTCGACGGCATAACCACCTAGACCAATCTCGACGTTCGGTACAGCCTGTCGTAGTTCGGCAAGCGCTTCATCTAAAAGACTGAGGTGGTCAGAAATCGTACACGAAAGGACGACAGCACGTGGTACTAATTGTTTCGTCACCGTCACAAGATCTGACACGGGAATTCCTGCCCCAAGAAAAATCACATCGAAGCCGGATTGGCGTAAGTATAGCGTAAAAAATAACAATCCCAATTCATGTTCTTCTTCTGGCGCACATACACATAAAATGCGCGGTAAAAAAGGATTGATCGGCATTTGCAACGACAATGTTGAAAGGCGGGCCCGTAAAAAGGCTGTCGCAAAATGTTCATGCGCAATCGTAATTTCACCATTTTCCCACTTTGAGCCGATTTCGTGCAGCAACGGTCCAACGATATCTTGAATCACCTTATCGAAACTAAACATTGAGAATGCCTTATTCATGATGTCATGGGCATGTCGTTCCTCAAATGTCGTTAATGCCTCAAACAGCTGTTCACGTAGTTCAACACCATAATCAAGTGGAAGCTCCGTGCGACTGACAGGCATTTCGTACAGTTGAATCGCTTTCGAAACAGATAGTCCTTCTTTTTGTTTATCTACAATCCAGCGGAGCTTCGCGACATCGCTATCACTATAGATGCGATGCCCAGATTCACTCCGGTCCGGATCAAGCACTTGATATCGCCTTTCCCAAGCACGAATGGTCGTTGGGTTGAGCCCTACTAATGCAGCGACTGCTTTGATATTATATTTCCCACGATCCATGCACCGTGCCTCCTTCCTTCTCCTTTTCAGTATACCCGTAAAGGAAAATAATCTCTGTTCACAATGTGCCCTTACATCATGAAACCGAGGGAAACGAAGGCGATAATGATTGTAATCATAAGAATCGTCAGCGTAATGGCTAACGGATTTTTGACAAAGGGTTGCTTTAACCGTTCATTCCGCACATGTTCAATTCGTGAAGAACGTGGTGGTAAGCTTGATTTTGGTTCTTCTTGTCGGTTCTTTCGTTGATCGTATTTACTCAATTTCATCACCTTTTCTAAAAATAAGGATAGTACTAGTTTACACTGAATCGGCTGATGAAAAAAAGACCTCTTCTAATCGTTGTTCCCAATCCAAAATTTCAATCGTATGCCTTTTTTGCGGTGATTGCGTTGTCGTATTACCGCAAATATCACAGCACCGGTCCTGGACGATCGGTTGCTCATCAAAATGATTCAAGATGAACGTTCGTCGACACGTTATACTTTGAATATAATTTATCATTTGCATAAGTTCACGTAAACGTATCTTTTTTCGCTCTTCTTGCCAAGCGATGATGTTCTCACGCGACCAGCGATCACTTAGTTGCGATTTTAATAACCGATACGCCGGATCTTCGACATCTAACCCTAAACGCCGTTCCATCGTTTCAAGCGGTTCCTGACGTGCCATGCCCGCTAACAATTGATCAATCCAAAGCACAGGGGCATACTGCTTTTCGACTAAAAACTGCTGTAGACGGTGATCCCCCTTTGCATAGAGCAGTAGCGCTGTCGACGGCTCTCCGTCTCGCCCTGCCCGACCGACTTCCTGCATATAGGCTTCAATCGTCGCCGGCATCGAGTAATGGATGACGGTCCGGACATTCCCTTTATTGACCCCCATACCAAATGCGCTTGTACAGACGAGACACTCAATCTCATCGTGTAAGAATTGTTGTTGAATCAATTGACGATCCTCTGCTTCGAGTCCTGCATGGTAGTATGTCGCCTTCGTGATTAGACGTGCGACACGCTCTGCTTCGTTTCTTGTCGTCGTATAGATGACACACGGACGTTCTACCTTCGTTAACCAGTTTACCAGCACATGATCTTTTTGATCAGGCTCAACGTCTTCGACGATAAATTGAATTTCCGGTCGATTGACGGAATGCCGGATAATCGTCGGGTCCGACAGCTCTAAGCCTCTTAACATATCCTGTTCCACTTGTTTCGTTGCTGTTGCCGTCAAAGCTAAACAAGTCGGGTTTCCGAGTTGTTTCTTTACGATTCCAAGCTTCGCGTACTCGGGGCGAAACTCATGACCCCATTGTGAAATACAATGCGCTTCATCCACGACGAATAAATTAATGTTTGTTTGCCGAAGCCGTTGTTTGACGTTCGGCATCGCCAATTGTTCCGGTGACAAATACAAATACCGAAGTTGACTCAGATGACGTAAAATCTGCTCTTTTTGGTCTCTTGTTTCGTGCGACGTCAATTTAGCGACGGAACGTTCACCGCGACTTTTGATTTGCATGACTTGATCTTCAATCAACGATAAGAGCGGCGAAAGGATGACGGTCAACCCTTCTGGCAACAAATAGGACGGAAGTTGATAACAGATCGACTTCCCTCCCCCGGTCGGCAAGATGGCGACCGTATCGCGACCTGCTAAAACGGACGCAATGATGTCTTTTTGACCGGCTCGAAAGCGGTCATGCTTAAAATAACGTTTTAAGACAGTCTCCATCATCTCTCCTCCCATCTTTTTCGCGCTAACGCGATACGGATTTGAAAATAATCGGTCTCAAGCTTCAATTCACCTTTAATTCGTTTCAACGAAAATGTCTCGTTTTGATTTGCTACTTCAATCACTTCTTTAAATTGTGCATCCGATAAGAATTGGCTCCGCGGGAATACGTCACTGTACATCGCAATTTCGACGAGGTGATCTTCCATCGTGCTCTTCTTCAGGCGGCGCCGCTCGGAGATTTCATTCAAAGCAAATCCGTTACGTAACATATCCCACGTTTTCTGTGCTGATTGTGTCATCTTCGATTGATCAATATCTTCACCAAGACGTAAAATCAGTCCTGCTTCATCCAAGTGACGCAGACATTTTCGCCAAGCCATCATAAATTCCAAGCGGAGCGACAAGACGTCACTGTCAAGTTTCTCTTCAAGTTGCGGGTAAGACAAACCTGTTTTCAACCCCGACAAGCGGTAGCTGATGAGCGTCGCTTCTTTTACCGACAGCTGACGCAACGCCTCTCGTAATTCATGGTACACCTGATCAATCCACTGCGTACGCTGCGGCATCCCTTTGACGTATCGCCGGACCCAGTCCTTTATCGCGACGTCTTGCTGAACCGGTACGAAAAATCGTTTTTGTTCGAGACAAACGACGGTTTGAATCAAAAGGCTTAAGCGTTTCCATAAAATGATTGGAAATCCACGCAATTCACCGCCCATGTCATCGATTAAAAACGGTACTTTGATCGAGGATTCACCAAGCTCCGTGATGCGCAACGTTTCCGCTCGTTCAATGAATCCCTGCTGTTCCAGCTCAAGCAGTAGCCGATCGAATGTTTCTCGTCGAAAGGGCAGCACCCCAAAGACAGTTTCTAATTCATAGAAATGTGCATCCTGGAGTGATGTTGCCGAACGTTTTCCTTGAAGGATATGAAAGAGGCTACGATCTGTCCGTTCACCCCGGAGACGACTAATGGTTTCTAACAAAACTTGATTGACGACAGTCAATTTCATCCACTCCCCCTCACCTTCGATCGGTTTGATTATATTTAAAGTATCGTCTTCATTCGTTTATATGTATAGCATAATTAGCTTGGCCTTTCCAAACCTCTTTCTTAGATTAACGCACCTACTGCGCCTTACCCGACTATTTCCATCGCATCCTGTTACTTTGTTTGAATACTTCTACCGCTTCCTCATTGAAAAGAACGCATGAGTCCGATACAATGACATATAGATGAGAACAATACTAGATCAATCATGTTTTCGAATAGAGAGGAGAAATACAAAATGGCTAAATTTACGATTGTCGATAAAGACACGTGTATCGCTTGTGGCGCTTGTGGTGCCGCAGCACCTGATATCTATGACTATGATGACGAGGGCTTAGCATACGTCATTCTAGACGATAACAAAGGGACAGCAGAAATCCCGGAAGCATTGTTCGATGACATGATTGACGCATTCGAAGGTTGCCCAACTGATTCAATTAAAGTGGCAGACGAATCATTCGAAGGCGACGCATTAAAATACGAATAAGTATTTGACAGTATGGTAGCTTCACGCCATGCTGTTTTTTTATGACCATACATCAAAAAAGCTGTACGTCTCGACCCAATCGGTCGAGCCGTACAGCTTTTTTTAACAAGAATACCTGAATGATCGTTATCGTTTCCCTTTGATGTACGGTACACCAACAGCTTTTGGTGCATCGGCGCGACCGACGACACCAGCAAGTGCAAGGATCGTTAAGACGTAAGGCGCAATCAAAAGATAGACTTGAGGAATTTGATCGAGTAATGGTAACTGTTGTCCGATGATCGAGATCGCTTGAGCGAAACCGAAGAACAAGGCAGCTGCCATTGCACCGAGCGGATTCCATTTTCCGAAAATCATCGCGGCGATCGCAAGGAAACCTTGCCCGAGAATTGTCGTCACGCTGAAGTTCAATGAAATCGAAGTTGCATAAACTGCACCCGCAAGACCACCGAATCCACCTGAAATCATGACTCCGATAAAGCGCATCTTCGTGACGTTAATCCCCATCGTATCTGCTGCCATCGGGTGTTCTCCGACAGAACGGAGACGAAGACCGAATGGTGTCTTAAAGACGACGAACCATGCCACAACTGCTAAGATGATCGCAATGTACGAGGTATAGTAGACGTTTGCAAAAAACATTTTTAAAACAGGAATATCAGATAGGAACGGCACATTCTCTTTCGAAATCCGGTTCGGAATCGAGTCTGTTTGTCCTTTTCCATAGAAGGCACGCACTAAGAAAATCGCAAGGCCAACTGCTAAGATATTGATTGCGACACCAAGTACCGTTTGGTCGGCACGGAACAAAATCGCAGGCACTGCAAGGAATAAAGCGAAGATTGCCCCGATGACGATAGCGATTAACATCGCAATCCATGGACTAGCAGCGCCGAATCCCATCTTCGATAATGTCAGGGCTGAAACAACACCCGTGAATGCACCCATGACCATCAAGCCTTCAAGCGCGATGTTGACGACACCAGAACGTTCACTGAAAATACCACCGAGCGCTGCGATGATCAATGGAGCCGAATAGGCAAGCGCGATCGGTACGATAATATAAAGTACATCTAGAAAGCCCATTATTTATCGGCTCCTTTCACTTTTTTGCCTTCTGCTCTTTTAACCGTCAGCTTTTCGATGACGAGACGGATCGCGTAACCGGAAGCGACGAAGATGATGATGAAGGCGATGATGATTTTAATCAGTTCTGGTGGAATCCCGATTTGTTGCATCGACAATCCGCCAATGTTGAGTCCGGCAAATAATAATGCGGCCAAAACGACTCCGATCGGGTTGTTCGCACCAAGTAAGGCGACGGCGATTCCGTCAAATCCAACACCCGTAAAGGATGCGTTTAGCGTCATGTTTTGGAATGTCCCTAACCCTTCCATCGCACCAGCAAATCCAGCGAATACACCAGAGATGACGAATGAGAGAATGATGTTCTTGTTGACACCCATACCGGCATACTCTGCAGCACTTTTATTAAATCCAACTGCACGTAACTCGTAACCGAGCGTCGTCTTCCAAAGAATGAACCAGAAGACGAGTGCGGCGACGATGGCAATGAAAATCCCATTGTGCAAACGCGAAAAATCCGTTAACTCTTGCAAGAATGGTGAAGCCAACGAAGCCGTTTCTTTGACTGAATCTGTCCGCTCGTTTTTGATTCCGATGACGTGACGTAAAATATCATTCGTCACATACAACGCGATGTAGTTCATCATGATTGACGTGATGACTTCATGGACATGGAAACGCGCTTTTAAAATACCTGGAACCGCAGCCCAAAGTGCCCCCGCTAAACCCGCTCCGATTAACGCGAGTGGCAAGTGGATTGCTGTCGGGAGATCGAAAGAAATCCCGATCCAGACCGCGACCATCCAACCGACTAAAACTTGACCTTCAACCCCGATGTTAAATAATCCCGTTCGAAAGGCAAAGGCGACGGCGAGACCCGCAAAAATCAATGGTGCTGCTGCACGCAACGTTTCTCCGATACTATACGGTTCACCAAAGATTCCGTAAAACAGTTGATCAAATCCAGCGATTGGGTCATAACCACCAATCAACATGACGATGGCACCAACTACCATACCGAGGATAATTGACAAGATTGGAATCAAAATCCCATAAAAACGTTCGAGTTTCATGAACGACCTACCTCCTCTTTCTTACCGCCAGCCATCAGGAAGCCGAGTTCAATTTCATTCGTTTCCTTAGGATCGAGAAAGGCTACTGTCCGTCCTTCATACAGAACAGCAATGCGGTCTGAGACTTGTAAAATTTCTTCGAGTTCAAACGAAATCAAGAGGACAGCGCGTCCTTTTTCCCGTTCAAGTACTAACTGCTCATGAATGAATTCAATTGCACCGACATCGAGTCCACGTGTTGGTTGCGCAGCAATTAATAAGTCAGGTGAACGATCGACTTCACGCGCGATGATGGCTTTTTGCTGGTTCCCGCCCGATAAGGCGCGAGCAAATGTTTCAGGACTTGGAGTTCGGACGTCGAACTTCTCAATTAACGTTTGAGCTTTTTCCATGACCTGCTTGTAGTTCATGATGCCTGCTTTTGAATACGGTTTTTGATAGTACGTTTGTAAGACCATGTTATGACCGATTGAATAATCAAGAACGAGTCCATGTTTATGACGGTCTTGAGGAATATGACCGATGCCCGCTTCCGTCACTTTCCGCGGCTTGAGGTTTTTGATTGATTTGTTGTTTAAGAATACTTCTCCGCTTTCGGCTCTTCTTAATCCTGTGATTGCTTCAATCAATTCAGTTTGACCATTCCCATCAATCCCTGCAATCCCGACGATTTCGCCGGCTCGAACATCTAAGTTCAGTCCGTCGACTGCTTTAATCCCACGACCGTCTTTAACGACGAGGTTTTTTACATCGAGAACGAGTTCTTGTGGATTTGCCTTGGAATACTCCGCATCAAAGTTTACTTCACGGCCAACCATCATTTCAGCGAGTCTCGACTGTGTCATCGTTTCATCGATATCAACTGTACCAATGTACTTACCACGACGAATCGTCGTACAGCGATCTGCCACTTCCATGATTTCCTTCAATTTATGTGTGATCAAGATGATCGACTTACCTTCAGCAATCAACCGATTCATGATTTGAATCAATTCTTTGATTTCCTGAGGCGTCAATACAGCCGATGGTTCATCGAAGATGAGAATGTCAGCTCCACGATACAGTGTCTTTAAAATCTCGACACGTTGTTGCATCCCGACTGAAATATCTTCAATTTTTGCATCTGGATCTACCGCAAGACCATACTGCTCCGAAATTTGGCGTACTTTCTCCCGGGCAGTTGCGCGGTCGATTTTGAGACCAGATTTCGGTTCTGCACCTAAAATGATGTTTTCCGTGACGGTGAAATTTTGAACGAGCATGAAGTGTTGATGCACCATGCCGATTCCAAGATCATTCGCGACGTTCGGACTTGTAATATTAACTTTTTCACCGCGTACACGAATTTCTCCAGCCTCAGGCTGATACAAACCAAATAAGACGTTCATCAGCGTCGATTTTCCGGCACCGTTTTCACCAAGTAAAGCGTGAATCTCACCTTTCCGAAGCTGGAGCGTGATATTATCATTTGCGACGAAACTGCCAAACTCTTTTCGTATGTTTAGCATCTCAATGACGTATTCCAAGAAAATCCACTCCCATGTTTAGTTTAAAAGGGGAGGCCGCAATGCTAGCGACCCCCGCTTCCATTTTATTAAAGTGATGCTTCGTACTCTTTATACTCATCGTCAGTTGCTGGAACTGTGATCTTTCCATCGATGATTTGCTTTTTGTAGTCTTCGACTTTCGTCAAGACGTCTTTTTCAATGTTGTCTTGTGAAGGTGCGATATCAACGCCGCCGTCTTTAAGACCGAATTCTACGACTTTACCTGCTGGGAAGTTGCCATCTTTCGTATCTTTCGCAACTTGTTCAACTGCTGTATCAACACGCTTAACCATTGACGTCAATGTAACGTTTTCTGGCATACCTTCTTCGACTTGGTCACGGTCAACACCGATGACCCAAACATCTTCACCGTTTTTCTTACGGTTTTTCGCTTCTGTGAAGACACCTTGTCCTGTACCACCAGCTGCGTGATAAATCACGTCAACTTTCTTGCCGTACATCCCTGAAGCGATTGCTTGTCCTTTTTCAGCAGCATTGAAATCTTCTGCATATTGAACTTCAACTTTTGCATCTGGGTTGACAGCCATGACGCCTGCTTTAAATCCACTTTCAAACTTTTTGATTAAGTCTGAGTTTACGCCACCGACGAATCCGACTTTATCTGTTTTCGTAGTAAGACCCGCGACGACACCGACGAGGAACGAACCTTCGTTTTCCTTGAAGACGATTGACGCGACGTTCGGCTTATCAACGACCATATCGACGAGTGCAAAGTTCTTGTCGTCAAACTGATCCGCTACTTTACCGATGTCTTCTGCCATCAAGAACCCGATTCCGAGAATCAAGTCGTAGTTCGCACGTGCTAATTGTTGTAAGTTCGGTTGATAATCCGATTGTTTTGCTGATTGAAGGTATTTGTAACCAGTTCCTTCTTCCAAATCGTTATCTTTACCGAACTTCTGAATGCCTTCCCATGCAGATTGGTTGAATGATTTATCATCAACACCGCCTGTATCTGTGACCATACCTACTTTGAAGCCGTCTTTTTCGCCGCTTCCTGAATCTTTAGAATCATCGTTGCTACCACATGCTGCGAGTACCGAACTCATTGCTAAACCTGTTGCTGCTAATGCGAGAAGTGACTTCTTTTTCATCTGAAATAATCCCCTTTCGAATATGGTCATACAAAGTTCCTGACTACGTCAAGCACCTGAGGCTGGTGATGAGGAGCGTTACGTAGGTTGGCGGAAGCGCTTTCAGTAAAACTCCTAAAACAATCGATTATACACGTTTACGGATGACATGGAAATCAAACTTATCCGCACGGAAATAGTTCGCTGAATAAAGAACGGATCGGTCGAGCTCATCATAATGCGTTTGTCGCAACGCGAGCAAGGGTTGGTCCGTATGTAATTGTTCAGCGATTTTCGGATCGATTCGAGGTTCGATATGCGTCACCGCATGTGTGACCCGACGACCTAGTTCTTTTTCTAGTGCGTCGAACAGTGAAGTCGAGGACGTAAACTGTTCTTCATTTTTAATATAATGGCTTGGAATCTTATCGACGCAATAGACAACAGGAACATCTCCTGCAAGTCGGATTCGTTCGATTCGATAAACCAGTTCATCCGGACCAAGTTGGAAACGTTCTCGGTCACGTTCTGTCGGTTGGACCATTTCTGAAGATAAGACTTCAGACGTTGGAATCATCCCAGCGCGCGCAATCATCTCCGTCACACTGTACAATTCTTCAATCCCCGACGTGAATGGTGGTCTTGCATTGATAAACGTACCGACACCGTGTTTACGGATGACGATGTTCTCATCTTCAAGAATTCGTAAAGCCTCCCGAAGAGTCGCTCGACTAACGCCAAGTTGCTTTGAAAGTTCAAACTCTGAAGGTAGTTTCTCGCCTTCCTTGTAAACGCCGTCATCGATGTCAGACTTAATCTTTTCAATCACTCGTAAGTAAAGCAAACGATGATCTAATTTAATCGACATGACGCATCTCCATCCTCTATCTAGTTGTAACCAGTGCTCAGACTTCTGACGTATGAGAACTCCAGCCAAGATAAGTATATGACGTCGAACACAATCCTGCAATCATTTTGTAACAGGTTAGAAGTCTGACTTCTGGCGCTTTTGTAACCCTTTTCATATCGTATCTATTGTTGGAAGAAAATAGGGCGTTCTACCTAAGAATGCCCGCTCTTCCTTTGACGCTTATTGTTCAGGTACTTCTGTTTTACCTGAAATGACTTCTTCTTTCGCTTGTTCGAGCATGTCGAGTGTCTTTTTCGAGATTTTTTCTGACTCAATGATATCAACGCCTTGCTCTTTCAAACCGTAACGAATCGTCTCTCCACCTGTGAGTTTTCCAGCTTTCGCTTCATTCGCTGTATCTTTGACAGCTAAGTCCACTCGTTTGATGACAGATGTCAACGTGACATCTTCTGGCATGCCTTCTTCTTGTTGGTCACGATCGACACCGATGACAGCAACTTCTTCTCCATTTTTCTTCCGGTTTTTCGCTTCTGTGAAGACGCCGTTTCCTGTTCCACCGGCTGCCGGGAAAATGATATCTGCCCCTTTACCATACATGCCTGCTGCGATTGCTTGTCCTTTTTCAGGTGCAGCGAAATCTTCTGCGTACTGTACGTCGACTTTGATGTTCGGATTAACGGATTTTGCCCCAGCTTCAAAGCCTGCCCGGAAGCGTTCGATTACATCCATCTTCATTCCACCGACAAACCCGATGTGATCTGTTTTCGTTTCCATCGCGGCAACGATTCCCGCAAGGTAGGCACCTTCGTTTTCTTTAAACGTAATCGATGTCACGTTGTCTCCTTCGACGACGTTATCGATAATTGCAAACTGTGTATCTTTAAACTGATCGGCAACCGTTTTGATATCTTCATTAAACGTATTCCCAATCCCAAAAATCAAATCTTCTCCCGCTCGTGCAAGACGCGATAAGTTCGGTTGGTAATCTTGTTGCGATTTTGATTGAAGGTACGAGTAACCCTCATTTTTCTGAAGGTCGTTTTCTTTTCCATACGCTTGCAGACCTTCCCACGCCGACTGGTTAAACGATTTATCATCGATTCCGCCTTTATCGGCAACCATTGCGACAGAAAACTCGTCCTTGTTTCCCTTTGCACTATCATCTGAACCTCCACATGCTGCGAGTCCCACTGTTGCTACCGTCATTGCTGATACAAGTACTTGTTTTTTCTTCATTGTCATTCATCTCCTCTTCCATTTATGTGAGCGCTTTCATTATCTATTTGTGTAAAAGTCGCTCACTTACCTCTGTGAGAGGTAGGTCAACTCATATGACTGAGTATGACAAAACATGCGTATAAAATCAACAGACGTCTGACAACTATTTTCCTGAAATCGTTCTCATTTAGACTTTTTTTAATATTTTCTTACACGTAAAGAAAACCAACGCTCATTATGTGAACGCTGGTTCTCTGTTATTACTTAACGTCCGATGACGCGGCGTGGTTTCGATCCTTCTGACGGACCGACGAGGCCATTCTCTTCTAATGCATCGATTAGTCGTGCAGCGCGATTATAACCAATCCGATACTTCCGCTGTATCATTGACGTCGAGGCTGTATCTTGCGTCAAGATGAACTGAACAACCTCATCATATAACGGATCGTCGACGTCAGATTCACTCTCAGGAACATCTTTTGGAATCATCGCTTCCACGTACTGTGCTTTTTGTTGACTGATGACATGGTTGACGACTTTTTCAACCTCTTCGTCTGATAAGAACGCCCCTTGGACACGAACAGGTTTATTCATCCCATTTCCAAGTAGTAGCATGTCTCCTCGTCCGAGTAGCTTATCTGCCCCGCTCGTATCGAGGATGGTGCGAGAATCCGTTCCACTCGATACGCTGAAAGCAATCCGAGACGGTATGTTCGCTTTGATGACACCCGTGATGATATCGACACTTGGCCGTTGTGTTGCGATGACCATATGAATTCCTGCTGCCCGTGCCATCTGAGCAAGACGCATGATGGCATCTTCGACTTCGTTTGAAGCGACCATCATCAAATCTGCTAGCTCATCGACAATGACGACGATGTAAGGTAGACGTTGATGGACTTTCTCTTCCGCATTCATCTTATCAATCAATGCATTGTAGCCTTCGATGTTGCGGGCGCCGTTCTGACTGAAGATTTCATACCGCCGTTCCATCTCTGAAACGACTTGTTTTAAGGCTTGCGCCGCTTTTTTCGGGTCGGTGACGACGGGTGCGAGAAGATGCGGAATGCCATTGTAGACATTCAACTCAACCATTTTCGGATCGATCATCATCAAGCGGACTTCATCCGGTCGTGCCCGCATCAATATCGAGACGATCATCCCATTGATACAGACTGACTTCCCGGATCCCGTCGATCCTGCGACTAACACGTGTGGCATTTTGTTTAACTTCGCCGTCACGGTCTCTCCCGAGATACTCCGTCCAAGAGCGACAAGTAATCGATCAGGATCGGCTTGAACGCTTTCTGCTCCGAGGACTTCCCGAAGTGAGACCATCGCCACTTCACGATTCGGCACCTCAATCCCGACCGCTGCCTTTCCCGGAATCGGTGCTTCGATTCGAATGTCCTTCGCAGCGAGCGCGAGCGCCAGGTCATCTGCGAGTCCCGTAATCCGACTTAGCTTGATTCCTTGATGCGGTTCAATTTCATACTTCGTGACACTTGGACCTAAATGAATTTTTAAGACCTTTGCCCCAATCCCAAACGACTT
Organism: Exiguobacterium sp. s127; assembly: GCF_018618695.1. Taxonomy (NCBI): domain Bacteria; kingdom Bacillati; phylum Bacillota; class Bacilli; order Caryophanales; genus Exiguobacterium; species Exiguobacterium sp. s127. Next base: position 174,746 of record NZ_JACSMO010000003.1, on the reverse strand, counting down.
TAAAGTCGCAATCAATTTCGTTGCATTGTCCTTGAGGCGTTTGTTCTCACCTGATAAATCTTTTGATGTCGGTTCCATCAATAATTCAAGAGAAGGCAATTGGTATCCGTCCGGTGTTTCAGTCATCGTCAACGGACCTTGTAGTTCAGCCGCCTGCGGTTCGACATGGTCCGCGAACCCGATGATCGGGACGTCTTGAATACTCTCCACTGCATCTTCTGGTTCGTTTTCCGGAAGTGACGGCACAGTAGTCTCCTGTTTAGCTGTTGTTGGTTTTGCTTGCCGTTCGAGTGGTTTACGTTCTTTTTGTTTTTTAGCCTCTTTGACAGGACGCTCCTTGCGTTCAGGTAAAGATCGCTCACGATTTCGAAACGCTTCCACCCGCTCGAGCATTCCATGCGCCAGTTCACTGAAGAATAACGGATGAAGCAGGTGCACGCTTGTGCCAATTAAAAACAACCCAATCAAGAAGGCACCAAAACTCGAAATGTAATAGGCCGATCCTTGATAGAGCCAAGCATTTAATGTACCCCTCGGCTCTCCTAATATTAAATCAATCCAAATTAAAAGACCGGCTGCGAGTAAACTGATCGCCCATTTTTTTTGTCGCTCGAGTTGCGATAGGAACAAGAGGAGCAAACTCCCTGACAAGCCATAAAGCAACGAGCCGAATTGACCGACCGTATCAAAAGCGAACTCGGCGAACTTCTCACCGACTCGTCCAAATTCTCCTAACGCAAGAAGATAGGCTAGTAATAACAAAACAGCGAAAACACCTACATATGTACGATATTGAATCGGAGGGCGTTGTTTTTTAGCCGGCGGTCGTTTCCGTGCCGTCGTTTGTTTGCGAACAGGTTTCTTTTTTGTCGTCGCCATCTATACTACCTCCTGATAAAAAAACGACTCAGCTGACCAGGAATTGGTCGATCTGAGTCGCTCTTCTTGTTAAATCTCCATGATGATCGGCAAAATCATTGGACGACGTTTTGTCTGTTCATATAGATAAGAACTCAGCTTATCTCGGATCAACGACTTCATTTCAGTCCAATCGAGTTCTCCCGTTAATTTTCCTTGGAGTTGTTTCGCGACGATTCGGTTAGCCTCATTGATCATATCTTCTGACTCACGCATGTAGACGAATCCACGTGAGATGATTTCTGGGCCTGACACGATCGTTTTGTTCTTCCGACTAATCGTGATGACGCAGAGAACGACACCATCTTGAGACAAGAGACGACGGTCACGTAAGACGATGTTCCCGACATCTCCTACACCAATCCCGTCAATCAACACATTTCCGGCATTCACTTTACGTGACATACGTGCTTTACGTTTTTCAAATTCGACCACATCACCATTTTCAATAATGAAGATGTTGTTTGCATTGACACCTACCGTCTGTGCGAGACGACTATGCGCTTTTTGCATCCGGAATTCTCCGTGAATCGGAATAAAGAACTTCGGTTTGATTAAGTTGAGCATCAACTTCAAGTCTTCTGCGTGACCGTGACCAGACACGTGAACTTTACGTTGGTTATAAATGACGTTCGCCCCGGCACGGAACAACAGATCGATTGTTTTCGAAACCGATTTCTCGTTCCCTGGAATTGGTGACGCTGCGACGACGACTGTATCGTTAAGACGGATGTTGACTTGTTTATGTGCATTGCGTGCCATCCGTGTTAATGCCGCCATCGGCTCGCCTTGTGAACCGGTCGTCAAGATGACGACTTGGTTATCATCGAGGCGATTGATTTCTGATAACTCAATCAATGTTTTTTGCTTGAACCGTAAATAGTTCAAACGTTGCGCGACTTCGACGATGTTGACCATACTTCGTCCGACGACTGCAACTTTCCGGTTATTCGCTTCGGCCGCTGCGAATACTTGTTGCAAGCGGTGAACGTTCGATGCGAACGATGCAACGATAACACGACCTGGTGCTTCATAGATGACGTCGTTCAATTCGGACCCGACCGTCGACTCTGAACCGGACATCCCTGGCCGCTCTGCATTCGTTGAATCAGATAGAAGACATAAAACGCCCCGTTGCCCGATTGCTGCAATCTTACCGAAATCTGCTTGTTTCCCGTCAACTGGTGTGTAGTCAAACTTGAAATCCCCCGTATGAACGATGGCTCCTTGTGATGTTTGGATACAAACCCCGACCGCATCCGGTATCGAGTGGTTGACGCGGAAGAACGTAATGAAATGTCCCGCAACGGTTAATTTCGTCTTGGCATCAATTGGACGAAGATCTGCCTTCTTCAATAAACCGGCTTCTTTTAATTTGATTTCAATCAATCCGAGTGTCAGGCGTGTCCCGTATACAGGCACTTTCAAGTCACGTAAGACGTAACTGAGTGCGCCGATATGGTCTTCGTGACCGTGCGTGATGAAAATCCCTTGAATCCGTTCTTTGTTTTCCTTCAGATAACTTATGTCTGGAATGACTTTGTCAATTCCAAGCATCTCATCTCCTGGGAACATCAAGCCAGCATCGATTACGAAGATGTCCTCGTCGAGTTCGACGACGTACATGTTCTTACCGATTTCACCAGCCCCACCAAGAGCAAAGACGCTTACTTTTTCCGTCTTTTTCTTTGACACAACATGACCTCCTATTTGTATTCACTTTTCGTGAGCCGTCCACTTATCACTATCACTATTCTAGCCGAACTTTGCCTTCCTGCCAACAACGGGACTAGGAAAATTAAAAAAAAACGTCATACCGAATCAGAACATGTCCGGTATGACGCTTCATCAGGATTCAAGCAAGTGCTCGATTTCCTCAGTTCGATTGGCCTTTTCTTGCTTACTCGGTCGTGCACCGGACTTCAATTCACTTAAAGAATAATTGAAATTCATCTCGAAATGCGGATAATCAACAAAACGCTTCCAGTCGCCACCCCACTCAAATCCAAGGGCTTTACCAACATCGGCGACCTCTCGCCAATCACTCTTGCCTGTTTGATTGCCATCGTAGTCAATGTCATATGAAATCCCGCCATCAATCATTTGTACGAAGTCAATCGCTAGACCGTAGTTATGCATTGATTCCCCGCCACGCGCATTTGTTACGATGTCACCAGGCGTTGAACGACCTTGTGCATAGAGGGCATCCTGTTGTTTTTCAGTGCGATAACCTTGCGTGATTCGAATATCGATATCGTAGCAAGAGTGGCTAATTCGAATCAAATCCTCTGCCCCTGCTTCGACTGCCGGGTGGAGCTGTTTGAGGTTGTCGCGACTAGCATTAATCAAACGGTTCTCCCCTGCTACATCCCGGGGACAGCTGTCAATTCCTAAATCTGGTTGGTCTAGTAGAACAGACGGTAAACGATTTGTTGAAGCGGCAAGAAACAACCCGACCGCGAACATCGCGAATAAAAACAAGATCCAGGCAAAGATTGTCCCTCTCTTCATTAGCGACGGAACTTCTTCCGTAATCGCTTCAGAATCGGTAGACCTGTTTCAAGCACAAGATAAAGAGGTTTGTTGAGAACGTAATCAAATTCTCCGATTTTTTCAATCATCGTACTGCCCCAGCCCGACTTGAATGCGTATAACCCTGCATAGTGATCATCCGGGTCCGTCGATCCACTGACGCCACCAAAATCATACGATACGGCGCCGTGCGCTTTGGCATATTGCATCATCGTCCACTGCATCAAGTGATTCGGCATGAACTCACGATACTCATTTGACGACGCACCATATAAATAGTAAGAACGACGACCGGCAAGCGTCAATAATCCGCCAGAGAGAATGACGCCGTCCGGATGCTTCGCGGCAATTGCCATCAACTCAGTTTTTGATTTCTCAGCCTTGTCGATTTGTGCTGTCGTCTGTTCGAGACGATTGTTCAGACTCTTGATTTTTTTCTCCGTCGTCTCCTTTTCAAGCTGTCGGTGGATTTTTGCCAATTCGCGATCAGCTTGTAACAATAATGCTTCCGTGCTTTCAAGTGCCTTCGCCGCATCAAGTTTTGTTAAAAAGAGTGCCGCATCCCCGTTCGGACGCAAATGATCATAGAGATTTTCGAAGTAGTCAAGACCACGGATCGAGAACCCGTCCCGTTCGCCCGTTTCGACCATCAACTTCGCGAACGTTTTCAGTTCTTCACGACTCGCTTCATAGCAAACAATTCCTTTTCGTTCAGCCAGTCGGACGTTGTAGCGAAACTTTGAATGAAACCGATCAAAGATTTCTTTCTCCGTTCCTTCAAGGCTCGTCTCCATCGTAAAACGCGGTTGCGCATGATCGAAGCCGCCACCAAAACCATTGTGCTTAAATCCGAGGGCCATCATTTCTGTCAGCAGTGTCGGGTCCTCATCACGATCAATGTTCGGATCCAATTTGATGGCGATGGCTTTATGTTGTTTTGCCACCTTAATCGCGAGATCACGCAGTGCTGTGACGGCTTCTTTATTTGCATAATCGACGACAAATCCGCGCGGTGCGTAACATAACGTAAACGGTAGTTTCGGCACTTGCTTAAATAAGAGTAAAGCGACACCGATTGGTTGACCGTCCGGCGTTCCAACAGCAATCCGCTGATGGGTCCATCCTGTCGCCTGTTTGACGTCTCCCCATGCCGGCAACTGTAATAAGTCCCCTTTTGGATGTGTTTTAACAAACGCTTCAAATCGTTCTGTCGTTAATTCAAGTGGTTGATAATTCACTGCTTTTCCTCCAATTGGCGTATCATCTCTTTGACGATTTGTTCTTCGTCGAGTGGTGTTTTTTCGTCACCAATGATTTGATATTTTTCATGCCCTTTTCCTGCGAGAATGACGATATTATCGGGACGTGCAAGACTCGCTGCATATCGAACGGCTTCGACTCGATCGCCAATTTCGACGAATTGGTCATGAAGCATCCCTGACGCAATCCCTGATGTGATCGACTCATAAGACTCAAAGCGCGGATCATCCGTCGTGACGATGACCGTCCCGGCATAGGTCGATGCCAATTGTCCCATCATCGGACGTTTCGTCACATCCCGATTTCCACCTGTTCCAATCAAGAAAATAATCTTCTCTTTCGGGACATCGACGAGTGCCTTCAGACATTGCTCGATTCCATCTGGTGTATGGGCGTAATCGACATAGACATTATACCCGTCGATCGGTAAACGTTGCATCCGCCCTTGGGCTGGCTGAATCTGAGTGATCGCGTTCGAAATCTCAGGTAAACGATAGCCGAGTGATAATAAGATACCTGTTGCGAGCAACAAGTTATAGACGTTAAAACGACCAATGAATTGGACCGTCAATTCAATCGACTCTTCTTGATAATCCATCGTAAATGTCGTCTCTTGAAGTGTCTGTGTAATGTTGTGTGCCTGCAAATCCGCGGGCTGATCAATGCCATATGTTAACACGCGCGCACCCGTCATCATCTCAAACAATTCACTTGTCGCATCGTCTGCATTCAAGACGGCTACCTTTTCATCCGATAGGCGCTGTCCGAGTTGTGCAAACAATAACCCTTTTGCGCGGGCGTAGTTTTCGAACGTCTTATGGAAATCGAGATGGTCATGCGTTAAGTTCGTAAATCCTGCCACATCAAAATCCGCGCCCGTGACACGTCCTAGCTCTAATCCATGCGACGATACCTCCATAATGACGTCTTCAACGCCCTCTTGGTACATCTGATGGAAAAATGCTTGCAGTTCCGAGCTTTGTGGCGTCGTATTCCGACTTGGAACGACACGGTCACCAATCTTCACTTCGACGGTCCCGATGATTCCTGTCTTACGCCCTAGGCGCGCCAAGACGTCACGAACAATCGTCGTCGTCGTCGTTTTTCCGTTTGTTCCTGTAATGCCAATCATCCGCATTTTTTCGGAAGGATAATCATAGAATTTCCCTGCAAGTTCAGCGATTGCCCGCGTCGTACTTCTGACAAGAATGACAGGAATCGTCACATCGAGCGCGTGTTCAGCGATGATTGCAATTGCTCCGCTCGATTCAGCCTGTCGAGCGTAATCGTGTCCATCTACTGTATATCCTTTAATCGCGACAAATAATGTCCCAGGCTTCACGTCACGTGAATCTGTCGTCAAAGAGACGACTTCCGCATCTACCATCCGTTCAATTTTTTGAATTTGGATGGCTTCGATTAATTCAGCTAAATTCAAGGGTATTCCTTCTTTCTCGACAACATGTTTTCTGTATGGTTTTTTTAGTTGAGAGCTTCTCTCACACGGTTTCTTCTTCCATTTCCGGTAAGATATACGCTTTTGCTGGTGGTTCTTCGAAGATATGTGTGATCAATCCTTGAATATCTTCTTTAGTGATGCGCTCCACCTCTTCGATGACTTCTTCTAACGTCGGGTGTTTTTCCAGATGAAGTTCATTTCGTGCATTTCGGTTCATGTGACTTGATGTTCCTTCATTCCCGAGAATGAGTGAACCTTTCAGTTGCTCGATGCCATCTTCAACTTCTTTATCCGTCAAACCATTCGCGAGCAACAGTTTGATTTCTGCTTCTAAGACATCTTCGACTTCCTTCAGTGTTTCGTGTGAAGTACCGACGTAAATCGTGAACGTCCCATGGTCGTCAAATGTCGTGTAGTACGAAAAGACAGAGTACGCCAGTCCGCGTTCTTCACGAATGGATTGGAACAAGCGGCTAGACATCGTCGCTCCGAAGGCATTATTCAATAATGCAAGTCCCGGTAAACGATCGTCCGTAGAATCGATTGCACGGAAATTATAACAAAGATGGACCTGTTCTGTATCCTTTTCCTTACGGATTACATCATTTTTTAGTTCGGGAAGCTGAATCGGACGCGAGATTTCACTCGGTGTCATGACACTGAACCGCTCCTTCACTTGTTCCACTAAAGCATCCGATACGTGACCCGCAATCGAGATGACGATTTGGTCCGGTGCATACGCCTGTTTCATGTATTCCGTAATCATCTGCCGATTGATTTTAAGAACACTCTCTTCCGTCCCAAGGATTGGTCGCGCCATGACGTCCTCGCCATAGGCTGCGATCGCGAGCAGTTCATGGACGAGATCATCTGGTGTATCTTCGTACATCTTGATTTCTTCGATGACGACCCGTTTCTCTTTTTCGAGTTCTTCTTCGTCGAACGTCGAGTCGAGGAACATATCCGCTAGGACATCAAATGCCGTCGCTGCATGTTCATCTAATGTCTTAACGTAATAACACGTTTGATCCTTACTTGTGAATGCATTAATATTTCCACCAAGTCGGTCGAAGTAAACCGCAATCTCTTTCGCCGAGAACTGTTCTGTCCCTTTAAAGACCATATGTTCGATTAAATGACTGATTCCATGTTCCTCAAGCGTTTCTGTTCGTGAGCCGGCCTTGATGAAAATTCCTGTTGCTATGCTCCGCGCGCTCGGCATCCGTTCGATGATGATTCGTACTCCGTTTTGTAGCTGTATCCGTTCGACCATAATAGTTTCCTCCTGAATCGGAAACAAGGTGGCCCTCGTTGCGACATCCGCACCGTTGAGCCACCTTGTTTTCATTAGTTACGACGTGGTGGACGTTGTCCGTCACGTGGTGGGCGAGATCCTGTATCCCGACGTGGCGGGCGGTTGTCACGCTCTGTTTTTTTCTTTTCATCGTATGCTGCACGGTCTTCCGCGCTCATTCCTTCAACGAGAAGGATTTTATGTGAGGCGTTGACACGACCTTTATCATCAACTTCTGTGACACGGACTTTCAGCTTGTCGCCGAGTTTGACGACATCTTCCGTTTGACCGACACGATCAAGTGCAAGCTCAGAGATGTGGACGAGTGCGTCTTTTCCTTTGAACAACTCAACGAACGCTCCGAATTTCTCAATCCGGCGGACTGTCCCGTCAAACTCTTCACCGATGACGACTTCACGAACGATGTCCTCGACGAGTTGACGTGCACGATTAATGCCATCTTGATCTGTCGATGCGATAAAGACCGTACCATCTTGGTCGATATCAATCTTGACGCCTGTTTCATCGATGATTGCATTGATGACTTTACCGCCGGGTCCAATCACATCACGGATTTTATCCGGATTGATTTTGAGGGTTACGATTTTCGGTGCATATTTCGACAACTCGACACGTGGTTCTGCAATGATCGAATTCATGTGTTCAAGAATGTGCAAACGGCCAAGGCGTGCTTGTTCGAGCGCCTCTTCAAGAATTTGACGCGTGATGCCGCCAATCTTCATATCCATTTGTAAAGCAGTTACACCATCTTTTGTTCCTGCGACTTTAAAGTCCATGTCGCCGAGGTGATCTTCCATACCTTGAATGTCTGTTAAGATTGAATAATTTTCGCCTTCTTTAATTAATCCCATCGCGATTCCTGCAACTGGTGCTTTAAGCGGGACACCGGCATCCATCATCGCGAGGATTGATCCACAGATTGAGGCTTGTGAAGAAGATCCATTTGATTCAAGCACTTCCGAGACGAGACGAATCGTATACGGGAAATCTGTTTCTGATGGCAAGACAGGCTGTAAGGCACGCTCTCCAAGTGCTCCGTGACCAATTTCACGACGACCTGGTGCACGCATTGGACGCGCTTCCCCGACTGAGAACGGCGGGAAGTTGTAATGGTGCATGAAACGTTTTTCTTCTTTCAAACCAAGTCCATCGATGATTTGTGCGTCTCCAGCGACACCAAGCGTCGCGACAGACAAGACTTGTGTTTGACCACGTGTAAAGAGTCCAGAACCATGAGCACGTGGCAAGAGACCGATTTCTGAGTCGAGCGGACGAATTTCAGCAAGTCCACGACCATCCGGACGTACTTTATCTTCTGTGATGAGACGACGAACTTCCGCTTTGACGAACTTATTCAATACACCAGAAACTTCAGCAAGTTGTGCTTCCGTGACCGACTCGTCGGCTGCGTAAAGATCAATATATTTTGAGATGACTTCGTTGATCGCGACGTCACGCGCTTGTTTTTCTTCGACTTGAACCGCTGTCGTGACTTCTGCTAATGCTTCCGTCTTCAGACGCGCAACAAGTGCTTCATCAAATGATGACACCGTGTAGGCAAATTTCTCTTTCCCGACGGCAGCAACGATTTCCTCTTGGAACGCAATCAATTCTTTGATGACGTCATGTCCGAGAAGAATCGCTTCGAGCATCGCTTCTTCCGGTACTTCCTTCGCACCGGCTTCGACCATGTTGACGGCATGTTTTGTCCCTGCGACTTGTAAATCGATATCGCTTGCTTCCGACTGACTTGCCGTTGGGTTGATGATGAACTCTCCATCAACGCGACCAATCGTCACACCAGCGATTGGACCGTCAAACGGAATATCCGAGATGGAAAGGGCAATCGAAGCACCAATCATCGCTGCGACTTCTGACGAGTTGTCCGCATCTGAAGAAAGAACTGTCGTCGCGACTTGAATGTCATGACGGAATCCTTCTGGGAAGAGTGGACGAATCGGACGGTCAATTAATCGTGATGTTAAAATCGCGTTTTCTCCAGGACGGCCTTCACGTTTTAAAAAACCTCCTGGAATTTTACCTGCTGCGTATAATTTTTCTTCATAGTTCACTGTTAATGGGAAGAAATCCAAGTCTTTCGGTTGCTTCGACGCAACGACTGTTGCGAGGACGGCTGTCTCGCCATAGCGAATCATCGCTGCCCCGTTCGCTTGTTTGGCCAGTTGACCGATTTCAATTGTTAAAGTACGTCCACCGAGTTCGGTCGAAAACGTCTGTTTTGTTTGTGACATGCACAAATCTCCTCTCACTACTATCCGTTTTTTCATTCAAATCTAATTATGTAGGTTCTTGCGCCAAATGTCCACGAATCGGCAAAAAAAAGAAACAGGAGACAATGCTCCTGCTTCCACTTGTCCTTTTAGTCGGATTAGCGACGAAGACCAAGACGCTCGATCAATGAACGGTAACGAGCAACATCCTTGTTACGAAGGTATGTGAGCAAGTTACGGCGACGACCGACCATTTTCAAGAGACCACGACGTGAGTGGTGATCCTTTTTGTGTGTACGTAAGTGATCGTTCAAAGTTGTGATCTGTTCAGTTAAAACAGCAACTTGTACTTCCGGCGAACCAGTATCGCCTTGTTTCGTAGCATAAGCTTCGATAATTTCGTTTTTACGTTCTTTAGTGAGTGCCATTGTCACTCCACCTCCATCTTTTGAATGACCGTATTGCCGAGCATCGGATGGTGAGACCTGATGCCAAGTCAATCGGCTGTACGTGATCGTACTGACTTATCATAACGAACCGCTATTCTTCTGTCAAACGTTTAAACGACGTGCCGCTTCGATTTTATCTTGAGCGAGTTGTGCTTTTAAGCTCTCGATCCCGTCGAATGCCCGTTCGTCACGTAAATAGGCGATCCACTCCAGTTTTAATTCTTGGCCGTATAAATCTTCGTCAAACTGAAGTAAGTGGGTTTCCACACTGACTTCTCCTGTTTCATAAAAGGTCGGTCTCCGTCCGATGTTCGTCATCGCGGGGAATGTCCGTCCATCTTCTAAATGGACATGTGTCGCGTATACCCCGAGTTTCGGAATGACATACGCAAACTCCGGACGGATATTAGCAGTCGGAAAGCCGATTTGTCTTCCTCGTGCATCGCCATGAATGACTGTCCCTTTAATTTGATACGGTTCCCCGAGTAAACTCGCTGCCGCTTCGACTTCACCAGCCGCTAACAGCTTTCGAATCCGCGTCGAACTGACTTTTTCATCATCTGCTTGCTGTTCAGCGACAGTCGTGTGTGTGAATTGACCGCGACTATGGAAATCGAGTGTTGCCATCTTTCCAGCTCCGAATCGTCCGTAAGAATAGTCAAATCCGGCGACGATATGTTTCGCACCCGCCGCAATCAAGTACGTATCGACGAACTCTTGCGGGGACAACTCGGAAAACGCAATCGTGAACTCAATCACGTAAGCCCGGTCGATTCCGAGGTCCGCCATCTTCTCGAGCTTTCGATCAAGCGGGGTGATGTAACGGATTTGATCGTCACTTTTTCCGAGGACCTGCTTCGGGTGCGGGTCAAACGTCATCACAGTGACAGGGAGATTGAGCTCCTCGCCTTTCTCGATTGCCGTTTGCAAGACATGTTGATGCCCTAGGTGAACCCCATCAAAGAATCCAAGTGCAATGACTCCCGACTCCGCTACCGGTTTTTCCGGATATGTTAAATGAATGATTTCCATCCCTATCTCTCCGATCTTAATCGATTTGTAACATGACCTCGACACGCCCCATATTGATTTCAGGGTCTCGGCGATAAATCGCTAACGGTACGTCCTCTTCATTATAGACAGTAAACAGTTCGAATTCATCCGGAATGCTTGCAAGCTTTGCTCCGTTTAAAACCCGAGTTGCCGTTTCAGCGTCAACAGTCATCCGTGGCCACTTTTGAATGACTTGTTCAATTGGTAAAACGTACGCCATCCGCTCCTCGACCGTCTCACAGCCTTCGAGCATCGCAAGTGTGACCGTATCACCCTCTTCAATCGCACCCGACGCTGTTCGTCGCAAGTGACTCATGTGCGCTGCATAACCGAGCAACTCTCCGATTTGAACAGCAAGCGTCCGGATATATGTTCCTTTTCCGCAGGCAATCTCCATGTGAAAGCGGCACGTGTTGTGATCGAACGTCAAAGGAGACGTTCGTTTTAATTCGTGAATCTCAACGATGCGCGTTGGTCGTTCGACTTCGATTCCTTTTCGTGCATATTCGTATAGCTTTCTTCCATTGACTTTAACAGCAGAGTAGTACGGCGGGGTCTGTTCGATTTGCCCAGTCAATTGCCCGAGAACTAAATCGATTTGCGCTTCCGTCACTGCCCCTTGCATCACGCCAGTCGTCTCGACCGTTTCCCCATGGGCATCTTCTGTCGTCGTCGAAAAACCAAGCGTCACTTCCGCTACATACCGTTTTCCTTCATCCGTGATGAACCGTGCAAGTTTTGTCGCCCGTCCTAAACAAATCGGTAAGACGCCTGTGACTTCAGGATCAAGCGTGCCGGTATGTCCGACTTTCTTTGTTTGAAACAAACGGCGCAATTTAAATACACAATCGTGACTCGTCATACCCGCTGGTTTGTCTAACGGTAGTACACCAATCGGTTCCATCTCTCATCATCTCCTAAAAAAAGGGCAACCACGCCTGTGGTTGCCCTGTTCATGTGTCAATCCTTGTTCAAGTTCCGGAGCAACTCATCAATCCGCGATCCATACTCGACCGATGTATCAATCTCGAACATCAATTCAGGAGTTTTGCGTAACCGGATGCGTGACCCAATTTCTTTACGCATGAATCCTTTTGATTTTTCAAGACCGATCCGTGCCTCTTCGCGTACTTTCTCGTCACCAAGCACTGAATAAAAAATCGTTGCTTGCTGTAAATCACCCGTCACTTCGACACCTGTTACGGTAATCGCTTTGACACGGGGATCATTGACGTCTTTGATGAGCATTTGCGTAATCTCTTTACGAACTTGTTCTGCAACACGATTTGAACGTACACTCATGTGAATTCCCTCCAGTTCGGATATTCTCCGTTCTGTTACTTCCGTTTTACTTCTTCCATGATGAAGGCTTCGATAACGTCATCGACTTTGATGTCGTCATATTTCTCAATCTTGATTCCACATTCGTAGCCGGTTGCGACTTCTTTGACGTCGTCTTTAAAGCGACGTAGTGTATCAAGTTTCCCTTCATAAATAACGATGCTGTCACGGACGACACGAACACCTGCTGCACGTGTCAGCTTACCTTCAGTCACGTAACCACCAGCAATCGTTCCGACTTTCGAAACTTTGATGACGTCACGGACTTCAGCTTGTCCAATGATTTTCTCAACGAATTCAGGGTCAAGTAACCCTTTCATCGCTTGTTCGATTTCTTCAATCGCATTGTAGATGATTTTGTGAAGACGAATCTCAACTTTTTCTTGATCTGCCATTGATTTCGCGTTGCCGTCTGGACGGACGTTGAAACCGATGATGATCGCGTTCGCTGCTGAAGCGAGGATGACATCACCTTCTGTGATGGCACCAACACCTGAGTGAACGATGTTGATTTTAACGCCTTCGACATCAATTTTCTTGAGTGAACCAGCGAGGGCTTCGACTGAACCTTGAACGTCACCTTTGATGATGATGTTTAAGTCCTTGACTTCGCCTTCTTTGATACGATCAAAGAGATCTTCGAGGCTGACTTTCGCCGAATCGCGACGTTGTGCTTCGATTTCACGTTGGTAACGTGCTTCACCGATTTGACGCGCTTTTTTCTCATCTTCAAACGCGAAGAATTGATCACCGGCTTTTGGTACATCGTTTAAGCCTGTAATTTCGATTGGTGTTGATGGACCGACTTCTTTCACACGGCGACCGATATCGTTGACCATTGCCCGGATACGACCGAACGTATGACCGACGACGACTGGATCTCCAACGCGAAGTGTCCCGTGCTGGACGAGTAACGTCGCAACCGGTCCACGACCTTTATCGAGTTTCGCCTCGATGACCGTACCACGCCCGTGCATTTCTGGTGTTGATTTGTATTCTTGAACTTCTGAGACGAGAAGAATCATTTCGAGTAACTCATCGATTCCTTCGCCTTTAAGAGCAGAAACCGGTACGAAAATCGTATCGCCGCCCCAATCTTCCGCAACGAGTTCGAACTCTGTCAATTCTTGCTTGACGCGGTCCGGATTCGCTCCTTCTTTATCCATCTTGTTGACGGCAACGATGATTGGTACGCCTGCTGCTTTAGCGTGACTAATCGCTTCTTCCGTCTGTGGCATGACACCATCATCTGCTGCAACGACGATGATTGCGATATCCGTCACATCTGCACCACGTGCCCGCATCGTTGTAAACGCTGCGTGACCTGGTGTATCGAGGAATGTGATTTTTTTGTTATCGATTTCAACTTGATATGCTCCGATGTGCTGCGTAATCCCACCTGCTTCGCCCGCTGTTACTTTCGTATTACGGATCGAGTCAAGAAGTGTTGTTTTACCATGGTCAACGTGACCCATGATCGTAACGACAGGAGGACGTTCCGAGAGTTCGTAGTTATCAAGGTCGAGTTCATACGCATCGAAATCCGTTTCGTCGACTTGGACTGATTTTTCAACTTCGAAACCGAAGTCTGATGCTAACAATTCAACCGTCTCATCGTCGAGATCTTGGTTGATTGTCGCCATGACGCCCATGCCCATCAATTTCATGATGAGTTCGTTTGGTTTTTTCGCCATTTTTTCAGCAAGTTCACCGACCGTCAAGTTATCCGCGTATTGAACGACGTTCGCCATCGCTTCTTCTTGTGCACGGCGTGCTGCTTTCCGTTGACTTGATTTCGAGTTCGGGTCAGCGACTTCTAACTTGCGTGGTTCTGTTTTTTTCTGGTTCGGACGACGTTTTCCACCGCGGTTGTTGCGGTTTCCGAATTCTGGACGTCCGCCTTTTGTATTACGTGATTGATTGCCTGCTGGTTTATTAGTAGTAGTTCCTGGTCTGTTCGGTTTATTGTCTGATTTCACTTGTTTTGGAGCCTCCGTTTTTTGAGCCCGATGTTTCTCGGGATTAAATACTTTGTCGAGTTGCTGTACTGTCTGTTCATCTAATACTGCCATATGATTCTTGACGGGTTTCTCAAGCTTTTCAAGCTGTGCGATGACCTGCTTACTTGTTACGTTTTGTTCCTTAGCGAATTCGTATACACGTTTACCCAAAGGATCCACCTCCAATTAGTCGTTCGAGAGGAGTTCAGTTAGCTTTTTCGCAAATCCGGCTTCATTGACTGACACGACAACACGCGCATCTTTTCCTAGTGCATGGCCAAGAATCGAACGATCCCCGACTTCAAGATATGGGACATGATAACTTGTACATTTATCCGTAACCTTTTTACGCGTGGCAGCCCCCGCATCTGCTGCTAAGAGGACAAGCTTCGCTTGTCCTCCCCGTACTTCTTTCAGCACGAGTTCTTCTCCAGTCGTCACTTTCCGCGCTCGGTTCGCGAGACCAAGTAGCGATTCCCATTTACTCATGTATACCTCCCGCGATCTCAAGCAATTGATCATACAATTCATCTGTCGTCTTGACTTTTAAATGATGATCGAGCGTTCGCTTCTTTTTCGCCTTAGTAATGACAGCTACATCTTTCGTTAAATAGGCACCTCGCCCATTCATCTTACCATTAAGATCGATGACAACCTCACTGTCAGGTGTTCGAACGACGCGAATTAGCTCTTTTTTGGTTTTCATTTCTTGTGTGATGACGCATTTACGTAAAGGTACCTTCTTTTGCACGAATTATTCCTCGCCTTCGACTTGGACCGCTTCCACGTCAACTGCTTCATCTTTAAGGAACACATCACGAAGACCCATCGATTCTGCTTCTGACTCACTCTTGATGTCAATTTTCCATCCCGTCAGTTTCGCCGCAAGACGTGCATTTTGTCCGCGTTTCCCGATTGCGAGTGACAATTGGAAATCAGGCACGACGACGATTGTCGCCTTCGCCGGTTCGTTGACATACACGCCTACGACTTGAGCAGGACTCAAGGCATTGGCCACGTATTCTTTCGGATCATCGGAATAGCGAACGATATCAATTTTTTCACCGTTCAACTCGTTGACGATGTTTTGAACACGTGCCCCTTTTTGACCGACACACGCACCAACCGGGTCGATATCATCTGACGCGACCGCGATTTTTGAGCGATCTCCGGCTTCACGCGCAACAGATTTCACTTCGACTTCGCCATCAGCGATTTCCGGCACTTCAATCTCAAACAAGCGTTTGAGTAAGCCAGGGTGTGTCCGTGATACAAGAATCGATGCGCCAGACCCTTTCACCATTGGGTCGACTTTCGTCACGTATACTTTGATGTATTCCCGAATACCGAACCGTTCATTCGGCATTTGTTCATGTGTTGATAGAACCGCTTCGATTCCCTCGAGATTAACATAGAGGTTACGTGCGTCTTGGCGTTCGACCATCCCCGTCATGATTTCATCTTCACGATCCGCAAAGTGATTGTAGATGCGCTCGCGCTCTGCTTCACGCATTTTTTGTGTGACGATTTGTTTTGCCGTCTGTGCCGCGACACGTCCGAAATCTCCCGGTGTGACTTCAACTTTATGGAAGTCTCCTAGTTCATAGGTCGGATCGATTTCATGCGCTTCTTCTAGCGAAAGTTGCTCTTCCGGTTGTGTCAACCGTTCGACGACTTCCTTCAGTGCAAAGACACGAATCTCTCCTGTTTTTTGGTCGAACTCAACCTTGACTGCCTCCGACTCTTTACCGAAGTTCCGGCGGTAAGCTGAAATCAATGCTTGTTCTAACGCATCGATGATGATGTTCTTATCGATTTCTTTTTCTTTTGCAATTTGCTCGATTGCTTCGAGTAACTGTGGTCCCATCGTTCTCTTCCTTTCCTTAGAACAGTACCGCAAGTCGCGCCATCGCGATCTTGGTCACCGGTATTTCAATTTTCAATTTTCGTGTTTTTACGCGGACTTCGATTTCAAGCATTTCGTCGTTATACGCAAGTAACGTTCCTTCAAATTCGGTAGCATCTTTAACCGGATCATTCGTTTTGACGTAGATATGTTTACCAATCGCCTTTTCGAAATCTTCCGCTTTTTTGAGTGGTCGTTCTGCACCTGGACTGGCAACATCTAGATAATAGGGTTCGTCAATCGGATCATCATTATTCAATGCTTCCGATAACTGTTCGTTGATGTTGACACAATCTTCAAGGTCAACGCCACCTTCCTTATCGATGGAGACACGTAGGAACCAATCCGCCCCCTCTTTGACGAATTCGACGTCGACAAGCTCCATCCCCTCTCGTTCCACGATTGGTTTTGCGAGCGCCTCGACCTTCTCAGTTACGTTCGTCATCTTCATCCTCCTTCAAAAAACAAACAAGAAAGGAGCAGGTCCCCCTACTCCTTCCAAGTCGTAGTATAAAAAACATTTCCTCACTCAATATAGCATAATGAACCGCTCTAAGCAAGTCTCCGCCTGGCTTTACAGGTCAAATAACGAAAGCTGGTTCTCGTCCGGAAGACCTTCGAGACAACCAAGATTGTCGAGCGTTTCGATAATCGTTTTCGATAATTTGGCACGTTTCTGTAAATCTTCTTTCGACAGGAACTCGCCACCTTTTCGGGCCTCGACGATTTGTTTTGCCGCATTTGTTCCGAGCCCTGTCACGGCGTCGAACGGTGGTAACAGCGAATCACCTTCAATTAAGAATTCACTGGCGCTCGACTTATACAAATCGACTTTTTGGAACGTAAAGCCGCGTTCAATCATCTCAAGCGCAATTTCAAGAACCGTATAGAGTCCTTTATCCTTCGCCGTCGCCTCGAATCCTTTATCTTTGATATCTTGTAAAACTTTTCGGACGGCAGCTGTTCCTTTGTTCATCGCGCCGATGTCAAAGTCACCCGCCCGGACCGTGAAGTACGATGCGTAGTAGTACATCGGATGGTGGACTTTGTAATAAGCAATCCGGACCGCCATCAAAACGTAAGCTGCAGCGTGGGCTTTCGGGAACATGTACTTGATTTTTTTACACGAGTCGATGTACCAAAGGGGTACACTGTTTTCAATCATCGCTTCTTCCATCTCAATCGAGAGCCCTTTCCCTTTACGGACGGATTCCATGATTTTAAAGGCAAGCGACGGCTCAAGACCGGCATAAATCAAGTAGACCATGATGTCATCCCGGCAGCCGATGACGTCTTTCAGTTCACAGGTTCCGTTATAAATCAACTCACTGGCATTCCCGAGCCAAACGTCCGTTCCGTGCGACAGACCGGAAATCTGGACGAGTTCCGAGAACGTCGTCGGTTTCGTTTCTTCAAGCATCTGTCGAACGAACTTCGTCCCGAACTCTGGAATCCCGAGCGTTCCGGTTTTCGAATCAATCTGTTCCGGTGTGACACCAATCGATTCCGTCGAACTGAAAATTTTCATGACCTCGGCGTCATCGACGGGAATCGTTTTCGGATCACGACCGGATAAATCTTGCAGCATCCGAATCATCGTCGGGTCATCGTGTCCGAGAATATCAAGTTTCAGTAGATTATCGTGAATCGAGTGGAAGTCAAAGTGTGTCGTTTTCCATTCCGATCCCATATCGTCCGCCGGGAACTGGATCGGACTGATATCATAGATGTCCATGTAGTCCGGGACAACGATGATACCGCCGGGGTGCTGTCCTGTCGTCCGCTTGACACCTGTCACCCCGCTGACGAGCCGGTCGACTTCCGCGTTACGGTAATTTAAATCATTTTCCGACTGATACCCCTTCACATACCCATAGGCCGTTTTTTCGGCGATCGTCCCGATCGTCCCTGCACGGTAGACATAATCATCCCCGAACAAGACTTTCGTATAGGCATGGGCTTTCGGCTGGTACTCCCCACTAAAATTCAAATCGATATCCGGTACTTTATCCCCCTTGAACCCAAGGAACGTTTCGAACGGGATGTCGTGTCCGTCTTTCGTCAATGGAATTTGACACGTCTTACATTCCTTATCCGGTAAATCGAATCCGGATCCGACCGACCCATCATCAAAGAACTCGGATTCTTGACAGTTCGGACAGACGTAATGCGGCGGTAATGGATTAACTTCCGTGATCTCCGTCATCGTCGCGACGAGACTCGATCCGACAGAACCACGCGATCCGACAAGGTACCCATCATCAAGCGATTTTTTTACGAGTTTATGCGAAATCAAATAGATGACGGCAAAACCATGGCCGATGATTGATTTCAATTCCTTTTCGAGTCGGGCTTCGACGATTTCCGGTAACGTTTCCCCATAAATTTTATGTGCCATGTCGTAGGACAGATTGCGAACCTCATCATCAGCACCGTCAATTTTAGGAGTAAAGAGATCTTTCGGGATGATATCGATGTTTTCGAACATCTCAGCGACTTTCTGACTATTCGTGACGACAAGACGTTCTGCAAGATCCGGTGCAAGGAACCGGAAGTCTTCCATCATTTCCTGCGTTGTCCGGAAATGAGCCGGGGGAAGCTGTTTCCGCATGTTGAGCATATTTGCCCCACCTTGCGTCCGAATCAAAACTTCACGGTACGTCGCGTCATGGCGATCGAGATAATGTACGTTCCCTGTCGCGACCGGCAGGATGTCGTTTTCTTCTGCGACCCGGATGACTTTTTTGATCAACTCACGAAGTTCGAGTTCATTTTGAACGATTTCCCGCTCGATTAAATGACCGTACATCGCCGGCGGCTGAATTTCGATGAAATCATAAAACTGCATGACCTTCGCTAAATCTTCATCCGATTTATTGAGCGCCGCATCAAACACTTCTCCATTGTCACACGCAGAGCCGATGATTAAACCTTCCCGGTGCGCAACGAGCTGCGAACGTGGCGTCCGAACGACACGATGGACGTGTTTCGTATGCGCAAGCGAGATGAGCTGGTAGAGATTTTTTAGCCCCGTCCGATTTTTAGCATAGACGGTCGCATGATATGGACGCGTCCGAGAAATGTCTTTTCCCATTTCCCGGTTGAGCGACAAGTGCGTTGTCATGTTGAACATCTCATCTGCCATTTGCAATAACTTCAACATCAAGTAGCCGGTTGCTTCCGCATCATAAATCGCACGGTGATGTTGTGTCAGTTCGATATCAAACCGTTTCGCGAGCGTATTCAAACGGTGATTCTTCAGTGTCGGCATCAAGACACGTGCCAGTTCAAGCGTATCGATAACGGGCAATGCCGATTCGTCATGTTCACCAGAACGAAGCGTCGCATTCAAAAACCCGATGTCAAAGGCCGCATTATGGGCGACAAGAATCGAATCCCCCGCCCAGTCCATGAATTCCTTGACGACTTGTTCCGGATCCGGTTTCCCACGGACCATGTCATCGGTGATGCCCGTCAAATCGATCGTCGTCGCAGATAATAAGTGTTTCGGATCAGCGAATGCCTCGAATTTATCAATCACGTCTCCGTCATAAATTTTTACGGCAGCTAATTCGATGATTTTGTTATACATCGCTGATAATCCGGTTGTCTCGACGTCAAAGACGACGAACGTCGCGTCCTCAAGACTGCGATCGACCGGGTTATAGGCAACTTGGACACCATCATTGACGACGTTCGCTTCGATTCCATACAATACCTTAATGTCATTTTTCTTTCCGGCATAATAGGCATCCGGGAAGCTTTGCGCTCCCGCGTGATCTGTGATGGCGACGGCCGGGTGTCCCCAAGCAGCAGCACGTTCGACGTACTTCGTCACGTTCATGACAGCATCCATCTGACTCATTTGCGAGTGCGCGTGCAATTCGACACGCTTCTCACCTGTCCAAGGGTCACCCGGAAGTTCAACCTTCACTTCAGACAATTGTGCAATCATCATACAGAGATCGCGGAGGAAGGTGTCGAACTCGACTCGTCCAGCCACTTGAATCCACATGCCCTTTTTGATTGCTGATAGGACTTTGACGTCCGTTTCATCTCGTGCAAACATCTTGACGACAAGCGAATCGGTATAGTCGGTCAATTTAAACGTAAAGATCGTTTTTCCACTTCGTAATTCCCGGCTCTCTGCTGAGAAGACAAGTCCCCGAATCGCAATCCGACGTTCTTCATCTTGAATCGTCTTAATCGGCACGATTTCATCTTGAATCGGTTTTCCGATCCGAATGTCGACCGGTCCCTCATCATCATCGCGCGACTGCTCACGTTTGAATTGAAGCTCGAGCATCCGTTTCGCTTCCTCGATGTCCTCTTGTTTGACTTGATTGCGTAACGCCTCTTGCGTCGATTGATCCATCTGGACAATCGGTTCACAAACAAACTTCGGAAATCCATAGGCACCGTATAATAATTGCATCTCTCCACACAGATCATTCTTTAAAAAACCAGCTTCCGGTTCACTCCGAACAGGGATGAAGAGTTTATTTTCCCTAAACTCTGGCAAAACACGACTGAGCTGGGTCCGCATTGCTGCAGACGCATCAGCTAAATCCTGAACGACGTATGGCCAATAGTCGATGAAAAGTTTGCTTTCCGGACGATCGTCCGAAACGAGGTTTAATTTGACTTCCGCAAATTGTTGATAACGACTCGTCAAACGACTGAAAAACATCTGATAGACGTTTTGCGGCAAAATCTTTGGAATTCGAATTTGGAACGTCCACGTTGAATTGCTTTTATTGACACGGAGCTTCTCAAGGGTAGCCCCCGTAAAATATTCTTCAGTAATTCCTGTCGGTAAATCTAAATCACTCATTAAAAGCGACATGCGTTGTTGTGTATCCACTCGCAATTGTGCTGTCCTATCGCATCACACCGTGACAGCAACTCCTCCTCCTCTTGCAGATTGCCCAAGGGGCGAATGGGTGTGAGACAAGAAAACAGTCACTTAAACGTTTTAAGTGACCGTTCCCATTACTTATTCTAAACCTTCATACAGCGAACGAACAGCCTGAACGAGATTTCCTTGTTCAAATTCTTCTGCTTCGCCGCCGCGGCGTGCTTTCAGCTCAACGATTCCGTCTGCCGCTTTTTTCCCGACGTTGATTCGAACAGGTAAGCCAACTAAATCAGCATCTGCGAATTTCACGCCAGCCCGTTCTTTCCGATCGTCAAACAGAACAGAGAATCCAGCAGCCGTCAGTTGACGGTAGACGTTTTCTGCCACTTCCATTTGCTCAGCGTTTTTCCCATTGACGGCAATCAAATGCACATCATACGGAGCAATCGCTTTCGGCCAAATGATACCACGCTCATCATAATGCTGTTCGACGACGGCAGAAAGTGTCCGTGAAACACCGATGCCGTAACAACCCATGATAAGGGGTTGCGCTTTTCCACCTTCATCAAGGAACGTCGCACCCATTCCTTGCGAGTAGCGTGTCCCGAGTTTGAAGACTTGTCCGACTTCGATACCGCGGGCGAACTTGACGTGCCCCTCGCCGTCTGGTGAAGCATCGCCTTCTTCGACGAAGCGTAAATCTGTATATTCCGCTTCAAAATCACGACTTGGATTTACATGGATGTAATGCGTTTCCGCTTTATTCGCTCCACAAACTGCGTTCGTCAAAGCGCGGACAGCATAATCCGCCACGACCTGCATGTCTGCTCCAATCGGACCGAGCGTGCCCGGTTTCGAATGCAGTGCTTGTTCGATTTCCTCATCAGAAGCCATCGTGATATCAAGCGCACCAAGGTAGTTTTTCAATTTAATGTCATTGACTTCGTGATCACCCCGGACGAGGGCCATGACGAGACCTTGTTCCGTCTTGAAGACGACCGTCTTGATTGATTCGGTTGCCGGTACCTGCAGGA
The DNA here is from genome assembly GCF_018618695.1 of Exiguobacterium sp. s127. NCBI lineage: Bacteria > Bacillati > Bacillota > Bacilli > Caryophanales > Exiguobacterium > Exiguobacterium sp. s127. Next base: position 152,390 of record NZ_JACSMO010000003.1, on the reverse strand, counting down.
ACTCGCCTACCGCTTCAATCGTTTTTGCTTCTCCTGTATTAACGGTTTCCAGTGCTTCCGGTGCTTTGCCTTGTACGTCGTACGCGTCAACAGCTTCTGCCATCTCCAGGTTTGCTGCGTAATCCGACTGATCGGAATAAACAATCGTATCTTCACCGATTGCTGCAAGTGCATGGAATTCATGTGTGCCACTTCCACCAATCGCACCCGAATCGGCAACGACAGGGCGGAACTCTAATCCGACACGCGTAAAGATTTTATTGTATGTTTCAAACATGTTTTGGTATTCGTCATCCAGGCTTTCTTGTGTCGCATGGAACGAATACGCATCTTTCATGATGAACTCACGTCCGCGCAAGAGACCGAACCGTGGGCGACGTTCGTCACGATACTTCATTTGAATCTGAAACAGATTGACCGGTAATTTTTTGTACGAGTTCAACTCATCCCGAACGATTGACGTAATTAATTCTTCATGTGTCGCACCGAGCGCGAACCGTCGATCATGACGGTCTGTCAAGCGCATCAATTCAGGTCCGTAAATGTCCCAGCGCCCGGTTTCTTCCCATAGCTCTGCCGGTTGAATAGCTGGCATCAATAGCTCTTGTGCCCCAGCCGCATCCATCTCTTCACGAATGATCGTCTCAATCTTCGCTAAGACACGTTTCGCAAGTGGCAAGTATGAGTAAATTCCTGCTGCATTTTGACGGACAAAACCCGCACGTAATAAAAGTTGATGGCTAATAGCATCTGCGTCTGATGGTACTTCACGCAATGTTGGCATAAACATTTTCGATTGTTTCATAATGAGTCGTGAACCCCTTTGATTGAAAGATTAAAAGAACTTCTGGATGTCATTCCATGTGACGACGAGCATCAAGAGCATGAGCAGTGCAAATCCAACGAAGTGCACGAGCCCTTCTTTTTGCGGGTCGACCGGTTTGCCGCGTAACGCTTCGAGGAAGAGGAAGAGTAATCGACCACCGTCAAGCGCGGGTAGTGGTAATAGGTTAAAGACCGCTAAGTTGACGGACAATAGAGCTGTCCACGTCAAGAGCATCGAAAATCCGCTGTCCGCTACCTGGTCCGTCATCTTGACGATTCCGACAGGACCTGATAGTTGATCGACACCAACGACCCCTGTCACTAAGTCACCGACTGCGCCGACAATTAACGTCGACATCCGCCATGTTTCCGTTACACCCGTTTCGAGTGCCGTCCCGAACGACTTTTCCGTCTCGTTCGTCACACCGATGATTCCGACTTTTTGATCGCCTTGTTGTTGAATTTTCGGCGTAATTTGTGTTGTTGTTTCTTGACCATCCCGCTCATAGACGACGGTCGTTTCTTTTCCAGCTTCATCTTGGAAGCCAGCACGAAGGTCTTCCCATTTTGTCGTCTCGTCTCCGTTGACGGAAACGATCCGGTCGCCTTCGACGAGCCCTGCTTGGTCCGCCGGCGAATCTTTTTGGACGGTCCCGATGACACTTTCACCCGTTGGAGAACCGTTGTACAACGCTAATCCAAATAAGATGATGAAGGCGAGAACAAAGTTCATCGCTGGTCCGGCAGCAATCGCAAGTACCCGTTTAAAAACGGATTTCGAACCAAATGTCCGGTCGTACGGCGCAATTTGTGTTCGTGTCTGCCCTTCGACGAGGAAGGCGGTTTTTGAAATATCGTATCGTGTCGAGACTTCGTCTTGTAACCCAACGAGCTCTAACTTGTGCAATAAATCAATCCGTTCGACCGTCACGACTTGGTCTGCCTTCGGATGGCTTGCATCTAAATAGATCGCGTCGACAAGGCCCTCGTTCATGCCTAAGCCAACAGCCTGACCAGGTTTGACTTCAACGAACTCTGGTTCTTCGCCAGCCATCTTAACATATCCGCCAATTGGCAAGAGGCGAACCGTATACAATGTCTCATTTTTGAAAAACGAGAAGATTTTCGGTCCAAAGCCGATCGCGAACTCCCGGCAAAGGATTCCAGCGCGCTTCGCCATTACGAGATGACCCCATTCATGTACGGCAACAAGTACACCGAACATCAATACGATCGAAATAAAGGTCGTCATTGCTATCCCATCCTTAGTTAGCGAGTGAAAGTGACGCGACAAACGCACGTGCCCAGCGATCCGCCTCTAAAATTTGATCCAAAGACGGATCGTTGATCAGTTCATGCGCCCGTAACGCAGCTTCAACACTCACTTCGATTTCTAAAAAGCTGATTTCCCCTTTTAAAAAGCGGTCAACGGCTTGTTCGTTCGCGGCATTAAGTACTGAAGGCATCGAACCCCCCGCACTACCCGCTTCAAAAGCGAGGCGTAATAAGGGATAGCGTTCAAATGAAGCTTCAGCAAAGTTCAAGCGTCCGATTTCTTTTAAGTTTAACCGTTCTCCCCCTTTGATTTCAAGGCGGGACGGATATGTAAGGGCATATTGAATCGGTTCACGCATATCCGGCATACCGAGCTGTGCCATGACGGCACCATCATTGAACTCGACCATCGAGTGAATGATTGACTCTCGGTGAATGACGACATCGATTTCTTCATACGCAACATCAAACAACCAGTGGGCTTCAATGACTTCGAACCCTTTATTCATCATCGTTGCAGAATCAATCGTAATTTTCGCCCCCATCGACCAGTTCGGATGATTCAGCGCTTGCTCGACCGTAACATCCGCCAATTGATCGCGCGTCATGTCACGGAAACTACCGCCAGATGCCGTTAAAATAATTTGACGGACATCTTCACGTCGTTCTCCATTCAAACATTGGAAAATCGCTGCATGCTCACTATCGACAGGTAAGATAGCAACACCTTTTTCACGTGCTTTTTTCATGACAAGATGTCCAGCAGTAACCAAGGTTTCTTTATTCGCGAGACCAATCGTTTTTCCTGCTTCAATCGCTGCGAGCGTCGGACGGAGACCGACTGCACCGACGACTGCCGTGATGACAATATCTGCTTCTTCCATTGTTGCGACGTCAATCAAGCCTTGATCGCCCGTCAAAATTGTCGGACGATAGTCGAGTAGCTTTTGCAACTGTCCGCGCGTCACTTCGTCCATGACGGAGACAAGCATCGGACGTAAACGATTCAACCATGGAACTGCAACGTCAATATTTTTCCCGAACGCAAAACTGACGAGTTGAAACTGTTCAGGATTGGCGGCAATGACGTCCAGCGTCTGTGTCCCGATCGAACCTGTTCCCCCAATAATACTGACTTTCTTCATGTAACTTCCTCCTCAACTGAAGATGCCGAGTGTGATCAATACCGTAAAGACGATTAACATGCTATCAAAACGATCAAGAATCCCACCGTGCCCCGGAAGTAAACTTCCGGCATCTTTCACGCCATAATGTCGTTTGTATGCTGATTGTACGAGATCACCCAGTTGACCGACGACAGCCACGATCAGTGCTAATAAAACGACTTCTGCATACCCGATTGTCGGTGTAATCGCTTCAAAAATCACACCAAGAAGTACCGCGAGTAAAATTCCGCCTGCCGCCCCTTCAATCGTCTTATTTGGACTGATTGCCGGCCATAGTTTTGTTTTGCCGAAACGTTTCCCGACAAAATAGGCACCTGAATCTGTGAACCAAATCAAAAGAATGATTAACAGCGATAACGTCAGGCCATTATCCAGTAAACGGATGAACGCGAACGATGCAAAACCAACACCGACATAAACACTCGTTAGTAGCAAAAAAGCCACGTCGTCAAACGTGAACACATTTTTTGAAAATACAGTCCAAAATAGACCGACTAAAATAATCAGCATTCCCCAAGCAAGTGGAGATAATCCGCTTACCACTGTTTGTTCACTCGTTAATTCATAGACACGAATGAAGGGAAGCAATGTCCCAATCCCGAACAAGAGAACGGGAATCGACGAAAAGCTCAGTTGTCTCATCTTGACGAGTTCTGTATAACCGATCACTGTTAAGATTGCCATGAAGGCAAGAAATGGAAGACCACCCAAGTAAAGTAACCCTAAAAAGATGGCACCTGCCCAAATCCCTGTAATAATACGCGTTTTCATAAGCTATGTCCTCGTTTAGTCAGACGCCGCCGAATCGGCGTGTCCGTTGATTGTAATCCTCGATTGCTGTCAAAAATTGTTCCCGTCGAAATTCCGGCCACAAGACATCGGTGAAGTAAAACTCCGCATAGGCTGCTTGCCATAACAAGAAATTCGATAACCGCTGTTCTCCGCTCGTTCGTATGACGAGATCGACATCTGTCATGGAACCCGTCATCAATTCGTGTTCGATGACCTCATTTGTAATCTCAGTCGGAAGCAGTTGTCCGGCTTGTACTTTTTCAGCAATCTTTTGCATGACTTGAACGATTTCATCTCGCCCGCCATAATTTAATGCAAAAATTAACCGTAGTCCAGTATTGTCAACTGTATCCTGTTTCGCTTGTTGAACTGCCTCCCGTGTATAGACGGGTAAACGCGATATTTCACCAGCGACTTCTACTTTGACATTGCGTTCATTCAAGTCTTTTAAATCCGACTCTAAAAATTGAGCCGGTAACTTCATCAAGAAACTGACTTCTTCTTCAGGACGCGTCCAGTTTTCGGTCGAGAAAGCGTATAAGGTCAGACTCTTTACCCCTAACTCATTAGCGACACGGACGACTTCGCGAACTGATTTCATCCCCTCACGATGCCCCATGATGCGGGGAAGTCCTCGTTTTTTTGCCCAACGTCCATTTCCATCCATGATGATCGCGATGTGATCAGGTACGTGTTGTTCGATCACTTCTTTTGTCTGGTTTAACCATTGAAACATGTACTTCTTCCTCCCCTCATTCATTTATAAGAAGAAGGGGACTCTTCGTGTGACAAAGAGTCCCCAACATGACGACGATTCGCGTCATACTTCCATAATTTCTTTTTCTTTATCCGTCGCTGTTTGATCAAGCGCTTTGACGAATTTATCCGTCAATGTTTGGACATCTTCCGTATAACCACGTAAGTCATCCTCTGTTAACGCTCCATCTTTTTCTTCTTTCTTCAGTTGCTCATTCGTATCACGGCGAATGTTACGTAATGCAACTTTTCCTTCTTCCGTATACTTCTTGACGAGCTTAACAAGTTCTTTTCGGCGATCTTCCGTAAGTGGCGGAATCGCTAAGCGAATGACCGTACCATCTGAAGATGGGGCTAATCCTAAATCTGCACGCTGGATTGCTTTTTCGATTTCTGTAACCATCGATTTATCCCAAGGTGTGATTAAGATGAGGCGCGCTTCCGGTGTATTCACGTTCGCGACTTGATTAAGTGGTGTCGGTGAACCGTAGTAATCGACATGAACAGGGTCAAGGATTGCAACGTTCGCACGACCCGCACGGAGTGTCGCAAGTTCTTTTTTAAGTGAAAGATGCGCTTTTTCCATCCGATCTTCGGCTTGTTTCATGATTTGCTGTGACATATTATTTCCCCCTTACGAGTGTTCCAATTTCGTCGCCAACGACGACGCGTTTAATATTTCCTTCTTCCATCAATGAGAAAACGATGAGCGGAATATCATTATCCATGCAGAGTGACGTTGCAGTCGAATCCATGACTTGCAAGCCGTCTTTTAATACATCGAGGTAAGACAATGTCTCGAATTTTTTCGCATCCGGATCTACGTTCGGATCGGCCGAATACACACCATCGACATTGTTTTTCGCCATCAAGATGACTTCAGCTTCAATTTCAGCGGCACGAAGCGCTGCTGTCGTATCTGTCGAGAAGTACGGATTTCCCGTTCCGGCCGCAAAAATGACGACCCGACCTTTTTCTAAGTGACGCATCGCACGACGACGAATGTACGGTTCAGCAACTTGTCGCATTTCGATTGAAGTCTGAACGCGCGTTTCAACGCCTACTGACTCTAAGCTATCTTGTAATGCGAGCGAGTTCATGACCGTCGCAAGCATCCCCATATAATCGGCATTTGCCCGGTCCATTCCAAGTTCTGCCCCTGTTTTACCACGCCAAATGTTACCTGCACCTACAACAACGGCAACTTGTACATTCAATTCTACCAATTCGCGAATCTGTTGAGAAATTGAATTGACGATTGCGGGGTTGATTCCGAACCCTTGATCACCTGCGAGCGCTTCTCCGCTCAATTTTAACACAATCCGGTTATATTTCGGTTGCATGACTACGTCCTCCTTGCTAAATTCCGTAAAAAAGGAACACGAACCACTTCCACACGAAAGTGGATTGAAGCATACGTGTTCCTTCTCTTGTCATCAGGAAATCCTGATTCTTATTTTTTAAGTTGGTTCATAACTTCTTCAGCGAAGTTTTCTTCACGTTTTTCCATACCTTCTCCAACTTCGAAGCGTACGAATGAAACGACTTTTCCGCCTTTAGATTCTACGTATTTACCAACTTTGAAGTCTGGGTCTTTAACGAATGTTTGGTCGACGAGGCAAATTTCCTCGAAGTACTTGTTCATACGTCCAGCAATCATTTTTTCAACGATGTTAGCAGGTTTGCCTTCGTTGATTGCTTGCTCTGTCAAGACTTTTTCTTCACGTGCTTTTTCTTCTTCTGTTACAGAAGAACGATCGACGTAAAGTGGGCGTGCCGCTGCGATGTGCATCGAAACATCTTTTGCAACTGCTTCGTCTGTTGTTCCTTCGATGACGACGACAGAACCGATACGTCCACCCATGTGGAGGTAAGAACCGAACGCTGCGTTGTCTTCTTTCGTGAAGAGTGCTACACGGCGGAGTGAAATTTTCTCTCCGATTGTAGAAGCTTCTTCAGAAATATACGTTTCGATTGTTTTACCCGCTTCGTATTCAGAAACGAGAGCTGCTTCAGCCGTTTCAGAACCGTTACGGAGAACTGCATCCGCGATGTTTTGAACGAGTGATTGGAAACGTTCGTTTTTTGCAACGAAGTCTGTTTCTGAGTTGATTTCGACGAGTGCTGCTTTGTTTCCGTCAACTGCGACTGCTGTCAAACCTTCTGCTGCGATACGATCGCCTTTAGCTGCTGCTTTTGCGATCCCTTTTTCACGCAAGAAATCAACTGCCGCGTTCATATCCCCATCCGTTTCAACGAGCGCTTTTTTGCAGTCGAGCATACCTGCACCTGTTTTTTCACGAAGTTCTTTTACCATTGCTGCTGTAATAGCCATTCGATATTCCTCCTTATAACGTCCTTATTTTCAAAAAAAAGGTGATAAAAGGTCAATTCCCTTTATCACCTGGCATCACGAATTACTCAGCGTCTGCTACTACTTCTTCAGTAGTTTCAGGTGCTACGTTATCTTCGCCTTGTTTAACTTCGAGGATTGCGTCAGCCATTTTACCAGTGAGCAATTTGACTGCACGGATCGCATCGTCGTTCGCTGGGATGACGTAGTCGATTTCGTCTGGATCACAGTTAGTATCAACGATCGCAACGATTGGGATGTTGAGTTTGTGTGCTTCTGCAATCGCGATACGCTCTTTGCGTGGGTCAACGATGAAGAGTGCATCTGGAACGCCTGGCATATCTTTGATACCGCCGAGGAATTTCTCAAGACGAGTCATTTCTTTTTTAAGAATGATGACTTCTTTTTTAGGAAGAACTTCGAACGTACCGTTCTCTTCCATTTTTTCGAGTTGTTTCAAACGGTTAATCCGTTTTTTGATTGTAGAGAAGTTCGTGAGTGTTCCACCTAACCAACGTTCGTTGATGAAGTATTGACCAGCACGGATCGCTTCTTCTTTCACAGTGTCTTGAGCTTGTTTTTTCGTACCAACGAAAAGAACGTTTCCGCCTTCAGACGCTACTTCACGGATGAAGTTGTAAGCTTCGTCTACTTTTTTAACCGTTTTTTGTAGGTCAATGATGTAGATTCCGTTACGTTCTGTGAAGATGTATTTTGCCATTTTTGGGTTCCAACGGCGTGTTTGGTGACCGAAGTGTACACCAGCTTCTAACAATTGTTTCATCGAGATTACTGCCATGATGAATTCCTCCTTTTGGGTTTTGGATGTCCTCCGCGATGATCGTTGTCCCAGCTAACCTATTAAAGGCACCGCAGCCGGCGATACATGCGTGCGTAATTAACACCGTAGACTAATATAGCATAAACTTTACCGTCGGGCAACCTTCGTTTTTGAAGAAAGTTTCGCAATCAATGCCACTTCATCCGTTCCTCGATTTAAAGAACGCGCGAGTTGATCCAGATCGGCCCCTGCCGCAAGTTGATCTTTCACATCTGTCAGTACTGGCTGAACGGATTCAGCCGATTCTTCCTGCGCCTGTTCGAACTGTGGGAGTTCTGTTACATCAGGACTGACGACCGTTTCATATGAGGACTGGGCAGGCGCAGCCTCAGCAGTCGGTTGCTCCTCGCGTTCTGCCAATCCGTTCACTTGTTCCATGAAGCGAAGCAAGATTTCTTCCGTCTCTTGTTTTTGACGTTCAAGATCGGTCACACGATCTTTTAACAATGCTTGTTGTTTAAATAGAAGCAACAGACCATAACTAACGACCGCGGCCAGTAAAATATAAAAAATTGTCATAGTAGTTCCTTTCACATCGCGACACGATCAGACAAATAGGCACTTCCTAGCGCTTGCTTTAATTTACGTAACGCCTTCGAGTGGATTTGTGAGATACGTGAAGTCGACAGTCCTAGCACTTCTCCGATTTCCGTTAACGTCAGTTCTTCAAAGTAGAAAAGGGACACAACATATTGCTCTTTTTCCGATAGTTGCTCGACTTCTTCTGCAAGCTTCGAAATCAATTCACGCATCAGTAACGTATCTTCCGGCGTCGCTGCTTCCGGGTCGAGATACGATACGGCCATTGCTTTTCCCTCATCTTGGAGCGTCACCGCCTCGTCGATCGAGAGGACATTCGCAAAGTAACTTTCTGCAAGCGCCGTCTTGACTTCGTCCGGACTCATTTCGACGATAGACGATACTTCATCAAGCGTCGGCGTCCGTTGTAAGCTCTGCTCGAGAATTTCGACGGCCGCCTCGACACGTTTTGATTTTTCACGCAAAGAGCGTGGCAGCCAGTCAATTTTTCTTAATCCATCTAAAATGGCTCCACGAATTCGAAAGGCTGCGTATGTATCGAATTTATTGTTATGATTTTGATCGAACTTTTGCAGTGCGTCGTAAAGACCCATCATACCAAGACTTTTTAACTCATCACGATCGACACTTTTCGGAAGTGTCGCACTAAGACGTTGAACGTGGTATTGAACTAGAGGTTCATAATTCAGAAGTAATAGGTCAGCTACCGCTATATCGCGCGTCGATAGCCATTTATCCCAAAGTTGTTGTAGTTCCTCACGCATGACCATTCCTCCTCTAAATTTCCAGCGTTCCGACGTTGACCGTCCGAATGACGAGACGACCAGAGCTTGAATGGAACTCGATCGTCCGACCGTTCGTTCCACCAACATCTTCCGCGACGAGTGGGATTTTCGCTTGTTGCAATGCTGCTTTAACAGCAGCGATGTTCCGTTCACCGATACGCATCGATTCATGTTCATATTTGAATTGAAACATTTGCGCTCCCCCGGCAATCTTTGCCCGTAACCGAATCGCGCCACCTTGTCGTAAGCGCTTTACAAGCTCAGTTACTGCAGTATCTGCGAATTTCCCGACTTCAACGGTGATATCGCGACTGATTGCCGAGTCTGGAAGCATGACGTGTGCCATGCTCGATAGACCACGTTCTTGATCATAAATGATGACGCCGACACAGGAACCTAATCCTGCAGTACGAAGGACGACCGGTTTTCGACTAACGGCATATTCCGCTATTCCAATCCGAATGACTTCATCCATCAACTTCCACACCCAATCGTTGAAAGACCGCTGCAAAAGCATCTGCTTCTGGCAATAATAATAAATGACCGTTTAAGTCGTTGCCTAAACTTGAAAGACGCGTATCGATGTATACTGCCATGTTACCAAATTTTGTCGACTCAAGTAAGGCAACTTCCAAAATTGCTCCAACCATATCAAAAGCGGAGGCAGGAACCGTCACATGAACGGATAAATCCAGCCAGTCAGAAATCGCGCGAGCGTAAGCGCCGATTAAGATATTGCCGATTTCTTCCCAAGCGGAAACACCGATTAAGATATTGCCGATTTCTTCCCAAGCGGAAACACCGATTGCATGATGTTCCGAAAAAAACTGAAACGGCTGTTGCATCAACTGAGAAATCAGTTTTTCCGCATCTTGGAGCGGCATCAAAAAGAGTAGAGACGCCTTGATATCTCCTGTAAAGCGAAGTAAGGCTCCGGCAGTGTAAGCTTCCGCTCCGCCTACACGATCAATAATCGTCGAAAAGTGTTCGAGTTCTGCTGACGGTACTTCAATTTCAACAGGCTGTCCAAGAAGTGTCGATAATGCCGTAGCTGCATGCGCTGCCCCGATGTTTCCGACTTCCTTGAAAATGTCCTGTTCCATCCGATTAAGCATGAACGATGTCCTCGAATAAACGGTTCGGCTCAAGTAAGGAGAACAATTGATCTTCCCCTTTAGCGATTGCTGTCAAATAATTGGTTTCTTCTTGTTTTTGATCAGTCAACGGTTCAATCCGGACATCGATTGCTTCGACGACTTCATTCGCCCGATCGACGATGAACCCGGCATCTCCATGTTCGAGCGTCGCGATGATGATTCGTGTTTCTTCCGTTCCTTCGATTTCCTCAAAACCAAGACGTGTCCGTAAGTCAATCACCGGTGTCACGACCCCGCGCAAATTGATGACGCCTTTTACGTAAGGTGCAGCGTTCGGGATTCGTGTAATCGGAATCACGCGTTCGATGGAGCGGACCGATTGAACATCAATCCCGTAAGCATTTTGTTCCAGTTGAAAAACGACCCATTTTTGTTCCATTATCTATTCCCTCACTTTCGTAGCAGTGCATTGCTATCGATGATTAACGCGACTTGACCGTCCCCAAGAATCGTTGCGCCAGAAATCGCGCGAATTCCTTCCAAATAACTTCCGAGCGGCTTCATGACGATTTCCTGTTGACCAATTAATTCAGTGACCATCAATCCGGCTAATTTTTCACCACTTCGAACGACGACAACTGAGTAGGCTTCTGCTTCTACTTGTGGAAGACCATACACTTCATTCAACGAAATCAATGGAACGAGTTGTCCACGGAAATCAAACACCTTTTCACGATGCGCTTGTAAGATGGCATCTTGTCGAAGCGATGTCGTTTCGATGATTGCCGTCAGCGGAATCGCATACGTTTCTTGACCGAGCTCAACAAGCATCGCGGAAATGATTGAGAGCGTCAATGGAAGACTGATTCTAAAGATTGTCCCTTCGCCACGTTTCGTCTCGACGAAAACTTCGCCACCGAGCGACTCAATCTTCGATTTGACGACGTCAAGACCTACGCCACGTCCCGACAAGTCGGTTACTGTTTCTGCCGTTGAGAAGCCTGGTGCAAATAGTAGCATCGACGCTTCTTCCGGTGTTAAGACAGCAGCTTCTTCTTCCGTTAGCAACTCTTTCTCAATCGCAATCCGTGTGACCCGCTCATGGTTGATTCCTGCCCCGTCATCTTCAATCTCAATGAAGACCCGGTTTCCAGAATGATAAGCACGTAACGACAGATTGCCTTCGACTGGTTTCCCGGCTAAAATTCGATCCGTCTTGCTTTCAATGCCATGATCGACGGCATTACGGATTAAGTGAACGAGGGGATCACCAATCTCGTCAATCACTGTTCGATCAAGCTCCGTCTCTGCACCCGTGATATGCAATTTAATATTTTTACCGACATCTTTTGAAACCGATCGGACCATCCGTGGGAAACGATTGAAGACCTGTTCAATCGGCATCATGCGTAACGTCAAGACCAGCGATTGTAATTCATTCGTGCCGCGTTTAATGCGTTCGACGGTTTCCGTCAATTCAGATGAACCGACTTCGGCAGCAATTCGTTCTAAACGACCACGATCAATGATGAATTCTTCGAATAAGTTCATCAAACGGTCAATTCGTTCCAAGTTGACACGAATCGTTTTCGAGGCGACTGGTGCTGTTACGTCTGTTGTTTCGCTGACGACTTTCGTTTCTGACTCGACTGTTGATTTAGGTTCAACTAACGTGGATGTCGCAACTTCGGCTTCTATCGTTGTTTCAAAAGGCTGAATCGAGACATGTGCCACTTCCGACACTGACTGGATGCCTTCAGTCACTTCTTCCTCTGATTTCATCGTGACGAACAAGACATCGAAGCTTGTTTCAAATTGTTCTTGCTCTAATTCATCTGAAGTCGGATTCGAAAGGATGACATCGCCTAGACTTTGAAGACGGTCGAACACCATGTAGACACGCGCCGCTTTTAAAATGACATCTGCCGATAGTTCGACCGTGATGACGTATGCATGGTAACCGGACGCAATCGATTGTTTAACGACAGACTCTGAATAGACATCACATTCAAAATTACGTTTCGTCGCCACAGCCGTCGCTTCTTCAGTCGTCTCTACAGCAGTTTCTTCTGCTTGAATGAATCGTTTTAATCGTACGACCGTTTCTTTCACGTCGAGCTTTCCGGTTCCACCTTGACTGATGTCCTCAACCATCGTTTCGAGTTGTTCCGCCGCGATGAACAAAACATCAATCAGCTCTTGTGTAGCAGGTTGCGTCTTTGAGCGCACTAAGTCAAGCGCACTCTCCATTTCGTGTGTTAAATCCGCGATGGCATCGTACCCCATCGTACCGGACATTCCTTTTAATGTATGGGCAGAGCGGAAAATCTGATCGATGACGGCTTCATCATCGAGACGCTGTTCAAAAATGAGCAGACTTGAATTGATAGCTTGCAAATGTTCAATCGATTCGTCTAGAAACAATCCTAAATATTCATTTAAATCCATTGGTGATACCCTCCTTCATGATTAGCGCACACGATTGTTTCGATTTTTCAAGCGACTTACCAATCGATCTAAAAATTTCCGTTCCTGCACGCGAAGACCTGTTAATGCGGTGGTAATATGATCGAGTCGCCAGCTAACATCACTCGTCCGATCAAAAAGATAGAACGGTTTTTGTGCTTTGACGGCTCTGACGACTGTTGGGTCATCTGGTAAAAACCCAGCGAATCGTAAAGGTTTGTTCAAAAATTGTTTACTGACCAGTTCGAGACGATCAAATGTTTCGAGTGCCTCTTCACCGTTCATCGCACGATTGACGATGACACCGATCGGTAACTCCGTTGCATGATGGTGCGACAATTTAACGAACGCATAACCATCCATGATCGATGTTGGCTCTGGTGTAACAACGAGCCAGGCTTCATCGGCACTACTAATGAAATCGAATGTCTGGTGTGTTGCTCCAGCACCCAGGTCGAGGATGACAAAGTCGTATTCATAGAAAAAACGAAATTCTTTCATCATGAACGCAACATCCGGATCCGTTAAATTCGTTAATTCAGTAAAACCACTTCCACCATGGATGAAATGTAAGGTTGGTGAAACTTCAACCACTGCATCTGCCAAGGATTCACGACGCTTGACACAATCCATGAGCGACGTCTTCGATGATTTTCCTAACAGCACCCCGACGTTCGCCATCCCGATATCAAGATCGATGATGAGGACACGTTTTTCTTGAAGCGATAAGGCGACACCCAGGTTTACGGCGACGTTCGTTTTTCCAACGCCCCCTTTACCACTGACGATCGCAATCGTTTTTGTTTCTTTGACTGACACTTTTGAACGTAAGACACGCGCTTGATCATCTCGCATCACCTGCCCCCTCTTTCTACAATCATTCGAGACATGTCGGATTGATCGACCCACGTGATATCTTCTGGTACTTCTTGACCCGTCGTGATGCAGAGCACCGGCAGCTTCGCTTCGACGGCTAGACCGTAGATGGACCAAAACTCCGTCGTTTCATCTGCTTTCGTAAAGATAAACCCGTTGAGTGGAACTTGTTCAAAACGTCGTCTAATCTGCTCTAAGTCCCGGTATTTTGCCGTTAAGCTTAAAACAAGAAAAACATCCGTATTTGAAAAATCATGACGTGATTCAAGCTGTGTGATATAACCTGCGTCCAAGAAGTTCCGTCCAGCTGTATCAATCAAAACGATGTCACAATCTGCTAATTGTTCTTTCGCTCGTTCAAACTCTGCTAAATCGTAGGCGATATGTAGCGGAACATCGATGATTTCAGCATAGGTTTGCAACTGTTCGATTGCCGAAATCCGGTACGTATCCGTTGTAATCAATCCAACCGTCTTACCTTCCGTCAATCGGTAGTAAGCAGCAAGTTTAGCGATTGTCGTCGTCTTGCCGACCCCTGTCGGTCCTGTCAACATCACGTAACGTGATGTCACGGTCGTTACTTGTAACTCATGTTCAATCGTTTGGGCGAACGCTTGTTGAACTTGTTCAAGATCGTCTGTTTTGTAATACGTCGATAACAAAACGTCGTGCAATTGCTCCACCCGTGCCTGTAAAGCCGGTTCGGACAAAATCGCTTCATATGCCCCTAACTCTTCCGGTAAACGTCGAGAGGAAAACGAAATGATTTTCGGGACTGGCATTTCAATCGTTTTCTTAAGCTGCGGGGTCCGTTTAGGAGCCGGTTGCTGGACATCTTTTTCATGAATGATTGGATGTTCGTCAACAGAAGCAACGAGTTCGACCTTTTTTTGTGCAAACAATCCGAAGAGTCCACCCACTTTGATATGTCGTGTGTTTAAAATAATCGCCTCTTCGCCTAAATCACGTTTGACAAGTTCCATTGCTTCACTGACTGAATTTGCAATAATTTTTTTAACCATCATGTGTTAAATCACCCCAATGCTCTTGACTTCAATCGTCGGAATTAATTCGTTGTATGACAGGACAGGTACATCTGGGAAATAGCGCTCCGTCAACTGACGAACAAACATCCGAATGCTTGGTGAGGCCAAGATGATCGGTTGTACTCCATAACGTTCGAACTCTGACGACAGTTCATTAAACGACTCGATGAACCGTGTCGCTTTTTCCGGGTCAAGCGCAAGATAATTTCCGAACTCTGTTTTTTGAATCGCGGACTGAATATCGATTTCCATTTCACTCGATACCGTCACGACGTGTAAGACATCCCCTTGCAGCACCTGTTCCGTAATTTGCCGTGATAAGGCTTGGCGGACGTATTCAGCAAGCAATTCGCTAT
The DNA here is from genome assembly GCF_018618695.1 of Exiguobacterium sp. s127. Classification (NCBI taxonomy): domain Bacteria; kingdom Bacillati; phylum Bacillota; class Bacilli; order Caryophanales; genus Exiguobacterium; species Exiguobacterium sp. s127. Next base: position 137,195 of record NZ_JACSMO010000003.1, on the reverse strand, counting down.
CTTTCGTCACGGCCGCATAATCAGCTAGTGTTTCAAAAATCAATGGCAAATTGCGAATCGATATTTTTTCTTTTAGTAATTGAACGAAGACTTTTTGCAGTTCTCCAATCGTTAAGAGTTGCGGCGTGACTTCATCGACTAAAATTGGATGTGTTTCTTTCAAGTGATCAACGAGTTGCTTCGTCTCTTCTCGTCCCAGCAAGTCTGCAGCATGTTTTTTAAGCAGCTCCGTTAAATGCGTTGCGACGACCGATGGTGGATCGACGACTGTATAACCAGACATTTCTGCCCGACTTCTCGTCTTTTCATCAATCCAAAGCGCCGGCATTCCAAATGCCGGTTCGACCGTTTCGATGCCTTGGATTTCAGGATCATCGACTCCGGGACTCATTGCTAAATAATGATCGAGCAAGAGTTCTCCCGTCGCCATCTCACTGCCGCGAATCTTAATCCGATAATGATTCGGCGGGAGTTGTAAGTGGTCGCGAATCCGAACGGTCGGGAGGACGAAACCAAGTTCCAATGCTAACTGGCGACGAATCATGACGACACGGTCGAGTAAATCGCCACCTTGTGCTTCGTCAGCAAGTGGAATCAATCCATAACCGAATTCAAACTCAATCGTATCGACATTTAAAAGCGAAATGACCGATTCACTTGAGCGTAGGTTTTCCGTCGATTCTTCTTCGACGGCGACTTCTTCCGTGGTCGCTTTTGGCGTCCGTCTCAGTTGCCAAGCAAAGAAGCCGGCTGCTGCTGCGACAGGAATTGTCACATAGTCTGGAATCGCCGTGAACAGACCAAGTAGGAAAATCGCGCCTGCACCAATCATGACGAGCAATGGCGTCCGCGTTAACTGACCGATGATGTCTTCACCTAGATTGCCGTCCGACGTCGAGCGTGTGACGATAATCCCGGTTGCGACAGAAATCAACAGCGCTGGAATCTGACTGACTAATCCATCTCCGACTGTCAAGAGCGTATATAAGTTGATTGATTCTGTCATCGGTAACCCTTGTTGGACGACTCCGATGACCATCCCGAAAATCAAGTTAATGATGACGATGATGATGCCGGCGATTGCGTCTCCTTTTACAAACTTTGACGCCCCATCCATCGCCCCGTAAAAGTCGGCTTCGGATTGAATTTTTTGCCGGCGTGTCCGTGCCTGGAGTTCATCAATCATGCCGGAGTTCAAATCGGCATCAATCGCCATCTGTTTCCCTGGCATCGCATCCAGTGTAAATCGGGCCGATACTTCCGAAACCCGTTCCGACCCCTTTGTAATGACGAGAAACTGGATCAAGACGAGAATCAAGAAGACGACGAACCCGACGAGTGCGTTCCCGCCGACGACGAAGCTCCCAAATGCTTCAATCACTTCGCCCCCATTCCCGTTCGAGAGAATCGAGCGGGTCGTCGAGACATTTAATGCGAGACGAAACAGGGTGACGATTAACAATAAAGTTGGGAAAACTGAAAATTCCAATGCTTCTTTGGCATTCATCGAAACGAGTAAGACCATCAAAGCAATCAAGATGTTGATGATGATTAAAAAGTCGAGTAAAAAGCCTGGCAGTGGAATGACCAGCATGAAGACGATCATGATGACGCCTAGCAGTACGGAAAGATCTCTTGTTGAAATAGTCATGATGCTTCATCCTTTCATTTTGCTTGTTTCATTTGGTAGACAAAGGCGAGTGTTTCAGCGAGTGCCTGATAAAATGATTCATCCACTGCCATACCTATCTCTGATTTTGCGAACAAGGCCCGCGCGAGCGGACGATTTTCGATGATTGGGATGTCAGCTGCTGTCGCCTTCTCCCGAATACGGAATGCGACAGCATCCACACCTTTTGCGACGACGATTGGTGCCGCGTGTTTTCCATCATCGTATTGAATGGCAACTGCATAGTGGGTCGGGTTCGTAATGACGACGTCTGCATTCGGTATTTCTTGCATCATCCGCCGCATCGCCATCTCCCGTTGTTGCTGTTTGATTTTACCTTTGATTTGAGGGTCACCCTCCGTGTTCTTATGTTCGTCTTTTAAGTCCTGTTTACTCATCCGAATCGATTTTTCAAAATCAAACTTTTGATAGGCAAAGTCTAAAACGGCAAGTGCAATCAACGCGATGCTGACCGAGAGACCCAGTAAAAAGGTCAAATGACCAATGATGGCTAACGCATCTCCAATCGGCTCAGACGTCAAGCGTGAGATTTCGACCTTGTTGTTCCATAAGATCGTCCCGCTCGTCATTCCGATGACAAGTAACTTAAAAACAGACTTTAAAAATTCGATCAGTGCTTTCATACTGACGATGCGCTTGACCCCTTGGAGTGGATTGATTCGATCTAACTTTGGTTGAATCGATTCTGCACTGAGTAAAGCACCAATCTGGACGAAGTTTCCTAAAATCCCGATGGTGACAGCCGTTAAAAAAAACGGGGCGACGAGAATCGCCATTTGCCCTAACATCTCAATTAATATCTGCTCGACACGCCCTTCCTCTACTGCAACAAGGACGGTCCTTGCACTCAATCCATTTTCTAAAACCAAGACGAAACGTTTGCCGAGAAACGGTCCAAAGAAAAACAAGACGAGGAACATCGCGAATAACATTAAACTACTCGTTAAATCAGCGGATTTTGCGACTTGCCCTTTTTTTCTTGAATCATCCCGCTTACGCGGTGAGGCTTTCTCTGTTTTTTCACCAGCGAAGTACTGGAGGTCGAGTTTTAAACGATATGTATTCATCTCAACCTCCCAGTAATCGAATGGCATCCGCTAAAACGTCTTGCAGTAGCGGAATGAACTTTGAAATCCCGGTAATCGTCGAACCGGCAAGTAAAAATAAAATCGCATAGCCCATTAGTAATTTGACTGAAAAACCAATCGCAAAAATATTGAATTGCGGTGCTGTCTTTGCTAAAAATCCAAGTGCAAGATCGACCAGGAACAAGGACACGATGAGCGGCATCGCCATTTGAAGTGCCGTTAACATCGCCAGACCGACGACTCGAACGACAAGACTCATACCCGCCTCGCCTGAAACTGCAATCGAACTGCCGGGTGGAAAGATTTGAAAACTGGTGTAAATGCCATCGAGTAAAATCAAATGCATGTCAGAGGCAAGTAACACGAGTAGTGTCAACATGTAATAAAACCGGCCAATGATTGGTGATTGACCACCGAACATCGGATCATAAGCTGATGCCATTGCGAGTCCCATCTGTAAATCGATGATGGAACCGGCGATTTGTGGGGCAAATAAAAGGAAGCTAGCTAACAAGCCAAGCGATAATCCAACAATGACTTCCGTACCCATCCGAAAGAAAAAATTGAAATCATCGACTTCAACGGTCGTTTTGACGGCATAGCTCGCAAAATAGGCAAGACCGGCAGCTAATGCTAATTTATGTTGGGCCGGCAGTTGTTTTGATGAAAACAACGGTGCCGCGACCAAAAATCCGACGATGCGACCAAATACGAGTAAAAATACGCTGACAAAAGACAATAACGTCATTTCCTTGAAACCTCAGCAATCTGTTTAAAGATTTCAATCGTAAACGTTTTTAATTCTTCCATGATCCATGGTCCGAAAAAGACGAGTGCTAAAAATACAGCAACGATTTTCGGGACGAACGAGAGGGTCTGCTCTTGAATTTGTGTCGTCGCTTGTAAAATACTGACGAGCAGACCAACAACGAGTGAGACGAGCAAGAGCGGTGCCGATACCTTTAACAAGGTCCAGACGGCCGAACTCGCTAGTTGAATAATCATTTCCTGCGTCATATCGTTCCTCCCTACTTCATGCTGACAAGCAATGACTCGACAATTAAATGCCAACCATCGACGAGGATGAATAGTAATAATTTAAACGGTAAAGCAATCATGACAGGCGGTAACATCATCATCCCCATCGACATCAACACACTTGAGACGACCATGTCGATGACGAGAAATGGAATGAAAATCATGAACCCAATCTGAAAAGCCGTTTTCAACTCACTGATGGCATAAGCAGGAACTAACGCGACAAGCGGGATGTCTTCGACTTTTTCCGGCTTATCGTAATTTCCATACTTCAAAAATAATTCTAAGTCATTGGTACGTGTATGTTTTGACATAAAACGTTTCATCGTTCCACCTGCTCGATCAAACGCTTCGTCCTGACTAATTTTTTCACCCATGTATGGTTGAAGTGCCGTCGTGTTGAGTTCCGTCAGCACCGGTGACATGACGAATAATGTAATGAATAAGGCAAGACCGACTAGCAACTGGTTCGGTGGTGTCTGTTGCGTCCCGAGCGCCGAACGTACAAAGGATAAGACGACGACAACGCGCGTAAAACATGTCATCAAAATCAATAACGAGGGTGCTAAGGATAATAATGTCAACAAGACAAGTAACTTAACTGATGTCGCTGTTCCTGATGGTGTGTCTAAAGAAATCAGACTTTCAATCGTTGTCATGAACGACCTCGTTTCTTCTGGAATTGATCAAGTTGTTGCTTGAACGACTCCAAGAAAGGCGATTCGCTCGTCGACTGTTTCATATCATGCATCTCTTCAGTCGACCATTCCGTATCCGCTTCGAGCGTGTCGAGTAGCTCAATGTTTTGCCCGACACCGACGACGTAAACTTTATCGTGGACGCGTACGAGTTGCACCGATCGATCTTTTCCGAGCGGCACACCTCCGAGATGGGAAAGTTGATTGGATTGGCGGACACCTCGCGTCCGATCATTGATCAATCGGACAGCCAGGAGAAATCCCCCGATTAAGACCACGAGCGTGACGATGACTTTAATGACCGTCACAATCGTCGACGACCCATCGACCTGTTGAGTTGTTGGTTCACTCTTCTTAGATGGATTCAAATTCTCTTCCACTGTTTCTGCCCCAACTTGTGCTGAGAGCAGAAACAACAGGAGACAGGTCAAAAAGGTCAGTCTTTTCATGACGAAACAGTTTTCGAAACGGCTTCAAGCACACGGTCTGCTTGGAACGGTTTAACGATGAAGTCTTTTGCACCGGCTTGAATCGCATCGATAACCATCGACTGTTGTCCCATTGCCGAACACATGATGACTTTTGCTGCTGGGTTAAAGGCTTTGATTTCTTTTAGTGCTGAAATGCCGTCCATTTCTGGCATCGTGATATCGAGCGTTACGAGATCCGGTGTTAATTCTTTGTATTTCGCTACGGCTTCGCGACCATTTTCTGCTTCACCGACGACGTCATATCCATTCTTCGATAAAATTTCCTTAATCATCATTCGCATGAAAGCTGCATCATCTACGATCAATACTTTTGCACTCATCTTATTTCCTCCTTAGAACATCCGAAGACGTTCTTTTGTATTTACGATTTCTGTAATTCGTACTCCAAAGTTTTCTTCAATGACTACGACTTCACCTGTCGCAATCAATGTATTGTTGACAAAAACATCAACCGGCTCTCCAGCCAACTTATCGAGTTCGATGATTGAACCTTGTGTCAATTCCAATATGTCGCGTACAGAGCGACGTGTTCTGCCAAGTTCGACGGTTACATTCAGTGGTACATCATACAACATCCCGATGTTACCCGGTACGCCTTCTTGTTGCACTTCTTCAAATTGACCAAACTGGACCGGGCTGACACCTACCGGTTCCTTCTTCGGTGCAACAGGCGTTTCATAACGTTGTTCCTGCTGTGGCATTTGTTGCGTTTGTTGCGTTTGTTGCGTTTGTTGCGTTTGTTGCGTTTGTTGCGGTGCTACTTGTGGCGACGGTTGAACCGGTTCATGCGTCGCACCTTTTGCTTCTTCAGTCGTCGTCGTACTTGCGCTGAATAATTTCTGAATCAACTGCTTTGAAAATTCGAGTGGTGCAAGCTGAACGATTTTCGAATCGATCAACGTCCCGATTTTTAAATCGAATTCGATGATGACCATGCTTTCCCATAAAGAAAAGCTGTCGACAATACTTTTCTCTTGCGAAAAGTCGAAAATTTCAACGGCTGGTGGCGAAATATCAATTCGCATCGAGAAGACCGTTGACATCGACGTCGCCGCTGCTCCCATCATTTGGTTCATCGCTTCTTGAACGGCAGAAAGGGCGATTGGCTCCATTTCATGGTTTTCCTCGACCATCCCGTCGCCGCCCATCATCAAGTTCGCGATGACAGATGCGTCACGTTGCGTCAAGATTAAGACGTTTTCACCTTTGAAGCCTTCTGTGTACCCGACGCGCAAAGCAACGTGCGGAATCGGATAGCGACTGCGTAATTCGTCCATCGTGATCATCCGCACATGTGGCGTCGTGATCTCGACCTTTTGGTTGAGTAATGCAGATAACGCTGTTGCTGAATTCCCGAGTGAAATATTCCCTACTTCACCTAAGGCATCAATTTCCATCTCGTCTAATTCTTCTAATCCATCATCCGAACTTGTATCAGTCGGCTCATCATCCGACGGGGTCCCGCGTAATAACGCATCGATTTCATCTTGCGAAAGCATATCGCTCATGTTATTCCTCCTCAATTCGTTGTATGACTTGTAAAGCGAGATGCTTCCCATTCAGACCAGGTCGCGCTTTGAACATTTTCCGATCATCAACAAACAATTCAACCGGGTCGGATGTACGTGTCTTCAGGGACAGGCAGTCGCCTACCTCGAGGTGTAACAATTCTCCAAACGACAATTCCGTTTGGCCGAGCACAGCTTTTAAATCGACGATTGACCCCATCAACTGAGTTTGCATCTGTTCAGATTCTTGGTTATCGACCGCTTTACGTTTTTCTTGTTGCATCCAAAAATGACTCGATAGCTTCGGAATGATCGGTTCGAGTGTGACGAACGGAAGACAGACATTGAGCGTCCCACTGACTTCTCCAACCGTCACATAAATCGAGACGAGGATTACCGTCTCATTCGGCGAAACGAGTTGAAGGAATTGCGGATTGATTTCTAAATCGTCATACTCTGCTTCTAGTTCTGTGATTGACTCCCAAGCTTCGCCATATTGTACGAATGCCCGCTTAAACAATTGTGTCAAAATGCGTGTCTCGATTTCAGTCAAATTTTCAATCTTATTCATCCCTTCGCCAGGACCACCGAGGAGACGATCGAGCATTGCATAGGCGATGTTCGGGTTGACTTCAAAGATAACTTTACCATCGAGCGGTTTCAGGTTAACTAGATTGATTAAGGTCATGTTCGGAATGGAATGGATGAATTCATCGTATGGCAACTGTTCGACCGTATTGACCGTGAACTGGACGTACGTTCTCAGCTGCGCTGAAAAGTGTGTTGTCAGTACACGTGCGAATTGCTCATGAATTCGAGTCAAGTTCCGCATTTGATCTTTTGAGAAACGAAGTGCCCGTTTGAAATCATACACTTTGACACGCCGTTCCTCTTCTTGACTTCGTATCTCCTCGACTTCCATATCTCCGCTCGAAATGGCTGATAGCAAGGCGTCAATTTCATGTTGTGATAATACTTCGCTCATGCTGCCACCTCACTGGATGATTTTTTTCGTCGTATAGACGCGTTGAACATCGCCTTCTTGAAGAAGTTTTTTGAATTGACCACGTAATTTTTCTTCAAGCTTTGCCATATCTTGTTTTGAATCCAAGTCTTGCTTTTTCATCGATGCTAAATCACCAAGAATGATGTTGTTGATTTGAAACTTACGTAGTTCTAACTCTTCCTTCGTTTTCACATCATCCGTGACAATCGTAAACTGAACATTCAAAAACCGTTCGTCTGCGATGTTCGTCGTCAAGTCATCTGTTTGAAAACTTCGTTCTTCGAGCTCGGCACCTGTCGGTTGTTCAACTTTTGCTTCCGTCTCATCTCCGACTAACCAATACTTCGTGAGCATATACCCTGCGCCGATCATCATGAGGGCCACGATAACCATGATCAACGGTATTTTTAACTTACTCTTCTTCTTTTCTTCTGCCATCTTCGAGCCTCCTAATGCTGTTCAAGCCCGCTAGTCCGACTTGTCGGTAAAAATCGATTGTTGCCGCTTTTACCTCTTCTAACGATTCTTTGACGATGTATGTCTGCCCTCCAACGAGTTGAATCGTCGTATCTGGTGTCGATCGAATCGATTCGATTAATATAGCATTCAATACGAGCGGTGCTTGACGTAACGTCGTCAGTGTAATCATCGTTTCAAGTTAACGAGTTCTTCTAAGATTTGGTCGGATGTCGTAATAATCCGTGTATTTGCCTGGAATCCACGTTGCGCGATAATCATTTCCGTAAACTCTTCCGATAAGTCGACGTTCGACATTTCGAGCGTCCCAGACGTCAGTTGCCCAAGTCCGTTCGTGCTTGGCGTCCCTGTTGCTGGAATCCCTGAGTTCTGTGAGGCTGAAAAGAGGTTCACCCCTGATTTTTCAAGTCCACCCGGGTTCGCAAAGTTTGCCATCGAGACGTAACCGACGCGTTGCAACGCACCTGTCGCATCAACGAATGTGACCAATCCATCTTTTCCGATTGCTAAGTTCTGCGCGCCAGTCGGAATTTGGAGTTTCATGTAGCCATCATTCACTTTTGTCGTAATTTGTCCTTGTGCATCGTACTGGTTTGCCGGTAAGTTTGCTTGGTTCGCTGGTGGCTGTCCTGGATTCGCTGGTGGCGGATCAGATAGTCCGACGAGGTAGTTCCCGTCTCCCGTGACGATATTCCCTTGCAAGTCCGTGTAAAAGTTTCCTGAACGCGAGTAACGAACGCCATCTGCTGTAAGCACTTGATAGAACCCTTCGCCTGAAATCCCGACATCGAGTGTCCGTCCCGTGTTTTGAAGTGCGCCTTGGTTGTAGACGTTATCGACCGTCGACATTGATGCCCCGAGTCCGACTTGTTTCGGGTTTGTACCACCGACACCGCCACCTGCTCCTGAAGCTGAACCGACTGATTGGTTAACGAGATCTTTAAAGGTAACCCGCCCTTTTTTGTAACCGAACGTATTGACGTTTGCGATGTTATTCCCGACGACGTCAAGCTTTGTCTGGAAGTTCTTTAACCCACTGATTCCTGAATACATTGAACGTAACATTATTTTTCCTCCTTTGTTTTAATCTCCGTTAATTCATAGACACTGACTTGCTTCCCGTTCGAGAGTTCCGCGATGACGTCAATTCCGTCTCGCTTGACGCTTATGACATTCGCTGTCTCCTTGACCGTCGCGCCCGTCGCCGTTCCCGTCGCATCCTCAACCGTTCCATCTGTTTCGTAACTAACTGATTTCCCGATTAAATTACTGTATGTCAGCAAGGAATTCGCATGTTGATTCAAGACCATCGTGTCCATCCCTTTTCCAATCGCTTGCATTTGTTCAAGGGAAGAAAATTGTGCCATTTGTGAGATGAACTCTTTATCTTCCATCGGTGCAGTCGGATCTTGATTCGATAACTGGGCAATCAAGATTTTCATGAACATGTCTTTGTCCATCGAATTATTCGGGACAGCTGTCGTTTTATCCGGCAACTGGTAGGACGATGCCGCATTAATGGAATCAGTCATCTTCTTCCTCCTCTAACTCCTCATCTTGAGGTTTCGGTTGTTCCTCTTGCGCTGTCTCTTGCCGCTCTTGTGGTGTCGATGTATCAAACTCTTTTACGGTCGAGGCCAGTAATCCCGTCTCGATTTTAACGAGCGGCGCTTGATTTTGCAGCGAACCTTGTAATTTACCTAGCTGTTGCTCAATCAGTTGTTTTGCCTGCTCGGTGCCCGCAAACAACTTCACTGTCAACACACCTTCTTTTCGCTCGAGTTGAACGACGACTTCACCTAGCTGTTCTGGGTATAAACGAATCGACATTCGTGTCGAACCGTCTGCTCCTTTTAAGAACGGGGCTTGTTGGAGTGCTGCTTCGATTCGTTTTGCCAATTGTTCATCGACATTACTTTGCGGAACGAGGGGAGGCATCGTAACGGTACGATCGCTTTTCACGAACAGTGTCGATGAAAAGGCGAGCGGTAACGCCGTCCCTTCCGAATCAACTGTTCCTTTCAACGGCTCACTACGCGTCAAGCCTTCGCCTAACTTCATCGAAGCCGGTAAGGTTTGAGCCATGGCGACTTGTCGTGTCACCGGAAGAACCGTCTGCACGACCCTCCCCGTCTTCAATTCACCTTCCGCTGTCTTAACACCTTTTCCGACGGGCATATCTTCTACTGGTTGCAGTTGACCTGCTACCGGTTTTGTAACACCAAGAATCGACACGATTGTCGCCGTAATCAATTGACCGACGGACGCCGGTAATTGTTGCAACATCGCCGTCGCTTGTTCCGCATCTCCTTCTTGGATCGTTTTTACGAGTTGTACGAGCTCCGTCATTCCTTTTGGATCCTGCTCTAGTGCTTCTAATTGCGGATGATCCAGTAAAAGCAAGGCTTGTTCGGGTTGTGCTGTGAGCATCTTCACCAGCTGACCTTCATTTAATTGTGGCATCGTCGTGCTAGGGACGGTGTTCTCAGGCAGAAGACTCGGTTCTGGCGTCGTGAACAGTTGTAGCAAAGAAGCAAAACTCCCCATGCCTTCAGCCGAAGGAGCACTTTGGCCGACTGATTTCGCCGTACCTTTGACTGTTTGATTTTGTTGCACATCTGTCAAATTCATCGTGTTCGCTCACCTCTATTTCGTCGCGAGTAGTTGCGTCAATGCCGCAGCCTTTTTCGCATCCATTTTTGCGATGATGGCTGCTTGTTGTTCCGCATCGATAGTCTCGATGATAGGAACGACCTCTGTCGGACTGAGTTCATTTAAGATTGTCGCTGCTTCCTTAGGCGACATCTCTGCATAAACATCGGTCACACTTGCCGTTTTTGTTGTCTTCTTGTCTTCCTCGGTTGTTTTATCCGGGGAAGGCGTTTGTTTTAATTGATCGCGCTCCGCGATTAATCGCGTAATCTCTTGTTCTTTCACTTTGAGTGTATCCGCTTGTTCCGTCGCTTCATTTCGCAATTTTTTAATTTCTTGATTCGCTATTTTTAATCGACTTTCTAAATCAGACGTTTCCTTACCAGGCGTTCCCGTCGTTTGTTTCGACGTTTCCTCTGTCGAAAACGGGAGTGCAAGCATCGGACGACCGTTAGCATAATTGAGCACGAGATAGGCTGTACCTAAGATTAAGATCAAGGGAATGATCAACAACGGTAAAATCCATTGTTTCGATGATTTTGAATTACTTATGATGTCCGCCCTCTTCCAAACTGTAACAGTGCCAGTTCATCTAATTGATTTTGTTCGAGTAGTGCATTGATTTGCCGTGCTTCTTCTAGTTGATTCGCCTGAAGACGCGTGAACTTCTTTTCCTCAATCATCGCTTCTTTTAAATCGACTTGTGCGCGTTCATACTGATTTTTTGCTTGAGTGACATATAATTGTTGACGTTCGATTTGCTGTTTGACGACGTCACGCGCACGTTCACGGTATTGAGAAGCAAGTAATTCGACGGTACCCGTCTCATTTTGTGCCTTCAAAAATGTTTCGTAACGAACGAGCAGGTGATACAACTTTTCGACTTCAATCTCGTAGCGTTTCTTTTTTTCAGCCGTTTGTTTCGATACACGATCTTTCTCCGCCTCGGCTAAAGGAATGATTCGCTCATATATTGTTTTCATGCCTTTTCCTCCTTAGCGAATCGTCGTGATTAAACGGTTCATGGCTTCTTCAAATTGACTTCCTTCTTCAACACGTTGCTTCAAAAAGCCGATTAATTCCGGATATTTTTCGACGGCACGATCGATTTCAGGGTTTGTCCCACTTTTATATGCACCGATATTGATCAAGTCTTCTGCATCTAAGTATGTCGAGAGCAATTGCCGAAAGACGATCGCACTGTCTTTATGTTCCGTCGATGTGATTTGATTCATAACCCGGCTAATCGAACGTAAAACATGAATCGCCGGATACTGCCCTTTGTTCGCCAAACTTCGATCAAGGACAAAGTGACCATCTAAAATCCCGCGGACTGCATCCGCAATCGGTTCGTTCATGTCGTCTCCATCGACGAGTACGGTATAAAAAGCTGTAATCGACCCGGCTGTCGTCTTTCCGCTTCGTTCGAGTAACTGAGGTAGTAGAGCGAATACACTCGGCGTGTATCCTTTTGAAGCAGGCGGTTCTCCTGTCGCTAGACCGATTTCACGTTGCGCCATCGCGAACCGCGTAACGGAGTCCATCATCAAGACGACATTCTTACCTTGATCCCGAAAGTATTCTGCGATTGCTGTCGCCGTATAGGCTCCTTTTAAACGGACAAGCGGTGGTTGGTCACTCGTCGCGACGACGATGATGGAACGCTTCATCCCTTCTTCGCCCAACTCCGCTTCGATGAACTCTTTCACTTCCCGCCCTCGCTCTCCAATCAAGGCGATCACATTGATGTCAGCAGTCGAACGTTTTGCAATCATTCCGAGCAGTGTTGATTTCCCGACACCAGACCCGGCAAACAAACCGACGCGTTGCCCTTGACCGACTGTCAACAGACCATCAATGGCGCGGATACCTGTCGACAACACTTCATTGATACGTGGTCGTTCAAGTGGACTCGGTGGTTTTCGCACGATTGATGTTGTCCGGAGGTGAGTCAACTCCTCACCATCAAGTGCTCGACCTAATCCATCTAATACTTTCCCGATCAGTTCCTCACCGACGGGTACGTGAAGTGGTTTTCCTGTTGCGATGACGATTGATCCTGGTGCAATTGCTGTCGTTTCACCGTAAGGCATCAATAAGACGTGCCCTTCTCGGAAGCCGACAACCTCTGCTTCGATTTCTTGACCTCGGTGCAGTTGAATCAAACACCGTTCCCCGATTGCGACTGCCGTCGGTCCTCGTGATTCAATCATTAAACCGATTACTTGCACGACTTTACCGGAATGCCGGACTAAGTCATCCGTCCGAATATCTCGAACGGCCGCTTGCAACTGCTTCACGTTATACATCTTGTAGCACCTCAGTCACCTGGTTAATCAATGCCTCATAACTAGAAGTAAGCCCGCCCGTAATCGCTCCATTTTCTGAATCGATACGGAAATCGCGAGGCGCGAGTTCCGGATCAATTCGTAAGCTGATTGTCGCAGCACCACCTAAAATCGTATGTAGACGTTCATCCAGTAATACAACCCGTTCAAAATCTTCTGCAGACGTGTAAACAATGATCTTTTCACGGTCACGGAACTGAATAATCAATTGGTGAATCGATTGATAGAGTGCTTCCTCATCTGTATCATGTAATTTTTCTAAAAAATGATGGGTCACTTGCAGTGACAATACACATAATTCATCTTCCATCGCTAACAAGCGGTCCGTCTGCATCTGCTCAAGACGCATTGCAAATTGATTCGTTTCCTCGAGTTTTCGTGCATAAGCGTCTAGTCCGTCTTGCTGCCCTCGCTCATAACCCGCTTGATAGCCTTGTTCCTTCGCTTCCTGTAAAGCCATTTCACGTTCCTGTTCAAAAGCCTGTCGACGCGCTTCTTCTTGTTGACGCATCAGCTGAAGTTGCTCGTCGAGCTCATTTTGACCTTTTGCCATCAACGCCTCATAAGAAATACTCGGCTCGGCATCCCGTTCAATCGCTCGCTCTTCTTGATGAAGAATTGTGCGCTGATGACCTTCGATGACAATTTGTCGTTTAATGACGTTAGACAACGATATCATCTCCTCCACCACGTGCGACGACGATTTCACCCATATCCTCTAGGCGACGAATGATTCCAACGATTCGGCTTTGAGCTTCTTCGACATCGCGCAATCTGACGGGTCCCATGAATTCCATATCTTCTTTGAACGATTCGACCATTCGCTGAGACATGTTTCGGTACACCATTTCTTTGACATCGTCCGACGAGACTTTAAGCGCAAGCAACAAATCTTCGTTTGAAACTTCGCGGATGATTCGTTGGATTGCTCGTGCATCGAGTGTGACAATATCTTCGAAGACAAACATTCGTTTTTTGATTTCTTCGGCGAGTTCCGGATCCTGAATTTCGAGCGTATCGAGGATTGTCCGTTCCGTCGTCCGATCGACACCGTTCAATACTTGAACGACTGCCTCGATACCACCAGACTGCGCATAATCCTGCATACCGGCTTGAGATAAGTTCCGCTCAAGAATCTGTTCGACTTCGCTGATGATTTCCGGGTTCATTCGGTCCATCGTTGCAATTCGTCGTGCTACATCCGATTGCGCCTCAGCTGGAAGCTCCGAAAGAATCTGACCGGACTTTCCCGGGTCGAGATGTGCCAAGACGAGTGCAATCGTCTGTGGATGTTCGTTTTGAATGAAGTTCAGTAATTGCTTCGGATCTGCTTTACGGGCAAACTCGAACGGCCGGACTTGCAAGGTCGAAGTTAATCGATGAATCAATTCCATCGCTTTTTCTTCACCTAATGCTTTTTCAAGCACATTTTTCGCAAAGCCGATACCACCTTGCGTAATGTAGTTTTGCGCCGTTGCCAACTCATGAAATTCTTCGAGTACTTCTAGTTTTTCTTCAGGATCAATTCGTTTCATGCTCGAAATTTGGAGTGTCAACCATTCCATTTCTTCTTCAGTCAAATGTTTGTAGACGTTCGCCGCCACTTCTGGACCTAACGAAATCATCAAGATCGCTGCTTTCTCACGACTATTCATATCTAGTTTCTTCATCTCATCAATCCTCCGCTAACCATGTGCGTAATAACTTCGCAAATTCATCTGGATTTGAGGATGCTAATTTTTCAAGCTGTTTCCGTTTGACTGCTCCGCCACTCGTATCTTCTGTCGATAGTTCTGGAATCTCTGTTTCGATTGGTGTCCATTCTTCTAACTCTTCGACTTCCGTCGTACGACGTCGTCGCATCATCATGAAGATGGCGCCGATGACGATCAGTGCTGCTGCACCAAGCGCGAACCAAACCCACATCGGCGTGACTGTAGTCGTCGCTTTTTGTGTTGGTGTTTCAGCGAACGGTCGGGACATGACGACGACCTTGTTCGTCAATTCGGCATCCGTCAACGTCGCTTTTGCATCCGTTTTCGTGATGGACGTCCGAATAATCGAGTAGAGCATCGTTTGAAGGTCCGTTTGAAGTTGCGGATCGATTTGAGCTTGACCTTTTGGTGGTTCAACGATGACTTGAATACCTAAATCACGTATTTCATAAGGTGCTCCCGTAATCTGTTTCGTAATCCGGTTTACTTCATAATTGATGATATCGTGCGTTTTCTCACTCGTATCACCTGTCGTTCCTGTACCGGCCGGGAAGTTGATGGTCTCATTTTCACCAGTACCGGCTGTTCCTTCATTCGCTGCACCCGTGTAGGCTTCGGCAACCTTTTCTGCCGAAGTTACAATCCCCTCGATTTTATCAGGGTCAACGGGTTCGACTAGTTTTTGTTCTTCTTGGCGCTGTGTGACATCGACGTCTGCCGTGACTGACACAAGCGCTTTTTGTGGTCCGAGAACGACGGATAACATTTGCTGGATTTGTTTTCGTAAATCATTTTCCGTTGTTTTCTTTAATTGCATCGGATCTGCGCCCCCAGCCGTCTGTGTTCCCTGGCCCGGTTCGTAGTACGTAAAGTACTGATCCATGATTGTAATATTTTCTTCTTTCAAATTAGGAATACTTTTTGCGATTAAGTGGTAAAGACCTTGTACAGTCTGTTGATTCAAATCACTCCCAGCGCTTGACGTTAACACAACCGATACGGTTGACGTCTCTTCGGCGTCTGATAAAAAGACGCTTTTTTCAGGAAGTGTAATCATTACCTTCGCTGCATCAATCCCGTTTACTTGAGTAATCAAGTTCTCAAGTTCAGTCTGCATCGTATCGCGCTCTAAAATATTCATTTCCTTGTCAGTCGTACCAAATCCAGCATTTTCACTAAAGAATGAATAATCGATTTGACCGGACTTCGGTATGCCAGCAGTAGCCAACTCTACTTTCAAATTTTCCGCATTCGCCTCCGGCACAAGAATCGTCACTCCGTCTGAAGCTGTCACAACTTCCGAACGAACGCCATCTTCATTTAATTTTTCAGTGACTTGTCCAGCCTCTTGCGGTGATAGTTTTGAATACAAGGGCGTCATTGTCGGTGTCGACAACCAAATGATGGCAGCAATAAGAGCCGATAAAATGATTAAGGTAATACCGATGATGGTCGCCTTTTTTGTGAGTGACCATTCGTTCCATGTCGTGTTGATTGCGCTAAAACGCGCCTTTAGCCGTTCGTTCATCAAACATCTCCCACGCTTTCCTTAGCAGTCACAGTTGCATACGCATCATTTCTTGGTATGCCTCAATCCCCTTATTCCGGACTTCAATGGCGAGTTGCATAGAAAGCGATGCTTCTTCTGTTTTAATCATGATGTTATGTAGATCTGTTGTCTTCCCTGTCGCAAGGTCCACACGTGCTTGTGAGGATGCTTGTTGCGCGTCGTTCAAGCCGTTAATAGCTTGGCTTAGCACATCGCTAAAATCTCCTGGGGACGCCTTAGCGACTGATTGTGATGGTAAGACCATTTGTTGCATCCCTTGAATAGGTTGAATTGCCATGATGTCATCTCCTCGTTATTTACCGATTTCCATCGCTTTTACTAACATCGCCTTTGTCGCATTCAGCGCCGTGACGTTTGCTTCATACGAGCGGGTCGCGCCCATCATATCGACCATTTCCTTCAATAAATCCACGTTCGGCATTTTTACATAGCCAAGTTCGTCTGCATCTGGGTGGTTTGGATTGTACTCTAATTTAAACGGCTCTTGATCCTTCCGGATTTCACTGACTGTGACGCCGTTACCTGTTTCTTTTAATACGGCTAATTTTCGTGCATACGGTTGCCATTCTCCATTCACGAGTTCGCCTCGTGTCGTTTGAGCATTGGCGATGTTTGCTGATACCGTATCGAGTCGGAGCCGCTGCGCTGTTAATCCTGTAGCGGATGTATGAAATCCTGAGAACATCGTCATCTTTATCGCCCTCCTCGAATAACAGATTGAATGCCAGAGAATTTACGATTCAATTGTTCGACTAGCGCTTCATATTCAATTTGATTGCGTGATAATTCAGACATCTCAAGGTCAATATCGACGCCATTTCCATCATTTCGCATCGATGTGCTTTGTTCGACGATCGTTCCTGAAGTATTAATCGTCGCATGTCGTTGTAAACTCATTTTCATCTCTGAATTCAATACATCACCAAAAACGAGGCGTTTTGCTTTGTATCCGGGTGTATCCACATTCGCAATATTCGTTGAGATTACTTTTTGAGCTGCAACCGTCCGATCGACGGCTTGTGTCATGAGTGAATAATCTGAGCCTAACCAATTCATCCCTTAACCTCCACTTGATTTTATATCGAGTATTTAGTTTTTTTGTAATCATTAGTAACACTTCTGAAATAATTGAAACAAATAGGTCAATGTTTGGAAAGAACTTTTTTGAAAATCAGGGTAATGAGATGTTAAATTCCTGTTTTTTATTACCTTTTCTTATAAAAATGATAAATAATACCTATATAAGAAAAGAAGACCTAGTATTTACTAGGTCTTCTTGATCGATTCCAGTTTTCGTTGTTTAGTTTGATTTAATCCGTTCTAATTCATAGAGGAAATTATCGTTTAAGATTTTGATATACGTCCCTTTCATACCGAGTGAACGCGATTCGATGACACCCGCACTTTCAAGCTTGCGCAGTGCATTGACGATGACGGAACGTGTAATCCCGACACGGTCTGCAATTTTTGATGCGACGAGTAATCCTTCATTGCCGTCGAGTTCTTCAAAAATATGCTCGATTGCTTCAAGCTCTGAATATGATAACGAGTTGATTGCCATTTGGACGACAGCTTTTTTACGTGCTTTATCCTCAGCTTCATGTGCCTTCTCTCGAAGAATCTCCATACCGACTACCGTCGCTCCATATTCAGCTAGGACGAGATCTTCTTCGTCGAAATCATCGACCATTCGTCCGAGGACGAGTGTCCCTAAGCGTTCGCCGCCTCCGATGATTGGAACGATTGTTGTTTTAGATGATTCGAACGTATCACGATTATCAATCGGGAATGCCGTATGTTCACTATCAATCGTAATATTCGCTGTCGTTTCCATGACGTTAAATAAACGTTTTGTGTAGTCTTCTGGGAATTGACGTTCTTCGAGGAATCCACGGATTCGTGCATTCTCAATTTGTTGCTTGATGGCAATACCGAGTAATTTCCCACGGCGGCTAACGATGAATGTATTCGACTCCATGACTTCACTTAACCGTTCCGCCATAATTTTAAAGTCTACATGTGTACTAGCTTCCTGTTGTAACATCGTATTAAGCTTTCGTGTTTTTGCCAATAAATTCATGATTTTCTTCCTCCACTTATAAGATGAACTGACTTAAGTCACGATCATCTGCTACTTTTCCAACTCGGTCCATTACATATTGTGGTGTGATCGTAACATCCGACTCTGGCATATCTGCCGCTTCAAAGGATAGTTCCTCTAACACCCGTTCCATGATTGTATATAAACGTCGTGCACCGATATTATCAGTTTCATCATTGACCTGAGCAGCAATCCGCGCGATTTGACGAATCGCATCCTCGGTAAAGGTGACGTGGACCTGTTCTGCTCCAAGCAACGCTTTGTATTGTTTCAGTAACGCTTGATTCGGTTCTGTCAAAATCTTGACGAAGTCTTCTTCCGTTAAACTATCCAACTCGACTCGAATCGGGAAACGTCCTTGTAACTCTGGAATGAGATCAGACGGCTTCGCCATATGGAACGCTCCTGCGGCGATAAACAACATATGGTCCGTTTTGACCGAGCCGTATTTCGTCACGACGGTCGAGCCTTCGACGATTGGTAAGATATCTCGCTGGACACCTTCGCGTGAAACGCCGGCGCTATCTTGACCTTTCGTTGCAATTTTATCGATTTCATCGACAAAGATGATCCCCATCTGCTCCGCACGTCGAACGGCTTCGTCATGGACTTCGTTTAAGTCAAGTAAACGTTCCGCTTCTTCAGCAGTCAAAATCGGTCGTGCTTCTTTGACGGTCAGTTGTCTTTTTTTCGTTTTCTTCGGCATGACTTGACCTAGCATATCTTGTAAGTTTGATAAGCCTTCCATCCCTTGTTGTCCCGAAAATAAATCCATTTGGCGCTCTTCGACGTCGACATCAATCATGCGGTCTTCTAGTTGACCACTGATTAATTGTTGACGAATGACTGAGCGGTCCGCCGTATCATTCGCTGTTTCTTGTTCAGGTTGTGCTTGATTACCACCAAACAACATTTCGAATGGATTACTTCCACCACCAAGACCCGACGTCGATTTTTTCCCGACTAACGCATCCACGATCCGTTCGTTCGCAACGGCTTCTGCTCGATCTTTTAAGGCTTCTTTCTTCTCATCTTTGACAAGTCGGAGTGAAGCTTCGACTAAATCACGAACCATTGATTCAACGTCACGACCGACGTATCCGACTTCTGTGAATTTTGTCGCTTCGATCTTAACGAATGGTGCGCGAACGAGTTTCGCTAGACGTCTTGCGATTTCCGTCTTTCCGACTCCAGTCGGTCCAATCATCAAAATATTTTTAGGTGTTACTTCGTCGCGTAATGCCGGGTCGAGTAATTGGCGACGGTACCGATTACGAAGTGCGATTGCGACGGCGCGTTTCGCATCCGATTGTCCAACGACGTGCTCATCTAATTTGGCTACGATTTGTTTTGGTGTCAATTCATGCATCTGCACTTCCTCCAATCGTCTCTAAAACAATTTGATCATTCGTGAACACGCAGAGCTCTCCGGCTGTTTCAAGAGCGGCTCGTGCGATTTCTTCTGCTGACATCTGTCCAGCGTGACGTGCCAATGCTCGACCAGCAGCAAGCGCGTAATTACCGCCTGAACCGATTGCAAGAATTCCATCATCCGGTTCGATGACTTCACCATTTCCGGAAACGAGCAGTAAATGTGTCCCGTCCATGACGAGTAGCAATGCTTCGAGTTGACGTAACATTTTGTCGCCGCGCCATTCTTTTGCTAGCTCGACTGCGGCACGTTGGAGATTACCATTATACATCTCTAGCTTCGCTTCAAACTTCTCAAACAGCGTAAAGGCATCTGCTACACTTCCAGCAAATCCTGCAATCACTTTTCCCCCATAAAGGCGTCTTACTTTCTTTGCACTTTTCTTCATGATGACTTGATTACCAAATGTCACCTGACCATCTCCACTCATCGCGGATTGACCATTATGTTGAATCGCAAAAATCGTCGTTGCATGAAACATTCCGTTTCCTCCCTTAGGCACGCGGATGCGCTTGCTGATAAACATGACGCAACCGCTCAGTCGTTACATGAGTATATTGTCCCGTCGTCGATAGAGAGGCATGACCTAAGAGTTCCTGAACCGCCCGAAGGTCCGCCCCTCTCTCTAACAGGTCTGTCGCGAAGCTATGTCGAAGTGCGTGCGGCGTCACATGTTTCGAAAGCAAATGATCGCCTTTTTTTAAGATTTTACGAATACCGTCTGTCGTCAGTCGTCGTCCCGATTTCGAAACGAACACAGCCTGTTCCTTTTCATCTTTTCCTCGACGCTCTTGCAAGTAAACCTGCAACGTCCGTCTAGCGAAAGAACCAATCGGCGTGATGCGTTCCTTACGACCTTTTCCATATACATGGACATACTCTAAGTCTTGATCTAAATCTTGAAGATTTAGTCCTGCCAACTCACTGACACGCATCCCGGTCGCATAGAGCAGTTCAATCATTGCGACATTTCGGTTGCCTAGTGTATCTTCCGTTCGAAAGGCTTCTAAAAATCGTTCGTATTCAGATGGAACTAAAAAGGTCGGTAACGATTGGGCACGTTTGGGCGCTTTCAATCCTTCAAACGGGTTGACTGCATCCGTGTCGCGCGTCAAAAAGCGACCAAATTGCTTCAAGCATGATACTTTTTGGGCAATTGTCGATTTTGAAGCTTGTTGCTCGTAGAGTGCATACAAATAACGCCGTGCAGTTGCCAATTCAATCGATCGTAGTTGATGATCGAGGCAAAAAGCGGCGTATTGTCGAAGGGTTTGATCATATGAGCGACCCGTATTCGGAGATAGTTGACGTTCGATATGCACGTACCGCAAAAAGTCTTTCCGCAGCCGCTCAAACTCTGAGTCTAATCCCATTTCCGAGCCTCCTCCTGACCATGTGTTCTCGAATCGACCTTAGCATAGCACACCGCAAGTAGTCTGACAATAGACCAAAAACCGAAAAAATGACGAAATTATCACGCTTTTATGAAAAATTAAGAAATGGGGGAAAAGTCCGCTGTTTCTGCGGCTTTTCCCCCATCCTCTTTACATATCGGTAAAGTCTTTGATGGATTCTAACGCTCGTTCTGCGAGGAGCGCATATTTCTCAGGTTTCTTCATTCGGACTGGATGACCGACGAGCCCGGGAACAAGTCCAAAGTTCGCGTTCATCGGTTGGAAGTTCTTTCCTTCGGTCGTCGTGATGTAGTGCGCCATCGCCCCCATCATCGTCTCTTTCGGGAACGCGATTGGATCTGCTTCATTCACTAACCGTGCCGCATTGATTCCTGCCGTCAAACCGGATGCTGCTGACTCGACATATCCTTCGACCCCTGTCATTTGACCGGCAAAGAATAAATCATGTCGTGTCCGTGTTTGATACGTCGCTTGCAATAAGTTCGGTGAATTGACGAACGTATTCCGGTGCATGACACCATATCGGACGATTTCGGCATTTTCTAAACCAGGAATCAAACGGATGATCCGCTTTTGCTCGCCCCACTTCAAGTGCGTTTGGAAACCGACGAGGTTGAAGAGTGTTCCAGCCGAGTTATCTTGACGAAGCTGAACGACTGCGTAAGGACGTTCGCCTGTTTTCGGGTCTTCAAGACCGACCGGTTTCATTGGTCCGAACAACAATGTTTTTGGTCCGCGTGAAGCGAGTACTTCAAATGGCATACAGCCCTCGAAGTAAATTTCTTTTTCAAATTCTTTCAGCGGAACGACTTCTGCCGCAATCAGCTCGTTATGGAAATGCGTAAACTCTTCTTTTGTCATCGGACAGTTCAAGTACGCGGCTTCTCCTTTATCGTAGCGTGACTTGAGGTAGACCTTGTCTCGATCAATCGTATCCCCATCGAGAATCGGTGCTGCCGCATCGAAGAAATACAGATAATCTTCTCCCGTGAACTGTTTGAGTGATTCAGATAACGCAGCACTCGTAAGTGGTCCAGTTGCAACGATCGTCGGACCATCCGGAATCGCTTCTAGCTCTTCATGATGGACCGTGACGTTCGGATGATTCTTCAGTGTTTCTGTCACATAGCCTGCGAAGTCATGCCGATCGACAGCGAGTGCGCCCCCTGCAGGGACACTCGCTAAATCAGCCGCTTTCATGATGAGAGAGTCTAATTGACGCATCTCTTCTTTTAATACACCAACTGCATTCGTCAATTGATTCGCACGTAAGGAATTCGAACAGACGAGCTCTGCAAATTGATCGGTATGGTGAGCAGGGGTCTGCTTCACCGGTCGCATTTCATATAAATCTACTTGGACGCCTCGCTTCGCAAGCTGCCATGCTGCTTCAGAACCTGCGAGCCCGGCGCCAATTACCGTTACTCGTTTCAACGGTCATTCCTCCTCTTGCTCTTGATCGATGCGTGTTTCATGATGTCCACAAGATGTACATTCTACTTTTACACCGTTCTTGATTTTCTTTTGTACCATCATACTGCTACAGACGGGACACGGCTCTTCGACCGGCTTATCCCATGAGACGAATTCGCACTCTGGATAATTTGAACACCCATAGAACAACCGGCCTTTTTTACTACGACGTTCGACGATGTCCCCTGTACCACATGTCGGACACTTGACCCCAATCTCGACTTGGATCGGCTTCGTGTTTCGGCATTCCGGGAAGTTTGAGCACGCCATGAACTTGCCGTACCGTCCCATCTTGATGACCATCGCATGACCGCATACTTCGCAATCTTCTCCGGCTGGTTCATCTTTGATTTCAATTTTCTCGATTTCTGCTTCCGCCCGCGTCAAACGTTTCGCGAATGATTTATAAATCGGATCGACGACTTCCGTCCACTGCATGTCGCCTTTTTCAATCGCATCAAGCAACGCTTCCATGTCTGCCGTGAATTGAACCGTGATGAATTCTTGGAAATAATCACTAATCATATCAATGACGAGCTCTCCGAGTTCAGTCGGTAAGAATTTCTTTTCTTCGAGCGTCACGTACCCTCGTTTTTGAATCGTGTCGAGTGTTGGAGCATATGTCGAAGGACGACCAATCCCGAGTTCTTCCATCGCTCGTACTAAACGTGCCTCTGTATAGCGTGGCGGTGGCTGCGTGAAGTGTTGTTTCGGGTCAATCGATTCCTGTTGCAAGACTTCACCGTCCTCGAGTGGTGGTAAGAGTCCTTCTTTGACGTCCGTCACTGCTTCATCATCTGTATCCTCGATGTAGACTTTCATGAAACCAGGGAACTTGACGGTCGAACCGTTCGCCCGGAACATGACATCGTTCGAATTCAAATCAACTTTGACCGTGTCTAAAATCGCCGGTGCCATTTGACTGGCGACGAATCGTTCCCAAATGAGTTTATACAGTCGGAACTGGTCTCGCGACAAATACGATTTAACGAGTTGTGGGTCACGCATCGTTGACGTCGGACGAACTGCTTCGTGAGCATCCTGTGAATTGGCCGCTTTTTTCTCTTTACGTTTTTCACTGGCGATGTATTCTTTTCCGTACGCATTTTCGATGAAACCATGCGCTTCGAGGTTCGCTGTTTCAGACGTTCGTGTCGAATCGGTACGCATATACGTAATCAAACCGATTGTCCCTTCTTTCCCTAACTCGATTCCCTCGTAGAGTTGTTGGGCAATCATCATCGTTTTCTTCGCCCGGAAATTAAGCTTACGTGCCGCTTCTTGCTGGAGCGAACTTGTTGTAAACGGTAACGCTGGATTACGTTTGCGCTCTTTCTTCGTTACCGAGTCGACCGTAAAGGATTCTGAAAGTTTTGCCAACACCTCGTTGACATCTTCTTCAGAATGGAGTTCACGTTTTTTACCGTCGACGCCATAAAAGTTTGCTTCGAGTTTTTCACCGTTCGCATCAAGCTCAAGTTTAATCGTCCAGTACTCTTCTGGTAAAAAGGCATTGATTTCTTGTTCCCGATCAATAATCATCTTCACGGCAACCGATTGAACACGTCCCGCAGACAATCCTTTTTTAATTTTCTTCCAAAGTAACGGACTCATGCTGTACCCAACAAGACGGTCCAAAATACGCCGCGCTTGTTGCGCGTCGACAAGATCATAGTTGATCTTGCGGGGTTTCTTGAACGAATCCTTGATGGCGTCTTTTGTGATTTCATTGAAGACGACCCGACACTCTGTCGATTCATCGACACCGAGGGCTTTCGCTAAATGCCAAGCGATCGCTTCCCCTTCACGGTCAGGGTCGGCCGCGAGATAGATTTTTTGTGCTTTTTTAGCAGCAGTTTTCAATTCTTTCAAGACCGGACCTTTACCACGAATCGTAATATATTTTGGTTCATAGTCATGTTCGACGTCGACACCCATTTGGCTTTTTGGCAAATCGATGACATGCCCCATCGATGCTTTCACGGTATAGTTCGAACCGAGATAACGTTTGATGGTTTTTGCCTTTGCAGGTGATTCGACGATTACTAAATATTTTGCCATTGCAATCGCTCCCTATTAGAGGCGTACTCGTATTTTAATCTCACTTATCATAGTAGTCTCGATTCCCATTTGTCAACGTCCATCAAGATACTTTTTGAAACTTCTTCCGGATTCAGGAGCGGAATCGCCCCTTCCGCAATCAATTGATTCGTTCCACAAAACATTTTTTCAGTCGGACAACCCGGCAAGCAATAGACGTCTTTCCCTTGGTCGAGGGCGTGTCCTGCCGTGTTCATCGTTCCGCTTTTCAACGCTGCTTCGACGATGACGAGGGCTGATGATAATCCAGCAATGATGCGATTACGTTCTAAAAATTGGAATTTTTGAATGGGGGTCTCGGGAGGGTACTCGGAGAGCAACAAACCAGCTTGTGCGATGCGATTAAAGAGGGCCGCGTGTTGTTTCGGATAAAGAGAATCGAGTCCTGTTGCCATGACGGCGATGGTTGGTTGGTCATACTTCAAGGAAAGGCGATGGACGAGGGAATCAATCCCGTAAGCTCCACCAGAGACAGTGACGAAAGGGGAATTAAAAAACGGGCGTAAGAACGATAGACGTTCTTTATGGGACGGGGATGGGGTTCGGCTACCGATGATGCTGATTAAAGGGTGACGCAGAAGCGACGGGTCACCTACGTAATACAGACCGTAAATCGGTCGTGGTATGTGGAGTAACTGTTGCGGGAACTCGGGATCGGTCGGGACAAGTAACTGAGACGGGAGGTGTTCGAGCGAAAGAGCTGCTTGATATCGCTTTTTACTCTCGGCATTTGTCGGAAGATCAGCGACCGATAAAATACCGTATTGTTCTACTAAGGCGACGATTGGATAAGGAACACGACAGGCTGCAAATCGGACATACCATTCTCGCTCCATTAACATACACTCCTTTTATATAGAAGAAAGCTGTCCTGAATCTTCAGGACAGCTCTCGACGTTTTTATTTGACCGTTGAACCCGTGACACATTGATCGTAGATACCAGCATCTTTGATGACACGAATTAACGTTTCACCAATGACTGCCGGAGAGTCTGCGACTTCGATACCATTTGCACGAAGTGTCTTGATTTTTTCCGATGCCGTACCTTTACCACCTGAGATGATGGCACCCGCATGACCCATACGTTTTCCCTCAGGAGCAGTTTGTCCACCGATGAATCCGATGACCGGCTTCGTCATGTTGGCTTTGACCCACTCAGCCGCTTCTTCTTCTGCCGTACCACCGATTTCACCAAGCATGATGACCGCTTTTGTTTCAGGATCTTCATTGAACGCTTTGAGCGTGTCGATGAAGTCTGTCCCATTGACAGGATCACCACCGATACCGACAGCAGTCGATTGACCGATTCCAGCCGTCGTCAATTGGTGAACAGCTTCATACGTCAATGTCCCAGAACGTGAAACGATTCCGACATGACCTGGTGTGTGGATGTAACCAGGCATGATGCCAAGTTTCGCGACACCTGGTGTGATAACGCCAGGACAGTTCGGACCAATCAAACGAACTGGTTTTCCGTCAAGATAACGTTTTACTTTTACCATATCAAGAACTGGAATTCCTTCTGTGATACAGATGATGAGAGCGATGTCTGAATCCGCTGCTTCCATGATTGCATCCGCAGCGAATGCTGGTGGTACATAGATAATCGATGCATTTGCCCCTGTTTTAGCGACTGCTTGCGCAACCGTATCAAAGACAGGCACGCCACCGAGCACTTCTGTTCCGCCTTTACCTGGTGTAACACCACCGACGAGGTTCGTTCCGTAATCAATCATTTGTTCACCGTGGAACATCCCTTGATTACCTGTAATTCCTTGAATGATCACTTTTGTTGATTCGTTTACCCAAATACTCATCCTTAGCTCCCCCTTACTTCACGAGCGCAGCGATTTTTTCTGCGCCGTCTGCCATTGATGTAGCTGCTGTAATCGCTAGACCTGAATCTTTGAGAATTTGTTTCCCTGCGTCAACATTTGTTCCTTCAAGACGAACGACGAGTGGTAACTCTAAGCCGACTTCTTTTGTTGCTGCAACGATCCCTTCCGCGATGACATCGCACTTCATGATGCCGCCGAAGATGTTGACAAAAATTCCTTTGACGTTATCATCTGAGAGAATCAATTTGAACGCTTCTGTTACTTTCTCTTTCGTCGCGCCGCCACCTACATCGAGGAAGTTGGCCGGATCGCCACTGAAGTGTTTGATGATGTCCATCGTTGCCATCGCAAGACCTGCGCCATTAACGAGACAGCCGATATTCCCATCAAGCGCGATGTAGTTCAAATCGCTTTTTGAAGCTTCGACTTCACGTGGATCTTCTTCCGTTTCATCACGGAGTGCGACGATGTCCGCATGACGATACAACGCATTCGAATCGAAGTTCAACTTCGCGTCAAGTGCAACGACATCACCGTCTTTTGTTGTAACGAGTGGATTGATTTCAGCGATTGAGCAATCCTTTTCAACGAAGAACGTGTAGAGTTTCGTCACCATACCAACGAATTTGTTAACGAGTTTAACGGGTACACCCATTGCGAACGCTAATTTACGTGCTTGGAAAGCTTGAAGTCCGACTGCTGGATCAACGATTTCCTTGATGATTTTTTCAGGAGTCGCTTCTGCCACTTCTTCAATGTCCATTCCGCCTTCACTTGAACCCATGATGACGACACGACCTGTCACACGATCAAGGACAATCCCGAGATAGTATTCCTTATCGATCGCACAACCTTCTTCGACGAGAAGACGTTGAACGACTTTACCTTCTGGTCCTGTTTGATGCGTGACGAGCGTTTTGCCGAGTAACTCCGTCGCGAATTCTTTTACTTCTTCTTGCGATTTTGCTAGTTTGACACCACCGGCTTTACCGCGTCCCCCTGCGTGAATCTGTGCTTTGACAACTTTAATTGGGCCTGACAATTGTTCTGCTGCATCGACAGCCTCTTCGACCGTAAATGCTGCGATTCCGTTCGGTACAGGTACACCGTATGAACGAAGTAACTCTTTTGCCTGATATTCATGTACATTCATGAAAAAATCCCCCTTAACCCCTTTAGTTTCGGCTCTTTCATTGTAGTTAAAATTGGAAGCGCTGTCTATCGTTATCGACCGAAAGCATTTATTTTTTCGTGATTCCCTCATGATCGAGCTGATACAAAAAGGCAAACAGCTCGGCGATGACCCCGTATAACTCCGGCGGAACTTGCTCAGATACCTCGATTGCATCAAGTAATGTTACCAATGTCTGATCTTGCCGAATCGGAATGTTGTGTCGGATCGCTTCTTCTAAAATCCGCTCGGCGACGATTTCGGAACCTTTGGCGACGACTTTTGGAGCTGCCATTTGTTCTTCATAAGATAAAGCAATCGCTTTTTTCATGCTTGATAATCCACCCTTCCACTCCGACGTGTCAAATCGATAGGCACCCGCTCTTTCGTTTGTTCGACCAATTCAAAACGAATCAACTCATATCCCTGCTCCTTTAAGCGTTGTTCCATCATCGGTTGATAAGCGTCCATGAATGCGCTAATCCGTTGATCCGGATGAAAGACGGAAACAGCCATCTTTCGATCAGTGATTAATAAGTCAATCGCAATTTCGCCCAACTGAGGCAGTTTGAGATAAAAAGCGATTCGGGCATGGTCCGGATTGAATTCTTTTTTGTCGAACGGTGCTTCCATCGTCACATCGACATCTTCAAAGGGACCAAACTGTGGTAGTTGCAACATAAAGATGCCGCGTCCCGGTTCATTCGTCGCTTGAACGAGTTGTTGCGTCAAGATTTGATCACTCGTCTTTCGGTCAAGGGACCCTTGCCCATCTGCCTCTGCAGTACGCGCTAACTGAATGAGCTCAACAATTGTCTGTTTGAGTACTTGACCCGATCCTTCCATCGCGCGTTGGCCAAGTTGTTGTAACAGCGCACGTGTCGTCTGCGGTACTCCCTCTGACGCTGGTCGCAAGAGACTTTCAAGCATCGAAGGCAGGATTTGTTTCGCCGCAGTTTGTGGAGCTTCCGATAAAATCTTCAGCACCGGTTGCCCTTCCGTGCTCGTCACGACGAATCGGTACGACATTCCTTCTTTTAAATCAGCCGTTGTTCCAGCCGTTAGGACCCGTTGTCCGACTTGCAACTCCATTAACCCGTCCGGCAATAATTTCAATACTTTCCCGACGACATTTGCCCCTTCGCGTAACGGCATGTTGGCTTGATCAATAATCTTAAAGGGAAGTAAGGCCCGATGTTCGATTTGCACACGCATTCACCTCCTAGAGTCGATCAAGAACCGGTTTGAACGTTTTGCGATGAATCGGTGTCACACCGTATGTATCGAGTGCCTGCAAATGCTGTGCTGTCCCGTACCCTGCATGTTGCTCAAACCCGTATCCCGGATACTGTTTCGCATAGTCCTCCATCATCGCATCACGCGTTTCCTTCGCAATGACGCTCGCCGCTGCGATTGAGATGCTACGCGCATCCCCTTTAATCAGTGACGTTTGAGGTAGATTGAGATCAAGCTCCATCGCATCGACGAGCAATGCCTCGGCAGACACGCCATTCACCGCTTGTAACATCGCCTGTTTCGAGGCTTGGTAAATATTGATCCGGTCAATTTCTGCTGGTTCGATGATGCCGATGGCGACCTCTGCGACTTTACGAATATGCTGATACGCCAGTTGCCGTTGTTTTTTTGACATTTGTTTTGAGTCCGTCAACGCGGGGTGATAAAAATCTTTTGGTAAGATGACTGCTGCCGCGACGACAGGTCCAGCAAGCGGACCTCGCCCGACCTCATCGACACCAGCAATCTTCTCCCACCCCTGTGCCCGGTAAGCTTCTTCGAACTGCGAGCGTTCAATAAAACTGAGGCGCAATTGTTCTTCGAGATCGAGGCGACGGCTTGTTTGTTTCAATAACAGCCTGATCCCTTTTCGTTCATCATGCATCAGATCCTGTTCGATGGCTGCGAATTGTTCGCGTGAAATCCCTTTGAGACGTTCTCTTAAGTCTTGAATCTTCATCTGACATTCACTCCTATTTCGAAAAAAGCTTGGACCTTCTAGAGAAGGTTCCAAGCTCGTCTTATTCTGCTGTTGTTGCCCATTCTTCGACTGTTTCAAGTGTCACACGTCCGACTTTTTCCGTCCGTAGCTCATGTAACAACATCTCGCTCGTCCGTTCGAAATCGACGTATCCACCTGAATTGAACCCTCGTTTGTTCCCGATTGCTTCTAGTACATCAACGGCTTCACCGGACACATCGTCTAAGCGATAGCGTTCCATCAATTGCTCCGGATAACGCGATTTGAGCTCACGGATGGCAAACAGCGCGATGTCATCGATGTTTAAGATATCATCTTTGATTGCACCTGTTGCTGCTAGACGATAGCCAACCAACTGATCGTCGAACTTCGGCCAGAGAATACCTGGTGTATCGAGCAACTCCATCTCACCCGTCTTCATTTTGATCCATTGCTGACGTTTCGTCACACCCGGGCGGTCACCCGTGATGGCAATGTTTCGTCCGGCAAGGCGATTGATTAATGTTGATTTCCCGACGTTCGGGATGCCGATGATCAACGCTCGAATCGCACTCGGATTTCGTCCCTTTTCACGCATGCGATCATGTTTTTCTTTCATCAGGCGTAATGCACCTTCATGAATTTGTCCAAGACCCTTATTGTGTTTCGCATCGACAGCGATGACATCGACTCCGTCCTTACGAAGGGCCTTCATCCAGCGCTCCGTCAAACGCGCATCAGCCATATCGGCTTTGTTCAAGACGATTAACCGCGGTTTTCCTGCCGTAATTTGCTCGACCATCGGATTGCGACTCGACATCGGGAGACGTGCATCGACCAATTCGATGACGACGTCGATTAATTTTAATTTTTCCTGGACTTCACGACGTGCTTTCGCCATGTGACCAGGGAACCATTGTATCGTCATATATTCCACCTCAACTCATCATATTACTGGACTGCTAACTTCATGTTGTGTGACGCGGTAAGACCTGCTTCAGTTACCGTCACTTCGTTCTCAAGAAACGATCCATCCCTTAGTATACGCAAAAAAAGCCAAGAAAAGAAGTAGTGTCGTGCGGACACTACTCAATTCCTGACCTTGTTCCATCAAACGCACGGTTGATGGAGCTGTTTCTGCTAGACTCACCTTACTACGCGCCCATGATTTTTTAATCAACTGATCGTAAATCACCGAACGGATAAAAGACGAAATTTGTCGTTCCGACGATTTGATCTTCATCGACGAACCCGATGTCACGGCTATCTTTCGAGTTTTGACGGTTGTCCCCCATGACGAATACTTTACCGGCGGGTACTTTCGTTTCGCCGGTCCGTTCTTCTAATGTAAAGTCTTCCGTCAAAGGAACACCATTCATTTGCGCTTTAAATTCTTTTAAATATGGTTCTTCCACTTTTTTATCGTTGATATACAGCATATCATCCTTGTAGTACAGCGTATCGCCTGGGACAGCGATGACACGTTTAATATAGTCACGTGTTTCCGTCGCATGGAAGACGACGATATCGCCACGCTCTGGTTCATTAAAGTAATAGGGAACCTTATTGACGACCATCCGGTCTGAATTGTGCAGTGTCGGCATCATCGACTCGCCGTCCACGATGACCGGGACGAATAGAAACGTTCGGATGATGAACGCAATCACGAGCGCTACGACAAGCGCCTTTACCCAACTAAATAACTCCTTCACGCGTTCCACTCCTTTGATTAAATCTTTAACCTAGACTTAGTATACGCATAAACGATAAAAAAAAGAAGCTTGTCCGAGGACAAGCCACTTTTTCACATGATTAACGACGAACTTCTTTAATACGCGCCGCTTTACCACGAAGGTTACGGAGGTAGTAAAGTTTCGCACGACGGACTTTACCGTAACGAACGACTTCGACTTGTGCAACACGTGGTGAGTGGAGCGGGAAAGCACGCTCTACGCCAACTCCGTAAGAAATCTTACGGACTGTGAAAGTTTCACTGATGCCGCCACCGTGACGTTTGATGACTACGCCTTCGAAAAGCTGGATCCGCTCACGCGTACCCTCGACGACTTTAACGTGTACACGGACTGTATCCCCAGGACGGAACGAAGGGACGTCTGACTTGATTTGTTCTTGTGTAATTTCACGGAACAATTGTTGTGTGTTCATGAATGATTTCTCCTTTTTTCACCAATGTTCTTATCTTCATTTGCTTATTGCATCCAACAGCGGAACATCGTTAATAGGTGGCTTTTGCCACATGTTTTAACTTATCACAATTTCATTCTTTTGACAATCCTGAAATTGACTGGAGGTACTTTAAATCACTTGCGGACAAGTCGGCTGTCTCGAGTAAATCAGGGCGTCGCTCGAGCGTCCGCTTCAAGGCTTGCTGTCTTCGCCACTGCTCGATTTTTGCATGATTCCCGGATAATAAGACGTCCGGTACCCTTGATCCGTTATAGTCGGCAGGACGGGTATAATGGGGGTATTCGAGCAATCCGGTCGAAAATGAATCGTCTTCATGACTGGCCGACTTGCCGAGGACATCAGGTAACAAACGGACGACGGCATCAATCATCGTCATCGCAGCTAATTCCCCTCCCGTCAAAACGAAGTCTCCAAGCGACACCTCGTCCGTCACCAGTTCGTCATGAATCCGTTGATCAAACCCTTCATAATGTCCACATAAGAAAACAAGTTCCGATTCCTGCGCCCATTCTTCTGCTACTGCTTGATCAAAACGCTGCCCTGTCGGTGTCATCGCAACGATGCGACGGTTCGCTTTTGGCAAGGCCGCAACAGCGTCAAAAACAGGTTGCGGCGTCAACAACATCCCTGCACCACCCCCGTAAGGAGAATCATCGACACGCCCATGTCGATTCGTCGAATAGTCTCGGAAGTTAATATACTCGAGATGTATCCGCGCATCTTCTTGTGCCCGTCCGACGATTGAATGATCGAGTGCTGTGAACATGTCCGGAAAAAGCGTCAAGACTTTGATGTTCATCCTTCAATCAATCCAGGTAATGGTGTGATTTGAATCCGCTTTTCTTGCACATCGATCGACGCGACGACTTGTTCGATGTACGGAATCAAGACGTCTTTTTTTCCCGGACGTTTAATCGTCCAGACATCGTTTGCTCCGGTCTCTAAGATTTCCGAGACGACCCCGATTTTCTCATCTCCGTCATAGACGTCGCAACCGATGATTTCGTGGTAGTAATATTCATTTTCCGCAAGCTCTTGTAAGACTTCCGGCTGCACGAAAAGTTTCATCCCTTTATACTTTTCGACGTCGTTGATGTGATGCATTCCTTTGAAGGTCACCATGACGAATTGTTTATGTTTCCGGTAACTGCTCACCGTCAGCGGTACATACGTCCCCTCCGTCTCGAGAAATACGTCATTTCCGACTTTAAAGCGTTCTTCCGGAAAATCTGTACTCGCAAGTAATTTCAATTCTCCCTTTAGACCGTGTGTATTCGCGATTTTCGCGACTTCTAACCATTGCATCTTCTTCACTTCCTTCCTTTAAAATCGTCATTCTTCTATTTTTCTGCAACAAAAAGGAGGTAAGCTTTCGCTCACCTCCAAATGTCTTACTTCGCGAGTTTCGCGTTGTGGAATTTCTCCATGATACCAGCTTTTGAGAAGAGGTTACGAACTGTGTCTGATGGTTTAGCACCTTCAGCGAGCCATTTAAGAGCGAGCTCTTCGTTAAGTTTTACTTCTGCTTCTGGTTTAGCAACCGGGTTGTAGTATCCGATTTGCTCGATGAAACGACCATCACGTGGTGCACGTGAGTCTGCTACTACCACACGGTAGAAAGGTGATTTGTTTGCGCCCATGCGCTTAAGACGAATTTTAACTGCCATTCGTAAGTCCCTCCAGATATTAAATAGTTTTTTGGTTTAGTCAAATTGACAACTTCACTAGTATACAACGTTACAGCAAAAGAGAAAAGACTTTTAGAAGAATGGGAGGCCAAAGCCGCCTTTCTTTTTCCCTTTGCCCATTTGGCCGGAGAATTGTTTCATCATCTTCCGCATGTCTTCAAATTGCTTGATCAACCGGTTCACTTCTTGAATGCTACGACCACTGCCGCGCGCAATCCGTTTCCGACGACTCGCATTGAGGATTTCCGGTTCAGTCCGCTCCCGTTTTGTCATCGATTGAATAATCGCTTCGACATAAACAAGTTGCTTCTCATCGATTTGAGCATTTTTCAAGCCCTTCATCTTTCCTTTACCGGCACCCGGAATCATTCCTAACAACTCATCCAAAGGACCCATCTGTTTCACTTGCTGCAACTGCTCGATGAAATCGTCAAACGTGAACGATGCATCGCGCATTTTGCCTTCGAGCTCCTTGGCGCGTGTTGCGTCCATTTGGAACTCTGCTTTTTCAATCAGCGTTAACATATCTCCCATACCGAGAATCCGTGACGCCATCCGCTCTGGGTAGAATGGCTCGATTGCGTCTAGCTTCTCTCCAAGACCGACGAACTTAATCGGTGCTCCGGTGACTGCCTTGATGGAGAGTGCTGCTCCGCCTCGAGTATCTCCGTCGAGTTTCGTCAGGACGACCCCTGTCACGCCGAGCTTTTCATTAAAGCTTTGTGCGACATTGACCGCATCCTGACCCGTCATCGAGTCGACGACAAGGAAGATTTCGTTAGGCTTGGCGATTTCCTTCACATCGACAAGTTCCTGCATCAGATCCTCATCGACATGTAAGCGTCCCGCCGTATCGATCAACACGATATCGTGGTGATGCTCTTTTGCATAGTCGAGCGCGCCGGTTACGATTTCTTGTGGACTTACCTGATCTCCCATCGAGAAGACCGGTAATTCAAGTTGTTTTCCTAGCGTCTCAAGTTGTTTAATCGCAGCCGGACGGTAAATGTCCGCTGCTACGAGCAGTGGACTGCGATTGTGTTTTTTTCGTAAATGATTGGCGAGTTTTCCGGTTGTCGTCGTTTTACCTGCCCCTTGAAGACCAGTCATCATAATGACTGTCGGCGGACGGTTAGCGAGCGTCAACGGAGATACTTCTTCCCCCATCAATTTCGTCAATTCGTCATGGACGATTTTGACGACTTGTTGACCGGGTGTTAGAGACGTCATCACGTCTTGACCGACGGCGCGCTCCTTCACATCATTTACGAACTGTTTCACTACTTTGAAGTTGACGTCGGCTTCTAACAACGCGAGGCGGACCTCACGCATCATTTCCTTTACGTCCGCTTCAGAAATCTTACCTTTACCTCGCATTTTGGCGAGACTGGCTTGAAGCCGTTCCGATAATCCTTCGAATGCCATTGATGATGCCTCCTACTCTAATTGCTCCAGTGATTCAATCGTCACCAGTGCCTCGCTTGGAAGGTCGAGCTGCTTCAGTTCATCAAGAAGGATCTTTCGCTGCTCATATTTTTGAAACAAGGAAAGTCGTTCTTCATATTGCTCAAGCATCGCTTCCGTACGTTTTATGTTGTCGTAGACTGCTTGTCGGCTGACTTCAAACTCATCGGCGATTTCACCTAACGAAAAATCATCTAAATAATAGAGTGACATATAATTTCGTTGTTTCGGCGTCAAAAGCTCCTGATAAAAGTCAATCAGATAATTCATCCGGTTCGTTTTATCAAGTGTCATCCGAGCACCTCCACGGTTGTTAAGTGAAATTCCTTTACAGATAGTATAGTACAGCCCTCACAGTGTGTTGTCAAGTTTTTTTCTTTACAAGCAAACCTAGCTTATTCCTCTTCTGATGCCTCGTCCGTCGTTTGCTTTTCTTCGAATACGTCACCGAAGAGACCGTGGACGAATTGCTCGGCATTAAACGGTTGGAGATCGTCAATCTTTTCACCTAATCCAACGAACTTCACGGGGAGATCCAGTTCATTCTTAATCGCGAGAACGATGCCACCTTTTGCTGTCCCGTCAAGCTTCGTCAAGACGATGCCGCTGACATTCGTCGCTTGTTTGAACGCTTTGGCTTGCACCATCGCATTTTGTCCGGTCGTCGCGTCGAGCGCAAGCAGGACTTCATGCGGGGCCCCCGGGATTTCACGTTCAATGACCCGTTTGACTTTTTCGAGTTCATTCATCAAATTGACTTTGTTTTGCAGACGTCCTGCCGTATCACAAATCAAGACATCGACTTTCCGCGCTTTTGCCGCTTGAACAGCATCGAAGACGACGGCAGCAGGATCCGATCCTTCTCCCTGACGGATGACCGGTACACCGGAGCGCTCGCCCCAGACTTGCAACTGATCGATGGCGCCTGCTCGGAATGTATCCCCTGCTGCGAGCATGACGGTTTTTCCTTCGTTCTTCAATCGATTCGCGAGCTTCCCGATTGTCGTCGTTTTCCCGACACCGTTGACACCCACGAATAAGATGACACTGAGGTCGTGGTCTAAATCAAGTTCCGTTTCTTCTTCTTCAATCAACATGTTGGCGACGACTTCGACGAGTACATCACGGACTTCTTTTGTGTCTTTAACATTTTTTCGTTTGACTTCAATCTTTAATTTTTCGACCAAATCCATCGTCGTCGTCACACCGACGTCAGCTTGAATCAGCACTTCTTCTAACTCTTCAAAAAATTCTTCATCGACTTCCCGGAAACGGTAGACGAGATCATTGACGGCACTCGCAAGCCCGTCACGCGTCTTCGACAACCCTTCCGTAAACTTAGACGTGACTTCTTGTGTCGACGTCGTCAACCGGTCTTTTAGTTTCTTAAAAAAACTCATTGTTTTAGCTCCTTTGATTCTACTTCTTCAGTCAATGTTCGCCGTGCCTCTTCTAGTTTAACGGATAACACTTCCGAAATACCGTTTTGTTGCATCGTCACGCCGTATAAAACATCCGCTGACTCCATCGTACCTTTCCGGTGTGTGATGATGATGAATTGTGTATCACGCGCCAACTGATGAACGAACTCACCGAACCGGGCAACGTTCGCTTCGTCAAGAGCTGCTTCGACCTCATCAAGTACACAAAACGGGACGGGACGCGTCTTCAAAATCGCGAACAACAAAGCAATCGCCGTCAACGCGCGTTCCCCACCAGATAAGAGTGACAAGTTCTGTAGTTTTTTACCCGGTGGTTTCGCGACGATGTCAATCCCGCTCGTCAAGAGGTCGCTCGGATCGACAAGAATCAAGTCCGCTTCTCCTCCACCGAACAATTCGCGGAATGTCTCACGGAAGTGTTCCCGTACAGCCGTAAACGTCTCTTTAAAGAGTCGGACGACTTCACGATCCATCTCATCGATGACGGCATATAAATCCGTTTTCGCCGTCACTAAGTCATCACGTTGCGTCGAGAGGAACGTAAACCGTTGATCGACTTCAGCGAACTCTTCAATCGCACCGATATTAACAACTCCGATTTCTTCTAATTGACGCTTGAGGAGGTGTACTTCCTCTTTCGCCTCTTCGAATGGAATCGTCAGCGGTTCAATCAATTCGAGAATCAGCCCCATCTCGTCGAGCATTTCTTGACGTGTTTCAAGACGTGTACTGATTCTGCCGTGGTTGAGGCGCGCTTGATCGACTTGTTGTTTCGCCGACTGTTGCTCCTCTTTCAGCTTCGCTTCACGGATCCGTAGAAGTCGTAAACTTTCGCCGTCACGTTGGATTTGGTCCGTGATTGCTTTCAATTCTTGTTCAACCGTTGTTTGTTCTTTAAGCATCTGCGCCTGCTCTGCATGCAATGCTTCGATTTGACCTTCACCAAACCCTTCGAGCACATGTTTTAAATCACGCCGCTTATGACTCCGTTCGAGTTTCGCATGATTCAACGATTCTTCGATTCGTTCGACTTCACGATTGACTTGATCTAACTTCAAGATCATTGTCCGTTCTTCGAGCAAGGCATCTGCTTGTTGTTGTTTCAAGTCTTCGATTGTCACAGCACCCCGTGCCTGTGCCTCTTTTAGCTGATCGAGATCACGTCTGAGTTCTTGTTGCCGCTTCGTCAAGTTCGCGATATCGTGCTCAGCTTGTTCAATCGTCGCCTTCGCTTCCCGTTCTTGCTCCGCCAACCGTTGCAACTGGCCATCTTGGACGGACAGTTCCGAAGCTGTGATTGCGAGACCATGTTTCGCCTCCGTCAATTCATCCCGAAGTGATTCAAGTGTCGTTCGCGTCGTTTTCATTTCTTGCGCAAGCGTCTCAAGCGTAACGTTCAATTGTTCATCTACTACTTTCATCTCCGCGAGGCGGCGCTCTTGTTCACGAATGACCGCCTGCCCTTGCGTCAGCCCTTCGCGGAGTTCGTCTAACTCCCGTGATTGACTAAAGAGTGGCGTCCCTTTTTTTCGGCTCCCCCCTGTCATCGAACCACCGACGTTGACGACATCTCCGTCGAGCGTCACGAGACGATACCGATGTCCCGTTGCACGGGCAATCGCGTTCGCTTGTTCAAGCGATTCGACGACAAGCGTCGTCCCGAGCAAGTTCTGTTTTAATTTCGTCAGCTCATCGGTCGTCGTCACGAGTTCACTCGCAACGCCGATGTATCCTTGCATCGCAGATAGTTGATTGCGAACCGATTGATTCAAATCGCGCCGTTGAATCGAACTGAGCGGCATGAACGTCGCCCGTCCCGCATTTAGACGGCGTAATTCCTGAATCAATTTCCGCCCCGTCGCGTCTGTATCGACGACGACGTTTTGCATGGCTCCACCGAGTGCCGTTTCGATCGCCGCTTCATATCGGGCCGGTACGGAAATCAATTCGGCAACCGCTCCATATATGCCTGAAATGTGATCACGCTGTTTCAAAATCGTTTTGACGGCACCGAAATAACCACTGTAATCTGCCTTGACGGACTCCAAAAATTCAATCCGGTCCTCTGTTTTATCACGCCGGCGATGGAGATCGACGATGGATCGTTCGACTTGCGTCATCATCGTTCGCTGTTCGTGTTGTTTCGTTTCAACTTGCGTCTCTTCCGCTACTAAAGCATCGAGCTGTTGCCGCACGTTGAAAGAGCTCGCTTCTAGTCGGTCGACCTCGGCCGCATAAGCTGTTTGCGCCGATTGTTTCGACCCTGTCCCTTCCGCGAACGTCCGGCGTAACTCTTCCGCACTCTGTAAATCTTGTTTTGCTCGGTTATAGGCGTTATTCGTCGCCGCCAGCCGACTCGCTACTTCAAACGCTTCAGACCGTAGTTGCTCTGCTTCTTTTTCAAAATCACGTTCCGAATACGTTAATGCGGCATCTGCTTGTTCACGACGTTTGACAGTTCCCTCGTATGTTTGCTTCGTTTCGTCTCGTAAGCGAACTGCTTTTTTCGCCTCATCCTCAATTAGGGAAACACGCGCTTCAAGTGTCGCCACTTCTTGTTCTAAACGCTCTTTCATTTGCGTCCCATGTTTCTCACGTTCTTTTGCCAAGTTCAGCGAACCTTGAATTTCAACGAGCGTCGTCGAGACGGTTCGTAACCGTTCCTGCATCTCTGTCTCTGTCCGGCGAATGTTTTCAAGCATTGTTTCTTGTTCTTCTCTCGAGGTTTGCGTTTTCTCAAGACGTGCCTGTTCATTTGACAACTCACGCTCAAACGTTTCGATTTCCGTCGTCAATCGGGCAATTTGTTCCATATAGTTTTGAATTTCTTCTGCAATGATGCCACGTTCTAAAAAGTCGAACCGGTCGCGGGCAATCAGATACTCTTTTGCAAGCGCTGCTTGTTCTCGTAACGGTTCGATTCGTCCACCGAGTTCAAATAAAATATCATCGACACGTGAGAGATTCGTTTCCGTGTCACTCAACTTCCGCTCCGCTTGTTTTTTCCGGTGCCGGTATTTTAAGACACCCGCCGCCTCTTCGATGACGGACCGCCGCTCTTCCGGTTTCCCGGAGATGACTTGTTCGACACGTCCTTGACCAATGATTGCGAAGGCATCACGGGACAGTCCCGTATCCATGAAGAGATCGAGGACGTCCTTCAAGCGACATGGTTTTTTATTAAGAAAATAATCACTGTCTCCATTTCGACTGACGCGTCGCGTCACGCTCAACTCTTGGTAAGGTAACGCAACCGTTCCCGACTCATTATCGAGGACAAGCGTTACTTCTGCGAACTGCTTTCGATGTTCTGACATACTGCCGGCGAAGATGACATCTTCCATCTTCGCGCCGCGTAATGATTTAGCCGATTGCTCACCGAGCACCCAGCGCACTGCATCCGATATATTCGACTTCCCACTACCGTTCGGTCCGACGACTGCCGTCACTCCCGGTAGGAAGTCAAGTTCTGTCCGGCTCGCAAAAGATTTGAAGCCGTTGATTTCAATTCGTTTTAAGTACATCTTTACCACCCGTATGTTTAAATTTCTTTTAATTTTCTTTTAGTTTACCATAGCCGAAAGGTCTACAAAATGGTAGGTTTTATGGTAATGTTAACGGTAAAGACGTGAAGAGGAGAATTCAACGATATGACAATTGAACAAATGATTGAAGCAATCTTGGATAAATTAAATATTATTAATAAAGGCGTCATCAAAGCCGAGCAGTTCGACGGCACGAAAAATGACGACTTAAAAGAAATTTATGAGTTCGTCATGATGCGTGAATCGTTATCACTCGCTGAGGTCGATGCAATCGTCGATGAACTAAAATCACTGAAGACGGTGTAAGAAACCATATAAAAAAAGGCGTTCCCAATCGGGCGCCTTTTTTTATATGGTTTTTTTACTTAAAATTGTTTTTTCAGCTCAAGCAAGGCTTGTTTCGCTGCTTGCTGTTCTGCTTCTTTTTTCGAACGACCGGTCCCGATTCCTTCAAGCTTATCCGGGACTTGAACACGCGAGATGAATTCCCGGCTATGTGCGGGACCACGCTCTT
The DNA here is from genome assembly GCF_018618695.1 of Exiguobacterium sp. s127. Classification (NCBI taxonomy): domain Bacteria; kingdom Bacillati; phylum Bacillota; class Bacilli; order Caryophanales; genus Exiguobacterium; species Exiguobacterium sp. s127. The sequence goes on along the minus strand of NZ_JACSMO010000003.1, from coordinate 96,547 downwards.
CGATGATTTCGTATTCAATTTGTCCGAGTCCGACCCGTTGAATCGCTTCTTGTAATTGGCTCTTGAAGTCTGTCTGCTCTTCGAAGAAACCAGATGCCACTTTCGGAAAAACCGCTTCGGCGAGGAATCGCTCTGCTGCTTCAATGCCTTGGTCAAGATAAAGTGCACCGATAAACGCTTCAAATACGTCAGCAAGTAATGCTGGCCGATTTCGTCCGCCTGTCAGTTCTTCCCCTTTACCTAGCAAAATCATGTCAGAGAATTCATAATGATTGGCAAACTGGACGAGCGATGGTTCACACACGATAGCTGCTCGCAGTTTTGTTAATTCCCCCTCGGAACGTTCCGGGTAGTGTTCAAATAAATATCTTGAGACCGTCAATTCTAAGACCGCATCCCCTAAAAATTCAAGTCGTTCGTTATCCCCATCCGATTCACGTTGTTCATTGACGAACGAAGAATGGGTAAACGCTTGCTTCAACAATTCGACATTTGAAAAATGAATCGAAAGGCGCGTTTGTAACTCTTCGAATTTTTGCTCGATTTGAGCAAACGTCCGCGCATCTTTTCGACGTTTTACGTAAGGTCCTTTTCGGACACGACGTCCTTTTTGATTCGTCATAATTCCTCCTAAACAGCTAAATCCCACCGCAAAAGAGCGGTGGGTCAGCGTCAATGATTAGACTTGTGTTTCGATGTAGCTGACGACATCGCCGACAGTCTTCAAGTTTTCTGCTTGATCGTCTTCGATTGTGATTTCGAATTTATCTTCGAGATCCATAACGAGTTCCATTACTTCAAGTGAATCTGCACCGAGATCGTCTTTGAACGATTTATCGAGTGTGATTTCACTTTGCTCTTTACCTAATTTTTCTGCGATTGCCTCTTGTACGTCTACTAAAATTTGTTCTTTTGTCATTTGAAATCCCTCCATGAGTTGAGTATATAAGATGATTGCCGATTTGGCAAAGTACTACCGGTGTTCAGTTACATTGTCATGCCGCCATCAACTGCGAGCGTTTGCCCTGTGATGTAACGGGCTTCATCCGAAGCGATGAAGCTGACGAGTGCTGCGATGTCTTGCGTTTGCCCAAACCGTTTCAATGGAATTTGTCCAAGTGACAGATTCCGTTGATCGTCCGTCAATTCATCGGTCATATCTGTTTCGATGAATCCTGGGCAAATCGCATTCGCTGTGACCCCTTTACTTGCGAGTTCACGGGCGACCGATTTCGTCAACCCAATCAAACCGGCTTTCGCGGCCACATAGTTCGCTTGCCCCGGATTACCCGTGATGCCGACGACCGAAGCGATATTGATGATGCGACCACCCGTCTTCATCAACGGGCGTGACGCCGCTTGTGTGACGAGGAACGCCCCTTTTAGGTTCGTATCAACGACAGCATCAAAATCGGCTTCTTTCATACGCATCAACAAACCGTCGCGTGTGATACCGGCGTTGTTGACGACACAATCCAGTTGACCGAATGCATCGACAGTCTGTTTAACCAACGCCTTGACTTGATCAGCGTTCGCAACGTCGGCTTGGATGGCGATTGCCTCACCACCAGTCGCGATGATATCCGCGACGATGGCCTCTGCTTTTTCAGTGCTACCGGCATAGTTGACGACAACTTTAAAACCATCTGCCGCGAGACGTGTTGCGATCGCCGCACCGATTCCTCGTGAGGCGCCTGTTACGAGTGCTACCTTACTCATCCACGAATTCCCTCCGCTTCTAGTTGTTCAAGTGTCGTGATACTAATGATTTTAACGTCTTTTTTGATACGTTTGACAAGCCCACTAAGTGGTGAAGACGGTCCGAATTCGATGAAGGTATCAACACCCTCTTCAATCAATTGCTCAACACATGCCTCAAAGCGAACAGGTGAATACAATTGTTGAACGAGCAGACGTTTCAAGTCGTCCGGTTGATCGTGAAACGATCCGTCCACGTTTGAGATAAACTTCGCTTGCGCCGCTTCGAATGGTGAAGAAGCAAGGAAATCTTCGAACCGTGGTGCGAACGGTGTCATTAAAGAGGAGTGGAACGCACCGGAGACATCGAGTGGTAAGACACGCTTTGCACCGAGCTCTTTTAATTTCGCTGTCGCCGATTCGACGGCTGCGACGTGCCCTGAGATGACAAATTGGCCGGGACAGTTGTAGTTCGCGATTTGCACGATTTCACCTGTCGCCGCAATCGATTCGACGGCATGGTGTGCCGCTTCGACATCGTTTAATCCGATGACGGCAGCCATCGTTCCACCTGAAACCTGGTTCATCAACTTACCACGTTCATGGACAAGATAAACGGCTTCACTCGGCGTAAGGACCGATGCTGCGACAAGCGCGCTGTACTCCCCGACGCTATGCCCAAGGACATAGTCCGGTTTGTTACCGAGTGCCGCATAACGAGTGGCGAGAAGTGTACTATGTGCGACGATTGCGGGTTGAGCAAGCTCCGTCGCCTTTAGTTCTTCTTTTGTACCCGTCGTTAACAGCGTTGTTAAATCTAGGCCGATTCGTGTTCCGAGATCGACTAACGTTTGTTTAGTTTCTTCCTCACTGACAAGTGTCTGTCCCATACCGGGCATTTGTGACCCTTGCCCCGGAAACATCCATACCGTTTTCCCCATCTCGCTCACTCCTTTAGCTCTATTTTGTCTTCGCTTCAATGATTTTCGCAACGACGTGTTGCTCGACCATCATTTCAGCCTGTGCCAGCGCACGACTGAAGGCATAGGCATTGCTCGAGCCGTGTGCTTTGATGACAGGTGCCGCAATTCCGAACAACCCGGCCCCACCATATTCTTCGTACGCGAGCAATTGCTTCATTTTTTTAAGTTTCGGCTTTAAAATTAACGCCGCGATTTTCGAACTGAATGAACTCATGAACTGTTCCTTCATGACACCCATAATCATGCTTGCAGCACCTTCCGTACTTTTCAACAATGTATTCCCTGCAAATCCTTCTGTGACGATTACGTCCACATCACCACTCATCGCTTCTCTCGCCTCGACATTCCCAATAAAATGAATAGGGGCAGTCTCAAGTAAGGGATATGTTTCCTTCGTCAGTGCATTGCCTTTACCAGCTTCTGAGCCGATATTGAGCAGACCAACTTTCGGTTGTTTGATACCACGTACTTGTTCTGCGTAGACTGATCCCATGATGGCATAATCAAGCAAATGTTCTGCTTTTGCATCCGGATTAGCACCGACATCTAAGATGACGACACCTTTTCCGTTTCTTGTCGGGAAAGTCGGGGCCAGCGCAGGACGGTCAACCCCTTCGATTCGACCAATCACAAACAATCCGGCAGTCATCAGTGCTCCCGTGTTGCCTGCTGAAATCAAGGCATCCGCCTCTTTTGTTTTCACCAGGTTTGCAGCCACAACGAGTGAGCTATCTTTTTTCCGTCGAATCGCACGGACCGGTTCGTCTTCTCCAGTAATGACAGTCGCCGCGTGAACGATCGTCACACGGGAATCCTTGATGTCGTAAGAACGTAACTTCAATTCATCTCCAACCAATCGAATTTCAATGTCCGCCTTCGGGCGCTCCCCTAAATACTGGATCACACCTTCGACAATCGCACGGGGGGCGTTGTCACCACCCATTGCATCTACTGCTAAAATCATCATGATTCCTCCTTACTACTACGATACACCGTAAACTCACCGATAAAGACACACTCATCACCGACATAACTTTCGACGTTGATGTCTGATCGTCCATCTTGTCGATGGGAACTGACGAACGCTTTCGCGACGACGCGTTCTCCAACATGGACAGATCGTGTAAATTGCACGTTTGCTCGTGTCGTCAATGCTAACTCGTCATCAATTAACGCGATGGCGAGCGAATTGGCTTGAGCGAACAGAATATGCCCGCGTGCAATCGCGTTCCGGCTAAAAGCGTGTTCCGGCAAAATTTCTAAAATCGAAATCGCAGATGTATCAAGTTTCAGGTCAATCATATCACCAATGACTTCGCTTTCGGTCAAAGTACGCACGTCATCGAGTCGTTCTGTCGCGACGTGTTTAATCCGTTCCCGTAATTCAGGGATTTTCAATTCCATTCGATCGAGCCGAATCGTCTGAATGCTGACGTTAAAATGAAGCGCAAGTGCTTCATCCGTGATGAATGGGTTTTGTTCAATCGTATGCTGTAGTTCTACTTGCCGTTCTTTTTTAGGTACCCGCATGTACGTTCCTCCTACAAGAAGGATAATCACTATTATCACCTGGTACTAATAGTAGTATATATCCCCCGTTGTTCACTTTCAAGTATTTATTCAATTCTTTCTCCGTCAAGCAGTCCTTGCTCTTCGATATAATGGCGTAACACGTCGTAGTCCGATGTTTGCCAAAAGGCATCCGAACGTAACAAACGGACGGCGTCGTTCCGGGCTGTTTCCATGATTTGAATATCAAGAGCAGGATCTGTCAGGACGAAACGTGGCAATCCACTTTGTTCTGTCCCAAAGAAATTACCCGATCCGCGTAGTTCTAAGTCTTTTTCCGCTAATTTGAAGCCGTCGTTCGTCTCTGTCATCGTCTTAATTCGCTCTTTCCCGGTGTCAGACGACGGATCAGCAATCAAGATACAATATGACTGCGCATCCCCTCGTCCAACACGTCCACGCAATTGATGCAGTTGCGCGAGACCGAATCGTTCTGCATCGTAAATGACGATGATTGAGGCATTCGGGACGTTCACCCCAACTTCGACGACAGTCGTCGAGACGAGGACTTGGACCTGATTGTCCTTGAAAGCTTGCATGACCTCGTCTTTTTCAGACGAGCCGAGACGTCCGTGCATCAAACCAACTTGATGATCGCGGAAACGTTCGACGAGAACGGCATGCAATTCCATTGCATTTTGAACATCAAGCGATTCAGATTCCTCGATCAATGGCGTGATGACATAGGCTTGCCGCCCGAGAAGTAATTCCTTCTCAACAAAACCAAAGACACGTTCAATCTGTTCTGGTTTTGCCCAGTACGTTTCAATTTCTTTACGCCCTGCTGGCATCTCGTCGATGATCGAAACATCCATATCGCCAAACACAGAAATCGCAAGTGTTCGCGGAATCGGTGTCGCCGTCATATAGAGGACATCTGCTTGCGCTGCTTTTGCTCGGAGGCGCTTCCGTTGTTCGACACCAAACCGATGTTGTTCGTCCGTAATCACTAAATGTAAGTCCTTGAAGACGACTGTATCCTGAATCAAGGCATGGGTGCCGACGAGGATGTCGATTTCTCCTTGCCGTAAGGCTTCTAGCAATAACACACGAGCCTTTCCTTTGACAGAACTCGTTAAGAGACCGACTTTAATCCCGAATGGTTCGAGTAACGGGGCAAGTGACGAAGCATGCTGCTCCGCTAGTATTTCAGTCGGAACCATCAAGGCACCTTGCTTGTTCGCACGAATCGTCGCGAACAGGGCAATCGCCGCGATGACGGTCTTCCCACTTCCGACATCTCCTTGCAGCAACCGATTCATTCGCTCTGCTCGATGCATATCACTCAAAATTTCTTCTGTCACTCTTTTTTGAGCGCCTGTCAACGGAAATGGCAGTCCTGCAATGAACTCGTCGACGGCTGCTTGATGTAACGGTAAAGCAATGCCTTGTCCCTGCCGCTTTCCAAGTCGTAATGTCTGAAGCTTTAACTGAAAATAGAGGCACTCTTCATACACATAACTTCTTCTCGCCGCCGTCAATTCTTTTCGATGCGTCGGGAAGTGTAGCGCCTTCAGCATCGTCATCCGGTCGAGAAGACGATACGCCGTCCGAATCGAATCGGGCACCCGCTCCCCGACTGATTCTACTGCTGCGAAAGCGAGTTCGACGACACGGCGGAACGTCTTCATCCGCATGTCACCTTTTAAGGAATAGACGGGTGTCAGTTCACCTTCGATCGCCCCGAATTGAAGTTCCGTCGCTGAAATCGTCATCCGGTGCAAATCCCACTTGCCGCTGACCGTCACTTCTTCCCCTAACTTCAACTGGGCTTTGTAGAAGGCACGGTTAAACATCGTCACCGTGACGCTGTACCGTTCTTCGACAAGTAACCGGAACGTTAGCCGATTCTTACCTTTTCCGTAATAACGAACGAGCGGTTCTGATTGAACTTGACCTGTGAACTTGACCTTATCTTCATGGATGGCTTCCGTCAAACTCCCCGTAACGAAATCATCGTAACGAAATGGGACGTGCTCCAGCACGTCCGAGATCGTTACGATATCCATTTCTGCAAGCTTAGTTGCCAAATCACGCCCGACTCCCTTAAGTGCCGTGACCTCACTTGATGGATTCATTCGATAAATCTCCAAAAATCTTCGACTCGAGCCAGCGTCCAGTCGGTGTATTCGCAAGACCGCCTTTCGCCGTTTCACGTAAGGCAGAAGGCATCATTTGACCGATTTCATACATTGCCGAGATGACTTCGTCACACGGAATACGTGACGTGATTCCAGCCAGTGCCATATCTGCTGCGACGAGCGCATTCGCTCCTCCCATCGCATTTCGTTTGACGCACGGGACTTCGACAAGTCCAGCGACTGGGTCACAGACGAGACCAAGCATATTTTTTAAAGCAATTGCAAACGCATGCGCCGATTGATCCGGTGTGCCTCCTGCCATTTCGACGATGGCAGCTGCAGCCATTGCTGTCGCCGAACCTACTTCCGCTTGGCATCCGCCTGCCGCACCTGAGATGGAGGCATTATTGGCAACAACGAACCCGAACGCACCCGATGTGAAAAGGTATCGGAGCATCTCCTCGCGTGAAGGCTGAAGCCGTTCTTTGACGGCGAACAACGTCCCTGGGACGACGCCCGCGCTCCCTGCTGTTGGTGTCGCACAGATTTTCCCCATTGCCGCGTTGACTTCATTCGTTCCGATGGCTTTGCTGACGGCATCTAACAAAAGATCTCCCGATAACCCGTTCCCTGACGCCCGATATCGTTGCAGTAAGACTGCATCCCCGCCTGTCAAACCGGTGACCGATTCGACACCGTCGCCTGTCAATGACCGTTCGACAGCTTCTTCCATGACTTGTAAATTCCGTTCCATCATTGCGTATACTTCATCACGCTCTAAGTGGCGGACCGTCATTTCTTGTTCAATCATGATTTCTGAAATCGGTACATTCTTTTCCGTAGCGAGTGCTACGAGTTCTTTTACTGATTTAAACATTTCTTCACTCTCCCATCATGACGGATCGTTCGACTTGTGGTAACCGGTTAATTTCTTCAAGCACTTCTTTAGGCATCCGATCATCGATTTCAATCGCCATCAAGGCTTGACGTCCTTTTTCGTGGCGCGACACTTCCATGTGACCAATGTTAATTTCATAGTCTGCGAGAATACTTGTGACTGCCGCAATCGCCCCGAAACGGTCGTGGTGCAGGACGACAAGTGCCGGCCCGCCACCTGAGAGGCGCAACGGTACACCATTCAATTCTGTAATTTCAATCGTTCCTCCGCCAATTGAAATGCCGACGAGTTCAAATTGATTTTCTCCGTCAGTCAAATGGACTCGCGCCGTGTTCGGATGGTCCGTCAGTGCTTCACTCGTTTCAAAATGAATCCGAATCCCTTTCCCTTCGGCGATTTTAATCGACTCAGGAATCCGATCATCAAACGTATCATAACCAAGCACCCCACCAATGATCGCTACGTCGGTTCCGTGCCCCCGGTACGTATCGGCAAATGATCCATAAAACGTGATATAAATGTCTGTTGGCGTTTCCCCGAACAACTTACCCGCCATCAAACCGATTCGTGCTGCTCCTGCCGTATGGGAACTCGATGGTCCTACCATGACAGGACCGATGATATCAAATACACTACGATACTTCATTTCATTTCCCCCTCTCTTTTAAACAAAACAAAATCCCACCTCTATTATCGCAGATGGTGGGATTCGTGAAAAGGTAACTTCACCTTTATTCTTTATTCAACACTAAGAATATATGAATAGAGCGGTTGCTTTCCGTCGTGAACTTCGACTTCAGCGTCCGGATTGACAGATTCGATGTAAGCGACTAACTCGTCGACTTCATCTTGGGCTACGCCTTCTCCAAATAAAATCGTTACGATTTCGTCATCTTCCGTGACGAGCGTATCGATGAGTTTCTTCGCTGCACCGAGACTCGAGTGATCCGTTGCGACGATTTGTTTTTCCGCAATCGCCATGTGATCATCTTTTTTAATCTCGACACCATCGATACTCGTATCACGGACAGCATATGTGATTTGTCCTGACTTGACAGCACCAATCGCATCCATCATGTGACGCTCGTTCTCATCGACTGTCGCTTCCGGGTTGTAGACGATTGTCGCAGCCAGTCCTTGTGGGACCGTTTTTGATTTCACGACCGTCACGCCGCATGATGCAACAGATGCTGCTTGTTCAGCCGCCATGATGATGTTCGAGTTGTTCGGATACACATAGACGTGCTCCGCATGCGCGTCTTCAATCGCTTTGACGATATCTTCCGTCGATGGATTCATCGTCTGTCCACCTTCGATGACGATGCTGACACCGAGTGATTTAAAGAGCTCACTGATCCCTTCGCCCATTGCGACCGTGACGAGTGCAGATTTCGCTTTCGCTTTCGTTGCAACTGGAGCTGTTACGTGATTGACGCCTTCTTCTTCTAAAATCGTTGAGTGTTGTTGGCGCATGTTTTCGATTTTAACCGCGACGAGCTCACCAAATTTTTGTCCTTTGTTGATGACATCACCTGGTGTCTCGACATGGACATGAACTTTGAGCAACTCTTCATCTGCGACGACGAGCAGTGAATCTCCGAACTCAGATAATTCGTTACGGAATGCTTCTTCACTGAACGGTGCATTCGCTAACTTATCATCTTGGAAACGAACCATGATTTCTGTACAGTAACCGTAATGGATTTCCTCTGTCGACATGAAGCTTTGAGCCGATTTATGATGCTCTGCTTCGACGAGTGCTTCCATGACAGGAGCATGCGGTTTTTCAAGTTCTTTTCCTTCGAGTGTCGCAAGGAAGCCTTCATAAATACAAACAAGTCCCTGTCCACCAGAATCGACGACACCGACTTCTTTTAAGACCGGTAAAAGATCGGGTGTTCCTTCGAGTGAAACTTTTGATGCTTCGACAATCCCGCGCATCAATTCAAGTAAGTCCGTCGTTGTTTCCGATTGTGCGATCGCAGCGACTGCTGTTTCACGAGCAACTGTTAAAATCGTCCCTTCGACTGGCTTCATGACGGCCTTGTATGCTGTATCAACACCTTTTTGCAAGGCATTTGCGAATTCCTTCGTATCGATTGTTTGTTTTCCTTCAATCGATTTCGAGAAACCACGGAATAATTGACTTAAGATAACACCAGAGTTCCCACGTGCCCCCATTAAAAGACCTCGTGCGAATATTGATGCGACGTCTGCGACAGAATCAGATGTTGCGTTTGTTGCTTCTTTCGATCCAGATGTCATCGTCAAGTTCATGTTCGTTCCTGTATCGCCATCCGGCACAGGGAACACGTTCAGTGAATCGACGAAATCTGCATTTTGATAGAGATTTGCCGCGCCATTTTGAATCATCTTGACTAATTGGGCTCCTGTTAAACGATCTACACTCACTAAAGTTTCCTCCTCTATTTCCGTCTTAGACATTCGTCAAACGGACTCCTTGGACAAAAATATTTACAGATGTCACTTCTAACCCTAACGCTTGGTTCAACGTATATTTAACACGGCTTTGAACATTGTTCGCGACTTCAGAAATTTTCGTACCGTAACTCACAATGATATGCATATCGATGTGAACTTGTTCTGAAGATTGTCGAACGATGACGCCACGTGCAAAATTCTCACGTTTCAATAATTCAGCTAGCCCATCTTTGATTTGTGATTGTGATGCCATACCAACGACACCAAAACATTCCATTGCTGCTCCGCCCGCCAGTTGCGCGACGACATCATTATCTACATCAATCTTTCCATAGGTCGTTTTCATCTCGATCGCCACCTGAGTAGCCCCCTTTAACTAATTGTGTTCTTCTCGTAATTCTACTATAAGGACCTACTATTGAAAAGTCGCCGTACTGACTATACAATGAATAAGTGAAAAATAGTAGCGGTCAAATGAACTTTTACCATCATCCTCATCCATTATTTTAAATTTTGAGGTTCTCTGTCAAGTTTTTTTCTTGTCAGCTACTTTTTTTATGTTGCAACCGTCCTGACACCATGCTAAGATAGCAAAGTGTCTATTAGGACGAACGCAAAACAACATAAAAGGAGGCGGAACGCATGGCACGTAAATGCTACGTTACTGGAAAATCGCCGAAGTCGGGAAACAACCGTTCACACGCATTGAACAAAACGAAACGCACTTGGGGAGTCAACGTACAAAAAGTACGTATCCTCGTTGACGGTAAACCTAAAAAGGTTTGGGTTTCAGCTCGAGCTCTTAAATCAGGTAAAGTCGAACGCGTATAAGGCGCAAAAACCGGACGGGAATCTTCCCTTCCGGTTTTTTTGTCGTCTTTTTTATTTTTCTCCTAAAGTAATTGTCGCAGCATTTGAAAACGCTTACAATAAGTTGGCAGTTACTTTATTGCTCAAGGGGGAATTCATCATGCAGTTAAAAAGAGCCATGACAAGCCGACATCTATTCATGATTTCGCTTGGTGGTATTATCGGGACGGGGTTATTTCTCGGTTCAGGGTTGACGATTTCGCAAGCAGGACCACTCGGGGCGGTCCTCAGTTACATCGTCGGCGGAACAATCATGTACTTAACGATGCTCTGTCTAGGAGAGATGGCTGTCCACATGCCTGTGTCCGGTTCATTCCAAACGTATACGACACGTTTTATCGGTCCAGGCATCGGTTTTGCCGTCGGTTGGATTTATTGGCTCGGCTGGGCCGTAACCGTCGCTCTTGAAATCACAGCTGCCGGTAGTCTGATGGATCGCTGGTTTCCACAGGTTCCCGTCGTCATCTGGTGCGCCTTATTTACCGTCATCTTATTCGGATTGAACGCGATCTCTGCGAAAGCATTCGGAGAAGCAGAATTTTGGTTTTCAAGTCTTAAAGTACTCGCCATCCTGTTCTTCATCGGACTCGGGGGAGCCGCATGGTTCGGATGGATTGATATGGCGGCTGAACGACCAGCTACGTTGTTCGCGAACTTCACGGCGAACGGCTGGTTTCCGAACGGGGCTCTCGGCGTCTTGACGACGATGATTGCCGTCAACTTCGCTTTCCAAGGAACAGAATTGATTGGTGTCGCTGCCGGGGAATCGAGTGATCCAGAAAAATCGATTCCGAAAGCGATTCGTAATACGGTTTGGCGGACGTTTATTTTCTTCGTCCTCTCGATTACAATTATCGGGGCTTTAATTCCGTATGAATCGGCGAGCGGCATCAGCAGTCCCTTCATCATGGTATTTGACGCAATCGGTATCCCATATGCTGCAGATTTGATGAACATCGTCGTTTTGACGGCACTCTTATCCGTCGGAAACTCTGGACTGTATGCTGCGACACGCATGCTCTGGTCGATGTCGCAAGAAGGCATGATTTCAAAGAAACTCGCCATCGTCAATCAGCGGGGTGTGCCGATGCGCGCCTTAACGTTCACGATGCTGTTCGCGATGTTATCCTTATTGACGGCATTCTTCGCAGAAGATACCGTCTTCATCTGGCTATTATCCATCGCCGGTCTCGGAGCACAAGTCGGTTGGATCTCGATTTCCGCTTCGCAAATCGCTTTCCGACGCCAATTCATCAAGGCAGGACACACGCTTGACGAACTGAAGTTCAAAACACCGTTCTTCCCAGTCTTACCCATCCTCTCATTCTCACTCAATCTGCTCGTCTTAATCAGTTTAGGTTTTCAAGCCGATCAACGCGTCGCCTTATATCTCGGCGTCCCTTTCTTCCTACTGACATGGGTAAGTTACCATCTTTTCGTCAAAGGAAAACATATCGCTGCAAAAAGCGAACAACAAGCAGCCAGTTCGACACTTCAAAACGAACAACGATGACTTGTTATCTGGCCCTGGATACACCGGGTGCCGGAATCCGTTGAACTTAAACAGTCGACTGACTAATAAATCAAAACGCCGATGCTTCCGTTTTACATACGGAGTCATCGGCGTTTGCCATACCTATCTTTTTGTTCATGACGTCATGACGTGTACTTGAAGAACGCATGTCCCGGTCGCATCAGCGAGATATGATGGAATCGCGTCTATCGCGTTTTTATTTTTCATGCGTGCGCAGGACGAGGACTTCCCCTTCGACGACCGTCACTTGCGCAACACCAACCCACTCATTGCTGACCGTCAGCGAACCACCGACCGGAACAGGATGCTCCGTCAAGGGGTATTTGACGCCGCGTAACGTCAAGTTCGACGGGACAAGGGGAATGAATGACAGGTAATGATACCCTTCAGACGCGAGTTCGTACTGACCGGTTTTCCAGTACCGGACATCCTCACGTTTCGTCACGAGTCGTGCCATCGGAAATTGTTTTAACAAATAGACGTTCTGTAGCGTCATGTCGAGCCGACCACCCGTCGCACCAAAGATGAGTAGTTCAGCACCTGCAGCCTGTTCGGTAGCGTAACGTAACGCTAGTTCTAAGTCCGTTTCATCTTTTTCTGCCGGATGAAGCAATCCACCATCCGGAACGTATCCGAGCGAATCAAAGTCACCGATTGCCACATCAAAATCAAGTCCTTGCTCCACTAATGTCGCAATCCCGCCGTCAACACCGATAATCATCGTCTTGTCTTTCACGAATGGTGCGAGCGTCGGGACGTCTTCTACCGGTCCTGCCGCAACGATTAAAACTCTCATCTTTAAATACCGCGAGCGGAGTAACGTAAAAGACGTGGTGCTGTCGTAAGCAAAATACCTGCAACGACCCCACATAAAACGTACGACGGAGCCATATACGTCGCGTTATAAATGAACGAGTAAGGAACGACCGGTCCTTTGGCATACTCTGCAAAAAAGACGATTCCACTGATGACATGACAGATGTAACGTAGACCGGCACCTAACAAGGTCGCAAACAAAACAATCGTCATGAGACGCTTTTTTTGACCTTCTGTTGCTGCTTTTTTGACTTGGCCTGCAAACACTCCACTCAAACCGACGACACCATATGCAAGCGTATAGTCAAGCAGCGGTTGGACGACCGTCAAGACTTGCGGAGCGAACATCAATTGAATCGTTCCGACGAGCGCACCCGTGATGACACCACCAACGACGCCGTGACGAAAGGCCATGACGAAAATCGGTAACATCGCTAAGCTGATGGATCCGCCTTGTGGCATTTTGAACGGAATCAATAAATCAAATACAACACCGAGACTCGCGAAAATCGCAATCTCCATTAACATTTGTAATCGTTTCATACTGTGTTCCTCCTAAAAATAAAATAATGATGACAACAAAAAGGCAGTACGACGGACGCCGTACTGCCTGCGTGCGCCACATCCCTACGTCCGTCTGAACGGAACAGGTTCGAAGGGTTAAAGTCTACTCACTTCTCTCAGCCGCTTGACGCGACACCCCTTGCGGTCAAAATTTAATTGTCTTGGCTCTATTATACGTGAGCCGCGTTTCGAATACTAGTGATGGCTTCCGCATAGTCTGGTGCATTGTAGATTGCAGAACCTGCGACAAGGACGTTTGCCCCATTGTCGATACACAGTTTTGCCGTTTCCGCGTTGACACCACCATCGATTTCAATTTCGAACGTCAAACCGCGCTCTGCTTTGATCATCGCCAATTGCTTCAGCTTCGTCATGACGCTCGGCAAGAAAGCTTGTCCGCCAAATCCTGGATTGACCGTCATCAACAAGACCATGTCGACTTCTTCTAGGACATGTTCAATCGTCGACAGTGACGTGTGTGGATTCAGCACGACGCCGGCCTTTGCTCCAGCCCCTTTAATTTGTTGCAAGACACGATGGACATGATTCGTCGCTTCGACATGGAAGGTGACGATATCCGCTCCTGCCGCTACAAACGCTTCGACGAAGTTTTCTGGTCGATCGATCATTAAATGAACGTCAAGGACCATGTCCGTCTTTTGACGAAGACTACTGAGGACGGGTAGACCAAATGAAATGTTCGGGACGAACTGGCCGTCCATGACGTCGAAATGGATGTAATCTGCTCCTGCCGCCTCGACAGCTTTAACGTCTCGTTCTAGGTTGGCGAAATCTGCTGATAAAATAGATGGTGCGATTTTAATCATTTCAATACCTCCGCGCTCGATTCTTGATTTCCTCTACAAACATACCATAATTCGTATAGCGTGAGGACATGATTTCTTCTCCCTCAACTGATTTTTTGACAGCACAGCCTGGTTCGTTTAAATGCAGGCAACCACGGTATTTGCACGTATCTTGCCGTGCGACGAATTCTGGAAAACACCAACGTAATTCTTCGATTTCCATCTCGTGTGGAAAATCGAGGTTCGAAAACCCTGGCGTATCAGCAATCAAGCCCTCTGCAAGCGGAATTAACGTCACATGACGCGTCGTATGTCGTCCGCGTCCGAGCGATTTCGAGATGTGGCTCGTCTCGAGATCGAGCGTCGCATCGAGCGCATTCAACAATGAACTTTTTCCGACTCCCGACTGTCCCGCGAGCACACTTGTTTTTTCCTTGAGTAGCGGGCGGACTTCCTCTACCCCTTCTAGCGTCTCACTCGACGTCTCAATCACCTGATAACCGATTTGTCGGTAACCGGCAATCGCCGTCCGGACTTCTGCTTCCGCTGTTCCTTGCAACAAATCCATCTTCGTCAAGATAATGATAGGTTGAATCTCTTTTGCTTCGATTAAGACTAAAAATCGATCGAGCAAATGGGCTGAAAAGTCCGGTTCTGCTGCTGAGACGACAAGCAACGCTTGATCGATGTTTGCGACCGGTGGACGAACCAGGAAATTTTGCCGTTCCTTCACTTCTAAAATGTATCCAGTTTCGCTTTCGATATGCAATACGACCTCATCTCCTACAACAGGACTGATACCACGTTTTCGGAAGTTTCCCCGAGCGCGCGATCGCACCTCGCCCTGCGTCGTCATGACATCATAAAACCCACCTTGTAGACGAATGATCGTCCCGTCCCGATTTTCTTCGATACGATTTTCTGCCATCCCATGCCCTCCTTCAATTTGCGGTTCGTAGCACACTCATTGTTCTGCTTTCGCTTGTTTATAGGTAATCGTTTTCGAGCGATACACTACATCATCTTTATAAATTGTGATTTTTCCTTCTTCGCCCGGATCAATCGTCACCGGAACATCAAATGTTTCATCACTGTCAATCGACTCTTCAATCACCGTACGTTTCCCTTTAGCATCATCCGTCTCGATTCGAATGACTTGCCGCGGCGGATCTTCATCCCCTTCACCTACAGCATCGTAGGCTACTTTTTCCGGGAAGGTCGCCGTCACGGTTTGTTCTTCCTCCCCTTTTGAAATAAAGACCGTCACGGAATCGTTCGGCTCGACTTTGACACCCGCTTGCGGAAATTGACGAATGACTTGGTCCAGTTCGACTTCACTCGAAAATTCTTGTTCGAATGTACCGTCGAGACCTGTCGCGTCCAAGTACGCTTTTGCTTCAGCACTCGACATGTTCGTCAAATCCTTCAATTCAAACGCTGACGAACCTTCGGATACCGTGATTGTAATCGTCTGTTCCTTTGCAATCACTTCTGTTCCGGCTGAAATCGATTGCCGGATGACATTGCCTTGTTTGATGTCTTCCGACTCTTCTTTTTCGACATCTACTTTTGAGAACCCAGCATCCTTCAAGATCGAGGTCGCTTTTTTCTCTGTTTCGTCCGTTACATCCGGCACTTCGACCGGATCACTGCCCGTCGAGACAACAAGATTGACCGTCGAACCTTTTTTGACGGTCACTTTTGCCCGCGGTGCTTGACTGATGACAAGTCCTTCATCAATCGTATCACTCGATCGCTTAGTCGATTCGACGATAAAACCGAGTTTCTCAAGTTGTTTTTCGGCCTCGTCCGCATCTTCTTTTGCGACATCCGGCACAACGACTGTCGGATCCGGCCACATCGCGAACGTTGTCGCGGCACCTCCGAGTAGGAGGAGGAATACGAGCACAATCCACCATCGCTTTTTTTTCTTTTGCTTCGGTACAACTGTCGCGACCGTAGCTTCTTCTTCCTTGACCGGAGTTCCGGACGGAGCCGAGACTGGACTTAACACCATCGTTTGCTCCATCGGATCTTCCCCGCGAACCCCTTCATCTGCTCGTTCAACAGATAATGCCGTCACCATATCTTCCCGAAATTCAGCAACGGATTGTTGCCGATCGTGCGGGGCCTTCGCTAGTGCCTGCATGATACAGTTTTCTAGCGCTTGCGGCACGGAAGGATTCAAGACGGATGGCCGCCGCGCTGTATCTTGCAAGTGTTTTAATGCCACGGCAACGGGTGAATCTCCTTCGAACGGGACGTGTCCTGTCACGAGTTCATAAAGGACAGCACCGAGCGAATAAATATCCGATTTTTCATCGGCAAATTTTCCTTTTGCCTGCTCAGGTGAGAAGTAATGCACTGAACCAAGAACGGACATCGTATGTGTCAATGTCGCGTTCGACATCGCGACGGCAATACCGAAGTCCGTCACCTTGACCGTACCATCCTCTCGGACGAGCATATTTTGTGGTTTTATATCTCTGTGGATGATGCGATGGGCATGGGCATGATCAATCGCGTCACAAATCTGACTGATGATTTCAACCGCTTTATTGATTGCGAGCGGTCGTCCTTCACAGTAGGTTTTCAACGTCATCCCATCGATGAACTCCATCACGATATAGTAAATCGAATCCTCTTCACCGACATCATAGACGGCAACGATATTCGGATGGTTCAAACTCGTCGCAGCATGAGCTTCGCGCTCAAAGCGCCGAATGAATTGTTCATCATGCGAAAATTCAGTCCGTAAAATTTTGATTGCGACATTCCGTTTTAAGATTTCATCATAAGCTTGATAGACATTCGCCATCCCGCCATTTCCAACTAGCCGTTCTATGCGGTAGCGGTCATTTAATCGATCTCCGTATCGCATATTCAGCCCCTCTTTCTTTCTTTGAAACGGATGGCAGCAACGGTGATGTTGTCTGCTCCACCCCGCTCATTCGCCTCAAAAACTAATCGTTCAACGATTTGCTCGAGTGGCGCATCTTCTTGTAGCAGCTGTTGTATTACTTCATAAGGGACTTCATCCGTTAATCCGTCACTACAGACGAGGACAATTTCATAATCTGGTGCATCCCGGACTTGGACGTCGACGTCGACGAGTTCGTTCGAGCCAATCGAGCGCGTGATGACGTTTCGACGTGGATGATTTTCGACTTCTTCTTCCGACAGTTCACCTAATTGCTTAAGCATATTGACATAAGAATGATCATCTGTCAGTTGCTTCAGTTGACCTTCTTCAATCGCATAGACTCGACTATCCCCGACATGACCGATAACGAGGAGTTCGTCCGACCAACAGACACACGCCATCGTCGTTCCGACGACGGCCAAGTTTTCTGTCTTGGAGTACTGTAAGATTTTAGAATTGGCTTCCTGCACTTGCTGTTCAATCCAAGAAGATAATTCAGCTGGTCGGCTTGGCATGTCCGCATAGGCATCAGCAAATACTTGATGCACAATCGCGCTTGCCTTCTCACCTGCCGCGTGACCACCCATTCCGTCAGCGACGACGGCAAGCCCTTGTTTTTCATCACCAACGAGTAACACCGTATCCTCGTTTTGCAATCGCACTTTTCCCGTCGTCGTCAGATAAGCTAACTCCATGACCGTCCTCCTCTTCTATCTCACCTACTGTTGATGCATTTAAGAAAATTCAGCGTGCGTGTCATCCTTGCTTTTTAAAGGCTGCGATGTAAAATCCGTCGGTCCCAAGCGTCGTCGGAAGCAACTTGAGCTCCGCCCGTTCTGAAATCAACGGCTGCACGCTTTCTGGCATTCGCCCTTTGAACGACTCATCAAAAACAAACCCTTGGCTTAAGATAAATTCCGTTTGTTGTTCATTTTCGACTGGATCAATCGTACACGTCGAATAGACGAATGTCCCTCCGCGCTTGACGAGTGGAAGAACTGCCTCGATGATTTGTCGCTGAATGACAGGTAACTGTGTTAAATTTCCTGGTTGCTTTGTCCATTTAATGTCGGGTTTCCGGCGGATGACACCGAGTCCAGAGCACGGTGCATCAACGAGAATCCGGTCAAACGATTCTGCATCGAACCGGTCGCCGACTTTTCGTGCGTCGAGGGCTTCTGCTTCTACCGTATCGAGTTCAAGCCGTTCTGCCTGTTTTTTTAGTAATTTAATTTTATGTGTGTGTAAATCAAGTGCCGTCAACGAACCTGTCGTCAAGCCTTCCGCAATATGCATCGCTTTCCCACCCGGTGCTGCACAACTGTCGAGCACATGGTCAGACGGTTCTGCTCCGACGGCCCGCGCAACGAGCATCGAACTCTCATCTTGAAGCGAGAGATACCCACGGTCGAGCAAATCCGTTTGTTGGACACTGCCACTGATGATTTCAAGTCCGTCCGGGGCGACGGCGGCTGGTTTAGCAAAGACACCTTGGGCTTCGAGTAATTCGACGGCTTCTTCGACGGTCGCTTTATTCCGATTGACGCGGACCGTGACGGGTGCCGCTTCGTTGTTGATTTGACAAATCTTCAACGTCTCGTCTTCCCCGAACAATTCAATCCAGCGCTCGACAAGCCACTCCGGGTGACTCGTCTCAATGCTGATTCGTTTGCTCGTTGAAGGAATCGCCGAGAAGTCTGGTTTCCCTTGACGTAAAACGTTACGTAAGACACCGTTGACAACTTTTGCGATATGCGGTTTTCCACGCGTTTTCGCGATTTCGACCGCTTCGTTGATGACGGCGTGATCCGGAATCCGGTCTAGATAAAATAACTGATAGACACTCATCCGGAGCAACGGTCGCATGAAGGGATCGAGTTTTTTTTGTGACGCGAGCAACGGATCGAGAATATAGTCGAGTGTCAACTCACGGCTGAGTGTCCCATAGACGAGTTCCGTATATAAACCGACATCCGCTTTCGAGATTGCTCGTTTTTCAAGCATCTGGTGGACGGAGATTGTCGAAAATGCACCACCTTGTCCAATTTTCAATAACGTCGTGACTGCAGCATCGCGTACATTCATGCATCTTCGCCTACTTTCTGTCCGATTTCGAGCGTCTGACCAATCCCACGCATGAAGGTCGCACCATCCATCCGTTTCTTTCCGGCAGGTTGGAGATCGACGAGTTTCAAGGCGATATCCGAGCCCGTCGCAATGACCGGACCATCATTTTCGAGCGCAATGATTTCTCCTGGTGTTCCGGTCCCTTCACACTTCTCAGCGAAGTAGACTTTAAGTCGATCTTTGCCAAGCAATGTATAGGCACTCGGAAACGGATTCATCCCCCGGATGTGGTTATAAAGTTCTTCCCCCGGGCGAGAGAAGTCAAGCCGTTCCCGTTCCCGACTGATATTCGGAGAAAATGTTACATCCTCTTCCCGTTGTGCTTCCGGTGTTAATGTCCCGGCAAATAATTGTGGGAGTGTTTCAATCAATAAACGTGCTCCAGCGTCACTCAATTTTTCGAACATCGTACCGACCGTATCCCGTTCTTCGATCGGGACGATGATTTTTGATAACATGTCTCCCGCGTCCAAGCGATCGACCATATACATGATCGTCACGCCCGTCTCCTTCTCACCATCGATGATGGCTTGATGAATTGGCGCCCCACCACGGTACTTTGGTAACAAGGACGCGTGGACATTGATTGCGCCATATTTCGGAGCCTCAAGTACGGCAGACGGAACGATTTGTCCGTAAGCTGCCGTGATGATGATGTCCGGGTTCAGGTCGAGCAAGTCTTGGTAATCCTCGCGAATCTTCATCGGTTGCAAGACAGGAATCGCGTGGGCAAGTGCGACTTCTTTGACCGGTGTCGGTTTAATTTCGCGTTTGCGTCCGACCGGTTTATCCGGTTGCGAGACGACACCGACGACATTGTACCCAGCATCAATCACTTCACGGAGCGTACTCGCTGCAAATTCAGGCGTCCCCATGAAAACGACACGTGGTGCCGCATCCTGCTCAACGAGTTTATCCGTGAACAACACGCCGTCGAGATGATCCATCTCATGCTGGATTGCACGCGCGAAAAAGCCACTCGCTTTGATTTTGACGTTGCGTCCAAGGCGGTCTTGTGTTTTGACGACGATGTGGTCGAATCGTTCGACAGGACCGAAGACACCAGGCATACTCAAACACCCTTCGTCATCGATTTGCGATCCACTTGATTCGATGATTTCCGGGTTGATCAACTCAATCGGACCTGTCTCGTCATCGGTATGGACAACGGCGACACGGATCGGCTGATTAATTTGTGGTGCTGCGAGTCCGACGCCGTCATACTCATACATCGTGTCGAACATTCGATCGATCATCTTGCCTAACTTTTTATCAAACTTCGTGACGCGTTGACACGTCTGACGCAATACGTCATTTGGAACTTCTACTACTTTATACATACTGCCACCTCACATAAATACGAATGGATTTAAATCCACTGTTACTTGGATCTTTTGTTTGATGCGTAATGCGAGCATCGCGCGGAGTGCCTCCCGCACCTCTTCTTGACCTTTGTGTTTTATAATGACTTGCTGCCGATACATGTTTTTCAGTCGGGCGAGCGGTGCATCGAGCGGACCATTGACGACGAGGTCGTCTGACTCAAGATGTCGTAGTTGTGCCGCAATTGCTTCAGCCTCTGCTTGTGCTTCTAGTGGATGCGCCGCTGAAATCGTTATGAGTCCTAAAAACCAAAATGGGGGATGCCCACCTAGTTTACGTAATTGCATCTCACGTTTATAAAACGTTTCATAATCATGTTGCTTTGCGGTTTGGATGACGTAATGCTCGGGATTGTACGTTTGGATGATGGATTGCCCAGCCAGTTCACCGCGACCGGCGCGTCCGGAGACTTGCGTAATCAACTGGAACGTCCGTTCACTCGCCCGAAAATCAGGAATTCCAAGTGTCGCATCTGCTGCGATGACACCGACGAGTGTGACATTCGGAAAATCTAGCCCTTTCGCAATCATCTGCGTCCCGAGTAAAATGTTTCCCTCGCGTCGTTCAAACGCATTGAGTAACTTTTCGTGTGCGCCTTTACGCGACGTCGTATCTTGATCCATTCGAATGATTTTCGCTTCCGGAATCAAATGTGCCAGTTCTTCTTCAATCTTTTGCGTCCCCGTCCCGAACTGTCGAATTTTTTTCGACGAACAGGATGGACATTCTTTTGGCATCGCTGCCTCGAAACCACAGTAATGGCATTTGAGACGATCGGCTTGTTGATGATACGTCAAGTTGACGGCACAGTGCGGACACTGCAACGTCTCTCCACAATCACGACACAGGACAAACGTCGTATAACCACGTCGATTGAGTAGCAGGACTGTTTGTTCGCCCCGCTCAATCCGTTGTTTGATTCCTTCGATCAGCGGCAAGCTAAACGGTGTCCGGTTCCCGCGCTCGAGTTCTTTACGCATGTCGATGATATCGACCGGAGGCAACTCGCCACCGAATCGTTCCTTGAGCGGTAAATACTGATAGACCCCTTTTTGCGACCGGGCGTATGTCTCAAGAATCGGTGTCGCACTTCCGAGGACGACCGGACAATGATGGAACGCAGCCCGCCACGTGGCGACATCTCGCGTATGGTACCTTGGATTTTCTTCTTGCTTATACGTTGTTTCATGTTCTTCATCTAAGATGATGATGCCGACATTCGTCAGTGGTGCAAACACGGCGGAGCGTGCCCCGACGACGACATCGACTTCCCCTTGCGCAATCTTGCGCCATTCATCGTACTTCTCACCGAGCGACAACCCGCTATGCAAGACGGCGACCCGTTCCCCGAACCGACGCTTGAATCGTTTGACCATCATCGGTGTCAGACTAATTTCGGGCACAAGCAAAATCGCCTGTCGTCCCCGTTCAAGCATCGCGTGAATCGACTCGAGGTAAACTTCCGTTTTTCCACTGCCGGTCACACCATGCAGTAAAAAGGTCGCCGTTTCGTCCGGCGCCGTAATCGCGTCGACCGCCGCCTGTTGATCGTCTGTCAGCATCGCAGGCGTAAAGATATCCTGCGTCAAATGTTCGTAGGGATTGCGATGGATGTCCACCGTTTCGACACTGAGGACACCTTTACGTTCTAGCGTATGGACGATGCTTAATGTCAAATCGAGCTCATGCATGACGTGACTCCACATCGTCTCCTTTTGTTCGATTAAATAGTCCCGCAACAATACTTGTTTCGTTGCTTGACTCGACAACGGAATCGACGGATCGAGCAGGCGAATCCGTTTGTCCGTTTTCGTCGTCTTTTTTTCTTTGACGACCGGTTGGAGCTCAATCTCGCCTTGGCGTGCGGCGAGTAAGATTTCCTGTTGGACTTCACTCGGGAACTGACTGATTTTTTTGCGGTTCCAGTTCGAAAATCGAGCAGTTTCCGTCAAAATCAGTTTATCATAACTGACCTTTAACGCCGCGGGTAACATCGCGAGTAACGCCGTCGCTTGATAACAAAGTGTCGTCTCCGACAGATACGAGGAAAGTTCTAACAGTTCCTCCGTATAGGTCGGAACTTCATCAAGAACACGGACAATCGGTTTAATCCGTGTCAAATCGCTTTCTTCCTTTGTCGCGACGACGATGCCAAGTAACGCCCGTGGCCCAAAGGGTACTTCGACTCGCATGCCGGGAACGACAAGATTCTGCCACAATTCCGGTACTTCATAATCGAACGGTCGGTCGACGGTCGCTGCTGCTACGTCGACGATGACTTCAGCAATCATCGTAAGACCTCAGCGAATTGTTCCAGTAAAACTTTCGCTAAATCCGTTTTCAGTTGTTGACCGTAGTGTCTAGCGGGACCATTTTTCCCGAAAACCGTCACTTGGTTTTCGTCACTTGAAAATCCGATGTCCGGACGGGAGACATCATTTGCGACAATAAAATCAGCATGCTTTCGCTCTAGTTTTTTCAGAGCGTGAACTTCGACTTGTTCCGTCTCAGCCGCGAACCCGACAAGCACTTGATGCGTCTTCTGCTCACCCAACGTCCGTAAAATGTCCGTCGTCTCTTCGAGTTCAATCCGTAACGGCCCATCGATTTTTTTCTGTTTTTTCGTATATTGAACCGTTGGACGATAATCGGCCACTGCTGCCGCCATGATGACTAAATCTTGTGCCGCATAACGCGTAAGCATCTCATGGAGCATCTCGTCTCCTGATTCAATCGCCACTGTCGTCATCCCGCTCGGCAGTTCGCCTTTAATCGGTCCATGGACGAGTGTCACCGTAGCGCCAAAATCACGTGCTGCTTCTGCTAGCGCAACACCCATTTTTCCGGACGAATCATTTGTTAGATAACGGACCGGATCAATCCGTTCGATTGTCGGACCGGCACTGACTAATACATGACGCCCGGCAAGTGGTTTCGTCTCGAAGAGCCCTTTGATGGTCTCGACTAAATCCTCAGGCTCCGGAAGACGTCCTTTCCCGACCCATCCACAAGCAAGATTACCGACTCCTGGTGCAATCACCTGGACGCCGTCTGCCATCAATTGATCGAGATTTCGGACTGTCGCCGGATGTTCGAGCATATTGACGTTCATCGCCGGTGCGACGACGACAGGACACTTCGCAGCGAGAATCGTCGTCGTGATGAAATCGTCGGCGATGCCTGTCGCGAGTTTGGCAATCAAATTCGCTGTCGCTGGAGCGACGACAATCAAATCCGCCTCGTCCGCTAAATCGATATGCGCGATTTTCGAAGCATCATGTTCGATGAAGACATCATCATAGACCGGCTTCCGTGTCAATGCCTCAAACGTCGTCTTCCCGACGAATTGTTGCGCATTTTTCGTCATTGCGACTTGGACGTTCGCCCCCGCCTGGACAAGTTTCGAGGCGAGTGCTGCTGCTTTATAGGAGGCAATTCCACCTCCGACGCAGAGTAAGATATTACGATTCGTTAGCATATTGAACTCCTCCTTATTGAAAAAAACAGCCACAATGAGGAGTGGCTGCTTCAAAATTAGTCTTGCGGTTGGTTCGTGACCAATACCTCTCCGAAGTAGAGCTCTTCAAGGGCTTTTCCGACTGGCTTATGTGATTTCGGATTCGCGACTTTCACACGTTTTCCGTCTTGAATTTGACGCGCTCGTTTAGCAGCGACCGTCACGATTGTGTATTTAGAAGGGACTTTCTTTTGTAGCTTATCTACTGATGGATATAACATGTTATTTAACCTCCATGGCTTTTTTATAAAGGGACGCAACGCGTTCCCGACTACAATGTTCCGCAGTGACGATTGCTTGAATCCGATCACACGCTTTGTGAATTTCATCATTCGTCACGACATAATCATAAGCATCCATCATTTCAATCTCTTCTTTTGCAACGAGGAGACGTTGTTTGATGACTTCTTCTGATTCAGTCCCTCGCCCGATGAGACGATTGCGTAATTCTTGAAGACTCGGAGGCGCCAAGAACAAGAAGACCGCTTCCGGGAAGTGCTCCTTCACTTGCATCGCACCTTGTACTTCGATTTCTAAGATGACATCTTTGCCTTCATCTAAGATTTTGTTCACCCAGTCAACTGGTGTACCGTAATAATTCCCAACAAATTCTGCATGCTCAAGTAATTGATTGTTTTCAATCATATGCTCGAACTCATCACGTGTTTTGAAGAAATAATGAACACCATCAATTTCTCCTTCACGCGGTTTCCGTGTCGTACATGACACCGAATAATGCAAATTATTGTCCTCGTCTTCACGTAAGGCACGACAAACCGTCCCTTTACCAACACCACTTGGACCAGATAATACGAGTAATAAGCCACGCTCTTTGAAAATCACTTCAGAACCCCTCCATCTAACAAACTTCACATTGTTTCATATTAGCAGTATAGACAGGAAGTTCGCAAGTAATCTTTTTCTAGCTCGACTGCTTTATCATACCATAACGAAGCCGTTTCTGTTACCTTTAGAAAGTGGAAACGAAATCAGGAAAGAAGGTAATATCATGGCTTTTGATGGATTGATGACGACACGTGTCGTCAACGAACTACAGATGCTCGTCGGTGGGCGGATCAACAAGATTCATCAACCGTACGCACTCGATTTAATTTTTAGCATCCGGGCCGATCGTAAGAACGTCACCCTACTCGCATCTGCGAACGCAATGTATGCACGTTTGCATATGACGAGCGAATCGACGAGCAATCCTAGCGAACCCCCGATGTTTTGCATGATGCTCCGGAAGCATCTAGAAGGTGGCTTCATCGAATCAATTGAACAATTAGGACGGGACCGTGTCATTTTGATGCGTATTCGTTCCCGCAATGAACTCGGTGACGAAGAAGCTAAAAAATTGTACATCGAATTGATGGGACGTCACTCGAACATTCTATTGACGGATGGTCAGGACAAAATCCTTGATGCGATTAAGCATCTTCCACTCAGTCAAAATACGTTCCGGACGATCATGCCGGGACTACAATATCAACTCCCCCCGCAACAGGATAAAGTCGATCCATTGACTGGGGATATTGAAACAGCCTTACATCGTATCGATTGGAACGCCGGTAAGATTGACCGTCAATTACTCGGGCTGTTCAGTGGACTATCCCCACAAATCGCTGAAGAAGTCGTCTTGCGTGCAGGACTTGCCAATCGAACTTCGCTCGCGGAAGCACTCCGGTCCGTCTTGAACGAACTGGAAGGACCGTACTATTTCCAACGGCTCGCGAGTGGGAAAGAACGGTTTTCGCCCGTTGCCTTACAGCATGGCGAGATTGTCGATGAAAAAACGTTCACGACGAGTGGTGACGTCCTCGATGCCTTTTTCCATCAAAAATCGAACCGCGACCGTGTCAAACAACAGGCCGCGGATTTAGAACGCTTCATTAAGAGTGAATACGAGAAGAACCTCTTAAAACGGACGAAACTCGAACGGGACCTTGCGGCGACTGAGAAGATGGATGAACTGAAGCATAAAGGTGAGCTCTTGACGACCTACTTGTATCAATTACAACGCGGGATGAAAGAAGCGACCGTCGTCGATTATTATGATGAGGACGGGAAAGAAATCACGATTGCACTCGATCCCCGTTTCTCACCGAACGAAAATGCACAGCGTTACTATAAACGCTACAACAAACTAAAGACAGCCAAAGTTGAAGTCGCAAAACAATTGACGAAGAACCAACTCGAAATCGATTACTTCGAGTCGTTACTCGCCCAACTCGAGGTTGCATCACCCGATGATATCCGGGAAATGCGCGAAGAACTCGTCGAAGAAGGCTACTTACGCGAGCGCAGTAAAAAGAAAAAGAAACCGCTCGTCCCAAAACTTGAAGCTTATCAATCTTCAACGGGCATCGACTTCTTCGTCGGTAAGAATAACAAACAAAATGACTATGCGACGTTCAAATTCGGACGACGCTCCGAAACCTGGTTGCATACGAAAGACATACCCGGCTCGCACGTCATCATTCGGAGTGATGAACCGGATGAAACGACATTAAAAGAAGCTGCAATCGTCGCTGCTTATTATTCAAAAGCACGTGAATCGAGTCAAGTCCCTGTCGATTTCACGGAACTCCGTCATGTCAAGAAGCCAAGTGGTGCCAAACCCGGTTTCGTCATCTATACGGATCAAACGACGTTGTACGTCACTCCGGATGCGAGTCTCGTACAAACGCTTCGCCTAAAATGATATTTACACGCTAAAAAAGATGGAACATCACTTTGAAGTGACGTTCCATCTTTTTTAGCGTGTTCGTCTTCTTTTACGAAAATATTATGAGACGCCCGCTCGGAGAGAACATCTACTTGATTTTTTCGAGCTGTTCACGGTAATCAAGGAGATGCCCATTGATGATATCCTTCGCTTCATTCACTTCTTCATCAAACGAGAACATTGATTGTTTCCGTTCATGCGAAAAAATCACATCATAATGATGACTCAACAAAAAGTCGATCTCTTGACCGAGCATTTTTTCTTGTTCATCCGTCATCGGGATATCTCGGTGACTGGCGATACTCTCAAGCAGTAACAGTAATTTATCTTCTAAATCGACGAGTTGCTTCAGTTCAATAAACGGTTCACTTTGTCCACTCGTCACGAGCGGATATTTTTGATCTTCTTGAAGCATCAACATCATCTCTTCATGTTTCAGCACTTGCTTACGGACTGCCAGCAGTTTTGCATCGTCCTTAACGAGACTCCGCCAGTCCTCCATTAATTGTTGCGTCGTTTTTTTGACGAGCAACATCAAACGGTTTTCATAGTGCGGTGGGAAGACGATATAGTTGACGGCGACCGCCGATAAAACACCAACGACCGTCAACAGAGACCGCGTCAAGGCATAATGGACATAATCGGCAGTCGGACTTTCAAACATCAAAACGATGGCAAAGGCAGCAAACGTCGACATGTCCGTCCGACCAATCATCGAGTTGAAGACGAGCGACACGATAACGGCTAACCCAATCGTCAAGGGGTTTGCCCCTAACGTCGCAACGACTACGAGACCACAGACAAGGCCTAAAATCGTTCCGAACACTCGATTAAAGAACATTTTAAAGGAGCGGTGAATCGTCGGTTGCATCGCAACGATTGCTGCGACGGCTCCCATTCCAGAATAGATGTCAAAGACGTACCAAGAGAAGCTGAGCGCAATCGCGACGGCGATCCCTGTCTTAATGGTACGGAGACCGATTCGAAATTGGATGTTCACTCGAGCGTCACCTGCCCGACTTCACTTTCAACCGTCACTTCCGGCTTTTCTTGTTTCGACAGCTCATAAATAACTGCACTGTCGTCTTTTAATTTCGTGTAACGTTTTGCAACTTTCACATCTCCATCCGTTTCAACCGTAATTGTCCCAGCGGTTTTTGCAGGATTTAATCGAATCGCTCCATCAATCGTCTTGACGCTTAAATCAAGTTTCACACCATATTCGTCGAGTTTGACACTCTTTCCTGTGATATCAGCATGAACAGCATTCAAATCCTCGATGTCAACAGATCCGCTCCCAATCAATGTCACGTCATCTGCGTTAATTTTGTTCAGACGAATCGTCTCCGCGTCAAGCTGAATCACTTTGGCAAAAACGCCCATCCCTGTTAACGAGGCCGCATCGACATCAATCCGATTCATATAGCTGGGTAAACCAACTTCAATCTCATAATCCCCTGTTTTCAAGCTCGGGCGATTTCCGAATCGGGCCAGCCAGCCGTCACGTCCTGTCACGGTAATCGTATTTCCTGACGTCCCGACTTTTAAGCGTTTTTTACTTGAAGCACTATCGACCAGTTTCAATTGAACATTCCCATCCGTGCTTCTAACGAAGTTGATGCTCGCGTTCGGTGCTTCGATTTGTAATGTTTTATAGCGGTTCGTCGTCTTGAATGTCTCACCACGAGATAAAGAATCTGTCGTAAGTAAGAGTGTCACCGCGTATAGAAGAATAAGGGCTGATCCGACCGAAGCATATAGTATCCACGGACGGCGAACAGGCTTGCGCTGACCAATTCTTTCAAAAGAATCATTTTGTTTTCGTCGTTTTGCTTTTAAACGTGTAAACGTCGACTGTTTTCGTTTTCGTTCTGATCTACTCGTTGTATCGTCCATCCGTTTACCTCCATCCAGTTCACTTCCATTATTCCGAATTTATGATTGTCCTGTCAACATCCTCTCTCCATCATACGAAAATCGTAAATGTCTTGGCATCGGGCGGAAGAATGAACGGCGGTAAAAAAAAGGAAGAAGAAGAATCAGCTGAAATGATTCTCCTTCTTCCTTTTAAGTTAGCTCTAATTTTTCAAAATCTGCTTTACAGTTCAAGCGATTCATCAATCGCTAAAGGATGACCTGTCTGCCCTTGCGCTTCAAGCTCATCACAAAAAGATTTGGCATCTTGTTTGATTAAGTCGAATGTATCGTAATGAATCGGTACAACCGCGTTCGCCTGCAACATATCGGCAGCGATTAAGGCATCTTCCGGTCCCATCGTGAAATTGTCGCCGATTGGTAAAAATGCAAGAGCAATGTCATGATGTGCCCCATACAATGCTAAATCGCCGAACAACGCCGTATCTCCTGCATGGTACAGTACCTTATCTTCAATCGTCAGTAAGAAGCCAGCCGGCATTCCCATGTACATGATGGTCTGCTTCTCTTCATCAATGATGCTTGAAGAATGGAAGGCTTGCGTCATTTTTACTTTTCCGAATGGAAATTCAAATTGACCGCCGATATTCATCGGATGAACATTCAACCCTTTAAAACTTAAATACGTCGCTAGTTCATGTGTTGCGACAATCGTCGCGCCCGTCGACTTCGCAATCGTTTCCGCATCCGCCATATGATCGGCATGGGCGTGGGTCAATAGAATAAAATCTGCTTTGACGTCTTCCGGTTTTGTCATCGCTTTGTCATTCCCACTAAAAAACGGGTCAATCACGATGTGTTGTCCATTCGTTTCAATCGTTACCGTTGACTGTCCGTGATATGTCACTTTCATTTAAAAGACCTCCCCTAACAAATAATCGGAACGAGTTATTTTTTCCCCTCTCCCCAAGCACATAAACCTTTCATCGCCGGTTGAAGCGTAAACGCAGCATCTGTCAGTCGGTATTCGACATGCAGGACTGCTTCATCAAATTCAATCCGTTCGACCATGCCAAGTCGTTCAAGTTCCTTTAATTGATCTGTCAACACCTTCCTTGAGATGCCCGGAATCGACCGATGCAATTCTAGAAAACGTTTAGGACCGTCCTCTAACGTGCAATATAACTGTGGACGCCATTTTC
The DNA here is from genome assembly GCF_018618695.1 of Exiguobacterium sp. s127. Taxonomy (NCBI): domain Bacteria; kingdom Bacillati; phylum Bacillota; class Bacilli; order Caryophanales; genus Exiguobacterium; species Exiguobacterium sp. s127. The sequence continues at coordinate 66,531 of NZ_JACSMO010000003.1, read as the reverse complement.
CACCAATGATTTCGAGCGCTCGATTAACTGGAAATTGTTCTGTCGTCATTACTTTTCGTCTCTCCTTCAAGTAGTTACTTCAAAGTGCGTACTATGCAATCGAGTGTATCGTAAGTTACCGTTAGCGTAAATCAAAAAGCAAAGGAGACAACAAACATGACTTACCCACGTAATTTTTCACACATCGGACTTTCGGTCCCAGATTTAGAAGCTGCTATTACATTTTATTCGGAGGTTATGGGATGGTATGTCATCATGGAACCATCTGATGTCGTTGAAGACGATTCCCCAATCGGCGTCATGTGTACGGACGTATTTGGAGCAGGATGGGGCAAATTCCGCATCGCGCATATGGCGACAGGCGACCGGATCGGGATCGAGCTCTTTGAATTCCCGAACAATGAACAACCGGAAAATAACTTCGAATTCTGGAAAACAGGTATTTTCCATTACGCGATTCAAGACCCGGATATTGAAGGCATGGTCGAAAAAATTGTGGCTCACGGCGGCAAACAACGGATGCCGATTCGTGAATACTACCCGGGTGAAAAACCGTACCGCATGGTATATTGTGAAGATCCGTTCGGTAACCTCGTCGAACTCTATTCACACTCATATGAATTGACGTACTCCGAAGGCGCCTATTAATCATGAAGGCCTGGCTCAATCAAGAGGGAACATCTATTGAAAATTGGCAGTACCGTGACGTCGAGATGCCGCAACTTAAAGCACATGAAGCGTTGATTCGTGTTAAAGCCGTCGCCCTGAATCCTGTCGATTACAAAGCGACGAACAATCCCGCTTGGACGTTCCCGCACATTCCCGGTGTCGATTTAGCCGGAGTCGTCGAACAGGTCGGTTCAGACGCAGGTGATTTGTCGGTCGGAGACCGTGTCGCGATTCATACGAACCTTCAAAAAAATGGAGCGTTCGCGGAATACGCTGCAGTCGATTCACGGGCACTTGCCCTCATTCCGGAAGACGTCAGCTTTACCGATGCCGCAGCCATTCTCTGCGCCGGGATGACGGCTTATGAAGCGATCCATCAAAAGATGAACACGACGGATAAAGAGACGATTCTCATCCACGCCGGTGCCGGTGGTGTTGGCGGGTTCGGCATCCAGCTCGCGAAACGTCTCGGCTTACGTGTCGCGACAACAGCGTCGACTGAAAATCATGACTGGGTCAAGCGGTTAGGGGCTGACTTAGCGATTGATTATAAACTGGAGAACATCACCGATGTGATTCGCGACTGGACGGATGGACGTGGTGTCGATTTAATCTTGAATACGGTCGGCCGAGCTGAAGCGACGGACGATTTAGGACGGCTCGCCTTTTCCGGTCAACTCGCTTATATCGCCGGCGGTCCGGATTTGTCGATCGTCAAACCGTTTACGTTGTCACCGTCAATCCATGAAGTCGCGCTTGCCGCTGCTTACGCGAGTCAAAATGACCGCGCCATCCGTAACCTTGGTCAAATGGCATCGGCGTTGCTTCTGCTCGTGCAACAGAATGAACTCGATCCACTCGTCACAGATATCATCCCAGCCGATCAACTGGTCGAAGGGCTAAAGCGGTTGGCAGAACGACACGTCCGCGGTAAAATCATCGCGACGTTTTAAGTAGGCAACATCCAAAATTGAAACGCCGATGCTTCCATTTTCAGACGGCAGCATCGGCGTTTTTATATTTATCATGATTTGATGCATAGCTGTAACACCGCAACAACAGTTTTCATCCCGTGTTGAAAAAATCATTCGCTTCGCCCGCACCAAACAGGAAAAAAGCTTATGTTCCGTTGTCAAAGACAAACAGACCGACTCTTGACTACCGGTATTTATCGGTTTTTGTGATTTGTAACGAGCGACCGACGAGTTGAAAGCCGATTGCTTGATAGATTTTATTGGACGTCGGGTTCGACCAGTCCGTATAGAGTGTGATCATCGGGTACGCTTGCTCCAGCAAATAGGTACAGACACGGGCCACGAGATCAGAAGCAAGACCTCGCCCTCTAAGTTCCGGCGGCGTATAGACGTAAGAGACGGTCACGCCTGACGTCGTCGGTCGACTAGCTGACGTCATGGATATGAGACGGTCCCCGTCGAACAGACCAAATAACGTCTGCTTTGAACTATGACGACGAATCGTCTGTTCATTTTGAAGACGATTCCGCTCCGTCACGGCTAATGCACCGGTCTCGCAAATGAAGTCCCATCCGAACGAGACGGCTTGGTCGACAGCCTGTTCGTCAACGATACGAAAAGCGTATTCAAGTTGCGGTGGTCCCGTCACGTGATGTAAGGCATACATTCCTTGATCCATCTTCACACGGTATTTCGTATGCGGAGCAAGAAGCGGCTTGACGAGCGCATGTTCTCCGACATATCCCTTACAGTCAAAAATCCGGGCAAGTTTTCGCATGCTTGGATCCGAAAATGCTTCACCTGCCAAAATCGCCTGTTCTTCAATCGTTTGTAGGATGATGATTTTTCGGTCGTCTTCTTCAGCGATCGCCATCAAAAGTGGCGTATCCCCCCGTGCCAAGATACCGAGCGGCAATTGGTGGACCTCACTGCGCTGTTCAAGGAAAGGAACAGCCACGCGTTTAAAACTCTCATAATCCCGATAATGCGTTACCATCTGAAGCGACCTCCTTTGTTCTACAACTAGTGTAACAAAAAAAGTTTCCACCCCATACGACAAGTCAAAAAACATTCATCTAAAATCGTCAAGGCTCCTTACCCGTCCGGATAAGGAGCCTCTATTTACACTCTGGTATTTGATTCACTCAATCAAATCGTCGCTGTGAAACGGTCACTCCAAGCAACTGGATCAATTGACCACGCGAGCAGTTGTGTCTGTTCGTCTCTCGAGATCGCACTTGTCGCAACTGCCGTTTCGAGTAACTCCGAAAAATTCAGTAGCGATGTCGCCTTCAGATTCGCTGCCGTTAAATTAGCTTGCAAACGACTCATGCCATAGGAGAAGATGGCTTGAATCTGCACGACTTCCGCCCCTGCCTGTTGCAAAGCTTCAGCCGCTTCAATCGATGATTTACCTGTCGATAACAAATCTTCGATGACAACGACGCGTTGGCCCGGTTTAATGCGCCCTTCGATTTGATTCCCTTTTCCATGTTGTTTGGCACTACCGCGGACATAGACCATCGGTAAGTTGAGTCGGTCCGCGACGAGCGCGGCGTGTGGAATACCCGCTGTCGCCGTCCCTGCGATGACGTCGACTTGTAACGATTTGACTTGCTGCGCCAATAAATCGGCAATCATCGAACGGACATCCGGACTCGACAATGTCAGACGATTATCACAGTAGATCGGTGAACGGAGTCCGCTCGCCCATGTGTACGGTTGACTCGGTGAAAGTGTGACGGCTTCGATTTCGAGTAATGCAGTCGCTAATTGATTCATTGTCGGATCCCCTTCCATTGTGCCAGTAAGTCTTCGTACATCGCTGCCGGATCATCCGCCTGCGTGATGGCGCGTCCGATGACAAGATCCGTCGCTCCCGCATCGCGGGCAAATTCAACCGTTGCGATTCGTTTTTGATCATGCGCCGCTGTCCCTGCCGGTCGAATCCCCGGTGTGACGAGTTGAAATCTGTCGCGGCAACTCGGCTTGATTTTTTCAACATCGAGTGCTGAACAGACAACTCCGTCTAAACCAGCTTGTTCGGCTAGTTGTGCATATGCGACGACGACGGTATCCAATTCCTCATGAATCAGTAATTGTTCGACCATCGCCTGATCCGTCGACGTCAATTGTGTCACGGCAATCAACCGGGTGCCCGCAGCTGTTTCGTCTAATCCTTCCCGTGCCGCGCGCATCATTTCGAGTCCTCCCGCAGCATGAACGTTCGTCAACTCAACGCCGAGCTGACCGATGACGCGAAGTGTTCGTCGCGCCGTTTCCGGGATATCATGGACCTTCAAGTCCAAAAAGACGGCATGTCCCCGTTCGACCAATTGTCGGACGAATGTTGGACCTTCGGCATAATAGAGTTCCATGCCAACTTTGACGGCAGGTCGGACTGGGCCGAATTTTTCTAAAAATCGAGTAACGTGTAATCCTGACGGAAAATCAAGCGCGATGTAAAGCTGATCCATAAGCGTTCCCCCTAATGTCTAAAATATGTTCGATCCCGAGTTCGTCCATCCGTTTCGGGAGTGCCGCAATCAACTCTTGGCAAATGAACGGATTGACGAAGTTCGCCGTCCCGACCGCTACAGCCGACGCACCGGCATAAATCATTTCCAGCACATCATCGACCTCCATGACGCCGCCCATCCCGATGATCGGAATCTCGACGACTTGTGCGACATCATGAATCATCCGGATTGCAACGGGTTTGATGGCGGGGCCAGATAGACCGCCAATCCGATTTGCAAGAATCGGTTGACCAGTCCGGACATCAATTCGCATCCCGACTAGCGTGTTGATCATCGTCAGCCCGTCCGCTCCTGCCTGTTCGACGGCCTGTGCCATCTCGACGATTGACGTGACGTTCGGTGACAGTTTGACGTAGACGGGTTTATCCGACACTGCTTTGACGCGTCGCGTCAATTCTGCTGCCATCCGTGTGTCTGTTCCGAACTGCAGTCCGCCGGATTTGACGTTCGGACAAGAAATATTTAACTCGATTGCTTTGACGACCGGATTTTGACTGATTAACCGGGTGACCGTTTCGTATTCTTCCGGTGTTGATCCGGCGACATTCGCGATGATTTCCGTGTCGAACTGGCTTAAGAACGGTAACTTCGTTTCGATGATGCCCTCGACGCCTGGGTTTTGCAACCCGATTGCGTTCAACATCCCCATTCCGCTCTCCGCGACGCGTGGGGTTGGGTTTCCGTACCGTTCCTCGCCTGTCGCTGCCTTAATCATGATTCCGCCAAGGACAGATAAATCGTAGAACTTGGCAAACTCTTCCCCGAAGCCGAAGCAACCGGATGCTGGCATAATTGGATTTTTCAAATTCAATCCCGGTAACGTGACCGCTAATCGATTCATAAAATCACCGCTTCCGCCCGAAAGACAGGACCATCGGAGCATGTCTTCACGTAGTTTCCGTCCGGTGTCTTACAGACACAGGCGAAACAAGCACCAATCCCACAACCCATCCGGTTTTCAATCGACAGGAAACGATCTTGAATCGGGACCGTTTGCAAGGAACGTAACATCGGTTCCGGACCACACGCGAGTAACGTATCGAACCGCTCTGGTGTCAGTGCCGCCGTCACAAATCCTTGAACACCCGCTGTCCCGTCGACCGTCGTAATCGTCGTCGGCCCGAGCTTTTTAAACGCCTCTTCATAAAACACACTGTCTGCCGTATCAAACCCTAGAATCGCTTCACACGTCACCCCACGTTCGACAAGTTTACGCATCGTATAATACAGTGGCGGAACACCGATTCCCCCACCAACGAGGACAACGCAACTCGTCGGCTCAATCAAGTTCACCGGGAAACCGTTCCCGAGTGGTCCGAGGGCATCGACGAAATCCCCAGGCCGTAAGGAAGCGAGTTCTTTTGTTCCTTGACCAATCTCTTTGAATAAAAAAGTGATTAGATCGCCTTCGACGTTTGCGATTGAAATCGGACGCCGTAATAACGGGCCGACACGCAGGTGCATGAAGCGACCCGGCTCAATCTTTTTTACCTCCGGCATCCGACAAATCAACTCTGTCGCATTAACTGCGACCTTCTTCGTTGAGACGACCGTTAGTAGTTCAATCATCGCGTCACCGCCTTTTTCATATGCGTGAATGCTTGAATCGAACTTGCTTCGAACGAGAGACTTTCAATGACTCGGAGTAACGCTTCTGCCGTATCGAGCGATGTCAGACAGACGACATTGTTTTCTGCGGCTGCCCGGCGAATGATGAAACCATCTTTCGTCACTTGGGAGTCGCGACTCATCGTGTTGATGACATACTCGACTTCCGCTTTTTCGATTAAATCAAGCATTGACCCTTGATCGGAACCAATTTTTCCGACGACCTGGACGGCTAACTCATGTTCTGTCAAGAAGCTTGCTGTTCCGGCTGTTGCGAGCAATGTGAATCCGAGTGTTGCAAACCGCTTGGCGAGACCCAGCATTTCTTGTTTATCTTGATCAGCGACCGTCATCAAGATACGACCATGTTCAGGAATCGCCATTCCGGAAGCGAGTAACCCTTTATACAGTGCTTTCTCGAGCGTCCGGTCCGTTCCGATGACTTCACCGGTCGACTTCATTTCCGGTCCGAGTGACGGATCCACTTCCTTCAGTTTCGCGAATGAGAAGACCGGTACTTTGACGGACACGAGCTTCTCTTCCGGCAGGAGACCGCTTATCAGTCCGTAAGACGCGAGTGTCTCACCTAAGATGACGTTCGTCGCGAGACGTGCGACCGGTAATCCCGTTACTTTTGAGATGAACGGTACAGTCCGACTCGCCCGCGGGTTGACTTCAAGCACATAGAGTTCCCCGTCAGCGAAGACGAACTGGATGTTGAGCAATCCTTTGATGCGGAATGCTTTTGCGATACGCGTCGTGTAATCAACGATTTGATCTTTGATTGCTTGTGCGACACGTTGCGGGGGATACACCCCGATCGAGTCCCCGGAGTGTACTCCCGCACGTTCGATGTGCTCCATGATACCCGGGATGACGACATCTTCACCGTCGCAAATCGCATCCACTTCAAGCTCCATTCCCGTCAAGTAACGGTCGACGAGGACCGGTCGTTCCGGCGAGGCGATGACGGCATGTTTCATGTAATGTTCGAGCTCTTGTTGCCCGTAGACGATTTCCATTGCACGTCCACCGAGGACATAAGACGGACGGACGAGGACAGGATAGCCGAGACCCGCTGCCGCTGCCGTCGCTTCTTCGACCGTGACCGCTGTTTTTCCGGGCGGTTGTGGAATCTCAAGTTTTGTCAAAGCGGCTTCGAATTGTTTCCGGTCTTCTGCCATATCAAGATCTTCTAACGCCGTTCCGAGAATCTTGACCCCTTCGTCAGCGAGCGACTCAGCTAAGTTGATGGCGGTTTGCCCGCCGAACTGGACGATGACGCCGATCGGTTGTTCATTTCGGATGACTTCGAGAACATCTTCCGTCGTCAGTGGTTCAAAGTAGAGCCGGTCCGAAATCGAGAAGTCCGTCGAGACCGTTTCCGGGTTATTGTTGACGATGATCGCTTCATAACCCGCTTCGCGAATCGCTTGAATCGAGTGGACCGTCGCATAATCGAATTCGACCCCTTGTCCAATCCGGATCGGCCCGGAACCCAGTACGAGAATCGACGGGCGTGTCGTCGGTGCCGCTTCATTTTCGACTTCATACGTCCCGTAGTAATACGGTGTATCGGAAGCGAACTCTGCTGCACACGTATCGACCATCTTGTAGACGGGATGAATCTGTTCTTGATTTCGCGTGTGGCGAATCACGGTCTCACTTTTCTTCGTGATCCGGCCAATCATCGCATCGCTGAAGCCGTAACGTTTTGCGTGTAATAAACGCTCGCGTGTCAGCTCTTCGCGTGCCAACTCCTGTTCAATCCGGAAGATATGGTGTAACTTCTCTAAAAACAGCCGGTCGATGCTGGTCCATTCGTGAATTTGTTCGACCGAATAACCCCGCTCCATTCCCGCGTAAAGGGCGAATAGCCGTTCATCCGTTGCTTTGACGATGTACTGGTTGAGTGTCACTTCATCCATGTCGAGAAAACGGTCCATCCGGAGATCCGACATCCCGATTTCGAGCGAGCGGACTGCCTTCAGCAAGGCTTCTTCCATCGTCCGTCCCATCGCCATGACTTCACCTGTCGCCTTCATTTGCGTCCCGAGCGTCCGGTCTGCCGATTCGAACTTATCAAACGGCCAGCGCGGAATCTTCGCGACGACATAGTCGAGTGCCGGTTCAAACGAGGCAAAACTCGTTTCCGTGATCGGGTTCTTCAGTTCCGATAAGGCATAACCGACAGCAATTTTTGCCGCAAGTTTTGCAATCGGGTAGCCTGTCGCCTTCGACGCCAAGGCCGACGAGCGCGAAACGCGCGGGTTCACTTCGATGACATAGTAGTCGAAACTATGCGGATCAAGTGCAAACTGGATGTTACATCCGCCTTCGATGCCAAGGGCACGGATGATGTCGAGTGAAACATTTCGCATCATTTGATAATCGCGGTCGGACAGTGTCTGGGTCGGTGCAAAGACAATCGAGTCGCCCGTATGGACGCCGACCGGGTCAAAGTTTTCCATCGCACAGACGATGATCGCTTGGTTCGTCGCGTCACGCATGACTTCGAACTCAACTTCTTTCATCCCGGCAATCGATTTCTCGAGCAATACTTGGTTCGCCGGACTCGCTTTGATACCGCCCTCGACGATTCGGACGAACTCGTCCATCGTCTCAGCAATCCCGCCGCCTGTACCACCGAGCGTGTAAGCCGGTCGAATGATGATCGGCAGACCGATTTTCGCGCAAAATTGTTCCGCTTCTTCTACTGTATGAACGATTTCACTCTCCGGGACACCGTGTCCCAGTCTGAACATCAATTTTCTGAACAAATCACGATCTTCTGCCTCTTCAATCGCGGACAGTTTCGTTCCGAGCAGTTCGACACCATATTCAGCCAAAACGCCGAGTCGGTCGAGTTCGACCGCTAGATTCAATCCAGTCTGCCCACCGAGTGTCGCAAGCAAGGCATCCGGACGTTCCTTGCGGATGATCCGGGACACGAACTCCGCTTGGAGCGGTTCGATGTAAACCCGGTCCGCGACAGTCGGGTCTGTCATGATCGTTGCGGGGTTCGAGTTCACGAGGATGACTTCGTAACCTTCTTCCTTGAGTGCTTGGCACGCTTGGGTTCCGGCATAATCAAACTCTGCTGCTTGTCCGATGACGATTGGACCTGATCCGATAACGAGAATCTTCTGGATATCTTGACGTTTAGGCATGAGTGACCTCCTGTTGGTTCGTGATTTCTGTTAAAAACTGATCGAATAAATCATTGGCGTCCATTGGACCGGGTGATGCTTCCGGATGATATTGAACAGAGAAGACAGGTTCCGTCCGGTGTCTGACACCTTCGACCGTCCCATCATTGATCGCGACGTGTGTGACGATTAACTCGAATCCCTTCAATGACTGTTCGTCGACGGCGTAGCCATGATTTTGTGAGGTGATGCTGACGTGACCGGTTTGAAGATCTTGAACCGGGTGATTGGCACCGCGATGACCGAACGGTAACTTGAACGTATCGGCGCCGTGCGCAAGCGCAATCAATTGATGACCGAGACAAATGCCGAAGATGACGATTTTCCCTGTCAGCTCTTGAATCAATGGAATCGCTGTTGGAACGTCTTTCGGATTCCCGGGACCGTTCGATAACATCATGCCGTCCGGTTTATAACGTAAGACTTCCTTCGCCGTAACATTGTACGGTACGACGACAACTTCGCAACCGCGGCGGACGAGTTCACGGACGATGCCGAGCTTTGCACCAAAGTCGACGAGGACAATCCGCGGACCGGCACCCGGGATGATGTACGCCCGTTCCGTCGAAGCACGTTGCACCTGATCCGTTGCGAGTGGCATGTTGTGCAAACGCTCTAATTGGTCGGCGAGATTAAATTCACCATCGACGAGCAATCCCCGCATGACGCCTTTTGATCGTAAGTGGCGCGTCAGTTGACGTGTATCGACGCCGGTTAAGCCCGGAATATCGAATTCTTCTAAGGCCTCTGCTAACGACGATTGGGAGCGGAAGTTCGACGGAGTATGGCAGACTTCACGGACGATGAGTGCTTTCGCAAGTGGTCGCGTCGTTTCGTAATCTTCCCGGTTGATGCCATAGTTCCCGATCAAGGGATTCGTCAAGACGATCATCTGGTCACAATAGGATGGATCAGATAACATTTCCTGGTATCCCGTCATCCCTGTCTGGAAGACGACCTCCCCCATCGTGACGCGTGTTGCGCCAAATGCTGTCCCTTCGAACGTCATACCATCTTCTAAAATGAGTGTCCGTTTAGACATGTGCCGTTTCCCCCTTGAATACGATTTTTCCACCGACGAGTGTCATGACCGGGTATCCTGTCAGTAACTGCCCCGCGAACGGTGTATTTTTTCCTTTTGAATAAAAACGTTCTGGTTCAACCGGTCGAACGGTCTCTAAATCAAGCAACACGAGATCTGCCGGTGCCCCGACTTCCAAGCGACCATACGGTAAGTCGAACAAGGCGGCCGGCTTGCGTGTCAAGGCATCGACTAAGTCGCTTAGCGTCATCTGGTTCGTTTGAACAAGTTTCGTATAAAGTAGTGGAAAGGCTGTCTCGAAGCCCGTAATTCCAAATGGTGCCCGCTCGATGCCGAGCGCTTTTTCATCGGCTGCGTGCGGCGCATGATCCGTTGCGATACAATCAATCGTGCCGTCGCGTAACCCTTCGAGCAATGCCGCCCGGTCTGCCTTACTCCGAAGGGGCGGATTCATTTTAAAGTTCGGATCCTGCCCCTCGATGTCATCTTCCGTCAGGACGAGATGGTGCGGTGTCACTTCTGCCGTGACACGGATTCCTGCCCGTTTGGCGTCACGAATGACCCGGACTGATTCTTTTGTCGAGACATGACAGACATGATAATGGCAGCCGGTCGCTTCTGCGATTAAGACGTCGCGCGCGATGTGGATACTTTCCGCTAGTGACGGAATCCCCTGCAGTCCTTCCCGTTCACTATACGCACCTTCATGGACACAGCCGGCTTTCAACGTATCGTCCTCACAATGGGCGACGACCGCCTTCCCGAGTTTCGCTGCGCGTCGCATCGCTTCCCGCATGACGGCGGCACTTTGAACGCCGACGCCGTCATCTGTAAACGCAAAGGCATCCGTTAATTCTTCAAACGCGACGAGTTCCTGTCCTAGCTGATTTTTTGAAATCGCCGCATAAGGCAAAACCCGGACAGACGCCGTTTCTTCGATTTTCTTGAACAAGGCGTCTAACGTCTCGCGGTCATCCGGAACAGGACGCGTATTCGGCATCGGACAGATTGTCGTGAATCCGCCGGCTGCGGCTGCGGCCGTACCTGTTGCAATCGTTTCTTTATGTTCGCCACCCGGTTCGCGGAGATGGACATGAATATCGACGAAGCCTGGTGCTAATAAGCGGTTACTTGCATCGATGACTTGCTCGTCCGCCCGCGGCGCAGCATCGAGATCCGTAATCAAGCCATCCTCGATGCGAATGCTTGATTGTTGCAATTGTCCGTTTTGATACCATGTTGCGTGATCGATACGTAGTGTCATATTAAATCTCTCCTTCAGTTGAGTTAGGATGAAACGCACGTTCTAAAATCGCCATTCGGGCGAACACACCATTTTTCATCTGCTCGAAGATTCGTGACTGGGTATGTTCGACCAGTTCGTCCGCAATCTCGATCCCGCGATTGACGGGTGCCGGGTGTAAGATGATTGCTTCCGGTCGAATCCGCCGCATCCGGTCGAGTGTCAAACCATATTGTTCGTGATACGTTTCTTCGAGCTCCATCGCCTGATTGTGCCGTTCCTGTTGAACCCGGAGTAACATGATGATGTCACTTTGCTCGAGTGCCTCGTCAATCGGGACATAGGCAATCCCCATCGTCTCGTCAAACCATTCCGGTGGACCGGAACCGATGACGGTCGCCCCGAGCCGCTGCAACACGTCCGCGTTCGACCGGGCGACCCGGCTGTGTCGCAGGTCCCCACAGATGACAACCGTTTTGCCGTGAATATGACCGAATTCAGCGAACATCGTCATTAAATCGAGTAAAGACTGGGACGGATGTTGACCACTCCCATCGCCCGCGTTGATGACCGGAATCGTCAACTGTTCAATCAGCGCGTGGTAATAACCTGTCTCGTGATGGCGGATGACAAGTGCTTCGACCCCGAGTGCTTCAAGTGTTTTACATGTATCAAGTAACGTTTCTCCTTTTTGGACGGACGATGTCGTCGTCTCAAACGGCAGGACATGCATTCCTAAGCGATGTTCCGCCATCTCGAATGAACAGCGTGTCCGTGTCGAATTTTCAAAGAACAGGTTGGCGATCGTTTTATTCGCAAAGGTATTTGACGGTTGTCCATGTTTCAATTCAAGCGCCCGCTCAATCAACTGCTCGATTTCTAGAATCGAGAGCTGGTCGAGACTGACGAAATCGGGACTCACTGGTTGGGTTTTCATCTCGTTCACTCCTTTTTCGGCCGCAAAAAAGCGCACCTTCTGATGTGAAGGTGCGCTGAAGAAAGCAGATGAACATCTGCGATCTACAAGGGCCTCCACTTTATCGTCCTCTCGGGAACGTCTTAAAAGTCGTTAGCTGCTCGTTTCGGTTGTAAAGGTGTTTCTTCGATGTCGACTTCTTCCTGTGCCGCCTTCGGTAAAATCAAGTTCAAGACAACTCCGAGGATGGTGGCGAGCGCCATTCCTTCTAACGAGAAGTTCCCCACTTTCAAAGCTGCACCGCCGATGCCGATGACCAAGATGACCGCCGTGATCGTCAAGTTTCGTTTATCTGCTAAATCGACCTTACTTTCGACGATCGTCCGGAGACCGTTCGAGGCGATGACCCCGAACAAGAGGATGCTGATGCCGCCCATGACGGGTGTCGGAATCGTTTTAATGAAGCCTTCGACGTATCCAAGGAATCCGAAGCTGATTGCAAGTAATGCTGCGCCACCAAGGACAAACACGCTGTAGACACGCGTAATCGCCATGACACCGTTATTTTCGCCGTATGTCGTGACAGGTGGTCCACCGAGCATCGAAGCGACTGCCTTGGCAATCCCGTCTCCAAGCACTGTCCGGTGCATTCCCGGATCAAGGAGCGTCTCGCGCCCAATGATGCGGGAAGTGACCTTTTGTTCACCGATATGTTCCGTCAACGTGACGAGTGTGACCGGGACGATCAAGGCGAGTGCTGCCCAGTTCAAGGTCGGTGAATAGTCGAGGAACGGAATCGTAAAGTCAGGTAGATGGAAGAATGTTGCTTCGCGCAGTGGTGCGAAATCAACGATCCCGCTAATTGCTGCGACGAGGTATCCGGCGAGAATACCGAACAAAATCGGCACCGTACTCCACATGCCTTTAAAGTACGTCATCGCGAGGAGCGTAACAGCGAGCGTCGTCAAGGCGACGAAGAAGAACAAGCCGTTATATGTGCCATCCGCTCCGTTCATTGCCATGCTGACAGCCGTTGGGGCAAGCGATAGACCGATGACCATGATGACTGGACCGATGACGACCGGCGGAAGCAGTTTCATCAACCAGGAGACACCTGTGTACATGATGATTAAGGAGACAAGTCCGTAGACAAGTCCAGCGACCATCCCGCCGACAAGTGCATCTTCGACACCCCAGCGTTCGCTGACGGCGATGATTGGGACGATGTAGGCAAAACTAGAACCAAGGTATGTGGGGACTTTGAAACGGGTGACGGCGAGGAAAATCAACGTGCCGACTCCGCTCGCGACGAGTGCGACAGATGTGTTTAATCCCGTAAGTAACGGAACGAGCACGGTCGCACCAAACATCGCGAAGACATGTTGGAGGCTGAGCATCAGCCATTGAAGAGGATGTTTCGGTAATTCACGGACTTCAAGAATTGCTTTATGTTTTGACATGAGAGCATCTCCCTTTCTGGTCTCTCTGGACCACGTTAAAGGTATTTTTGATTTAACGTTTAATGAATACTTGATCAGCATCGTCGACTTCTGATAAGGCGACGACGACTTGTTCTTCGCGTGACGTCGGAACGTTCTTGCCGATGAAATCTGGTCGAATCGGGAGTTCCCGGTGACCTCGGTCAACAAGGACAGCTAACTGAATCATGCTTGGTCGACCATGATCGACGAGTGCGTCCATTGCCGCGCGGACCGTCCGTCCCGTGTACAGGACATCATCGACGAGCACAACGATTTTTCCTGTGACGTCTTCCGGCATCTCGGACCCTTTGATTTCCGGCTCGAGGCTTTTCTTCGAGAGATCATCGCGGTACATCGAGATGTCGACGACACCAAGTAACACGGCTTTTCCTTCAATCTCTTCAATCCGCCGGGCAAGGCGTCTCGCAAGTGTTTCGCCCCGCGTCTTGATACCGACGATCATCAATTCTTCAATCCCTTTGTTGCGCTCGATGATTTCATGGGCGATTCGTGTTAAGGCACGACTGATTGCCGCTTCATCTAAAATGATGGCTGGTTTCATGGCTTCTCCTTTCATAAAAAAACCTCCTGCTTAATCGGCAGGAGGTTGTTGAAGACAGATGTGTACATAGCAAAGCCATGTGTTTACACGCGTTACGGTGTCTCCCTTTCGTAGCCTCTCCGGACTCGATTAAAGGTGTTCTAATTTTGTAGGATCGTCACGCGGACGACCGATTTGGTGAGGCTGATGTCTCGCATCGCTCTCTAGGTGTTACTCTACCGTTTTATCAGAAAAACGTCAAGACTCTAATTCAAGTTTTTTCAACTGACTGATCTCAAACGTCATCTCTTCCGGGAGTGGTGCTTCGAACGTCAACCATTCGCCGGTCCGTGGATGTTCAAATCCGAGAACCGCTGCGTGGAGTGCTTGACCATTCATCTTCATCGTCTTCCGCGGTCCATATTTCGGGTCACCTGCGAGCGGGAATCCGATATAGCGCATGTGGACACGAATTTGGTGAGTCCGTCCTGTTTCGAGTTTACACTCAACGACCGTAAAGCCTTCATACCGGTCAAGGACACGGAAATGCGTGACCGCTGCTTTTGAGTTTTTGTCCGTGACCGTCATCCGTTGACGGTCATTTTTATCACGGCCGACCGGTGCTTCAATCGTTCCGAGTTCATGGGGAATCTCGCCATGGACAAGCGCGATATAAAGACGTTCCGTCGTCTTATCTTTTAATTGTTGCGCAAGCGATTCATGGGCTAAATCATTTTTAGCGACCATCAAGAGACCCGATGTATCTTTATCGATCCGGTGAACGATTCCTGGTCGTTTGACCCCATTGATGCCTGAGAGGTCTTGACAGTGATGAAGCAACGCATTAACGAGTGTTCCTGACACATGTCCTGCTGCCGGGTGGACGACCATGCCTTTTGGTTTATTGATGACGATGACATCGCTGTCTTCGTAAACGACATCTAGCGGAATGTCTTCCGGTAAGATTTCGAGTTCGACGGCTTCCGGGATATGCACGGTGATGCTTTCCGTTCCCGTCATCTTATAGTTCGGTTTTACGATGCGTCCGTCTACTTCGACGTGCCCCGCCTTTAACCAGTCTTGCACTTGCGAACGCGACCACTCTTGTTGTTCAGCCAACCATTTATCGATTCGCCCTGTCGCGCCTTTTGCTTCGACCGTCCATACTTGTTGTTCATTCATTAATCAATCGTTCCCTTCTTCGTCAAACGCTCTTCGAACATGACGCTAATCAGCATCAAAATCACTCCAAATGTCAAGCAGACGTCTGCGACATTAAAGATCGGAAAATTATAGCCGAACGGATAAAAGTGTAAGAAATCAACGACTTCCCCACGCGCCATCCGGTCAATAAAATTTCCGATCGCTCCACTCAGTAGTAAAGCGACACTCCAAGCAAATACTTTGTTTTTTGTTCCTTCTTTGTACAGAAAATAAATCAGACCAACAACGACGAGAACCGTCACGATGAAGAAGAAGCCGAATTTTCCTTCAAGCATTCCCCATGCCGCTCCACGGTTGCGGTATGAATTGAGATAAAAGAAATTTGGAATGACTTCAATCGCTTGACCAATCGTCATCTGCTGAACGACGATCCATTTCGTCAATTGATCCACTCCTACGAGTAAAGCAGCAATCACTAAGTAAAGCCACATCCTGTTTTCCCCCACATCAAAAATAATGAGGGGTAGCTACGAAGTCGCAGTAGCCGCCCCTCCCCTTATTCATTATAAAGAATTGACGACCGCAGTACAACGAGGACAAAGTGTCGGATGAGCCGGATCTTGACCAAGTTCAGTCGAATATGTCCAGCAACGTTCACATTTCTCGCCGTCCGCTTTCAAAACAGTGATTGCTGTCGTCTCATAGTTACGTTCTGCCGAGTCGACAAAATCGATGTGTGAGACTTGAAGCAGTTGTTCAAGATGGTCGATTGTCGCAAGCAAGTTCTTCGTCGCTTCGTTCGGTGCGAGCTCGAGTTTGGCTTCGAGCGTTTTCCCGACGAGCTTCTCTGCCCGTGCTTCTTCAAGCGCCTTCAAGACATCATCGCGGAAGACGAGGAACGCGTTCCATTTCGCGATCAGTGCAAGTCCTTCTTCCGATACGTCGACTGCTTCCGGTAAATCCGTCAAGAAGATACTTGCCGTCTCGACACCAGGAACGAATTCCCATGCTTCGTCTGCCGTATGCGGTAAGACAGGTGCCATCAATTGTAACAATGTCACGACGGTATCATACATGACCGTTTGAACGGCACGACGCGCCGGTGCATCTGCTTGTTCGATATACAAGATGTCTTTCGTGTAGTCGAGGTAGAACGAAGACAGGTCAAGGACACAGAAGTTATGCAACAGTTGGTAAACTGCCATGAAATCATACGCATCATAGGCTTTTTTGACTTTACCGACTAATTGATCGAGCTTCGTCCGCATGAAACGGTCTGCTTCCGGTAAATCTTCAAACGCAACACGATGTGCCGTGTGATCGAATTGATCCAAGTTCCCGAGCAGGAAACGGACCGTGTTCCGGATTTTACGGTATGATTCTGAAACTTGTTTAAAGTTGTCCATCGATGCCCGGACATCTGACTGATAATCGACTGACGCAACCCACAGACGAAGAATCTCAGCACCGAATTGTTGCATGATTTGGATTGGGGCAATCGTATTCCCGATTGACTTCGACATCTTCCGTCCTTGACCGTCTAATACGAAACCATGACTGACGACTGCTTTATACGGTGCTTTTCCCGTTGTCGCAACAGCTGTCGAAAGCGACGAGTTGAACCAGCCACGGTATTGGTCTGAACCTTCGAGGTAAAGATCAGCCGGACGCTCTAGTTCTGGACGCGTCGCCAGCACACCGGCATGTGACGAGCCGGAATCGAACCAGACATCCATGATGTCTGTTTCTTTTTTGAACTGACCATTCGGACTTGCCGGGTGCGTAAAGCCTTCCGGCAATAAGTCGATTGCTTCGCGTTCATACCAGACGTTCGAACCGTGCTCTGCGAACAAGTTCGCGATATGGTCGATTGTTTCCGGTGTAACGATTTCTGTTCCGTCTTCTGCATAGAAGATTGGAAGGGGCACGCCCCATGCACGTTGACGCGAGATGACCCAGTCGCCACGATCTTTAAACATGTTGTGAAGACGTGTTTCTCCCCATGCCGGTACCCACTGCACATCTTTGATTTCGTCAAGGATTTCCGCACGGAAGTCTTTAATCGACGCGAACCATTGTGGTGTTGCCCGGAAGATGACCGGTTTTTTCGTCCGCCAGTCGTGCGGATACGAGTGTTTGATGAACGATAGTTTCAACAATGCGCCCGCTTTTTCTAACGCAAGACCGACTTCTTTATTCGCATCTTCATAGAACATGCCTTCGAATCCTGGTGCTTCCGCCGTCATGACCCCTTTATCATCGACCGGGCAGAGGACATCGAGTCCGTATGCTTGTCCGATGCGATAGTCATCTTCCCCGTGTCCAGGTGCCGTATGCACGACGCCGGTCGCTTCCGCCGTAACATGATCACCGAGCATGACGAGTGATTCACGGTCATAGAGCGGGTGTTTGGCTTTCATGTATTCGAAATCTGCCCCATTGAAGACACGACCGACTGTCGCGTCTTCCCATCCGAGTGCCTCGATGACTTCAGGAACAAGCGCCTCTGCGACGATATAACCTTTTCCTTCGTACTCGATCCGGGCATACGTGAGTTCCGCACTGACAGAGATTCCGAGGTTTGCAGGAATCGTCCACGGCGTCGTCGTCCAGATGACGAAGTGATCGGTTGGCTCTAAGATGTTATTTCCTTCTAAGACAGGGAACGCAACATAGATGGCAGCAGAACGTTTATCATGGTATTCGATTTCGGCTTCTGCCAGTGCCGACTCAGAAGAAGGTGACCAGTAGACTGGTTTTTTTCCTTTATAGATATAGCCTTTGTTCGCCATGTCACCGAAGAGGCGAATTTGCGCCGCTTCAAATTCCGGTTGGAGCGTGATGTATGGATTATCATAATCACCGAGAACACCTAAACGCTTAAACTGTTCACGCTGATGATCGACTTGTTCGAGCGCATATTTCGCACACAACTCACGGAACTCAGCGACCGACATCGTCTTCCGATCGACACCTGATTTTTGGAGCGCTGTTTCAATCGGTAAACCGTGTGTATCCCAACCCGGTACGTACGGTGAACGGAAACCATTCATCGATTTGTAACGGACGACGATATCTTTTAAGACTTTGTTTAATCCGTGCCCCATGTGGATATCACCGTTTGCGTATGGTGGTCCATCATGAAGGATGAAGGTTGGTTTCCCAGCATTTTTTTCTTGAACTGCTTGATATAAGTTCATCTCGTTCCAACGTGCCTGCATGTCCGGCTCACGTTTCGGCAAGTTACCTCGCATTAGAAATTCAGTTTTCATCATCAGTAATGTATCTTTGTACTCCATCTGGCATTCCCTCACTTCTTTTAATTTAACATACAAAAAAAGCCAAACACATCCCTGGTATAGGGACGAGCTTGGCTTGAACTCGCGGTACCACCCTACTAGTAGTTCAACCGTACGAACTACCACTTAAGAGCCCGATAACGGGGGCGAATCGGTGCGACTTACTTAATGGTTCAGTCTCACACTCGAAGGGGATATCCATTCTCACTTACTGTTCGGGCTCACACCAGTCCCCGATTCGCTTGCAGCAGTCTGATTAAGACGTGTCCTTGTCATTGATTTAAGTTATATGACATCGTCGTCATTATACGCAACTGCCGGAATCTCGTCAAGCGCACCACGGGTCGAACTATCAAACGCGTCCCAATCATGGCTTGCCAATAACTCCATCTGCGCATCGATCAAGACTTTAAAACGATTACGGTACAATTCGATTTTCTTACGCATCTGTTCGACTTCAAAGTCTGTCCGTTGCGCTCGACGCTGTGCGGAATCTTGCAGTTGTTCCGCTTCACGCTCGGCTTGTTTTAAAATCAAGCTTGCTTCTTTAGTCGCATTGGCCTTGACTTCTTCTCCTGCTTCTTGGGCAACGATGATTGACTTGTTTAACGTCTCTTCCATCGAACTGAAGTAATCGACACGCGATTGCATGTTTTGAATCACTTCTTGCTGTTGACGGTTTTCCCGCAACAACATTTCAAAATCCTTGATGACTTGATCAAGAAATTCGTTGACCTCATCCTCGTCATAGCCGCGAAACTTACGTGTAAATTCCTTATTATGAATATCAAGTGGCGTCAATGGCATGATGAAATCCTCCTCAGCATTTTTTAACCTTTTAATAATCCGTACTGTAATTTAATCCGGTCGCGTTTCGTCGACCCTAAAATAGCCGTCAATTTGACGCGGCCTGTTCCACGGAGCGAAAGCAAATCGCCTTCTTCAAGCATGAAGCTTGGATCTTCGACGATTTTATAATTCACTTTACTTTCCCCTTGTTTAATCAAACTCTGTGCTTTTTGTCTCGAAAAACCAAGCACTTCGCTGACGACAGTATCAAAGCGGAGCGAACTGACGAATCCAAGTTCTTCTTGCCATTCCTGTTCTTTGATCTTCAATTGGTCTTCTAGTTCGACGCGAGATAAACGAATTTTCGTTTTCCCTGCCCGCTCGACGTTGACTTCGATATAAGAAGCAACGTCTTCTGCGACTGCGAACTGAACGACTTGATCTTGAATGACGACGTCACCGAACTTGCCGCGTTTCAGACCGACGTTTAAGAGCGTACCTGTTACTTGTCGATGCGATAGTTCAACGAATTTTGTAGGATAATGAATACGATAGATGGCAATATCAAAGTCGCTCGCATCAAGTTCGTAGTAATCAGGCGCAATTAGTGCCCGCTGTCGCTCTGCCCCTTCGAAACCGCCCTCAAAAAAGAGGGCACATTTCGTTCCGACGAGTTCGCGTGTGATTTGCTGTTCGCGTGGGTCAAGAAAATCTGTCAGTTTAAACGTATAGGTCGCTTCGACATGATCGATCCAGTTTAAGACAAGATCGACGAACTCCCGCTCATGTCCGCGATAGTGATCATAGACGCTCATTAGAAGAAGATTGCTCGAATGCCTGACTGTGCTAAGTTCAACACTAAAAAGGCAACGATTGGTGAGATGTCAAGCATACCTCCGATGGGCGGGATGATCCGTCGGAAAGGCGCGAGGAACGGTTCGACTAACATCGCTAATACTTGTCCGAATCTTGACTCTCGTGCGTTCGGGAACCATGAAAGTAAAATATAAGCAATCATGACATAGCTATAATATTGAAGTAACGTGCTCAATGTACGCCCAATCGCGTACATAACTTGTGAATCCATGTTTACCACCCCTTATGATTGATATCATCTTCTCCAAGTAGATTTGAAATACTACCCGCGAGCTCGACGTTGTTCGGCACACAGAGGAGCGTGTTTTGACTGATTGTCGTAATCGTACCATCGAGTGCAAAGACGACGCCTGAAAGAAAATTAATCATTTGCCGTGATTGATCTTTTGACATGCGTTGCATATTAACGATGACCGCACGATTTTGACGGAGATGCTCCCCAATTTCTTGTGCTTCATTGAAGACACGCGGCTCACTTAAAATGACTTGTGATTTTGCTTTTTTCGTATGAATCGGAACGATATTCGATTGACGCACAGGGTCCTCCTTTTGAGTAACACTCGGGGTAGATTCCTCGTAGTACTCTTCATACTCTTGCTCTGCAGTACCTCTACCTTTATTTATTGTAGCATCATTTTCATATTCAAGTTCGTCTAAATCGTCTGTGTTCCCAAGAAACAGATGTTGCATTTTCGATTTGAATCCCATTTCGATTCTCCTTTCAACTTCTTCTACGTTTTATGATTGGACGAGGACCGTTCCGATTCTGACGTGTGTCGCCCCTTCTTCAATCGCAATCTCATAATCAGACGACATCCCCATCGATAATTCCGTACAGGGAGCGTAAGACAGGTTTCGTGCTGCTACTTCGTCTCGTAAGACGCGTAAAGCGCGGAAAACGGACCGCACTTCCTCTTGATTTTCTGTCAATGGTGCCATCGTCATGAGTCCAATCACACGAACTTTTGGATATTGACCGATTTCATGTAGAAAGGAATGGATGTCTTCTGCGGAAATACCTTGTTTCGAAGCTTCACCCGAGACATTGACTTGAACAAAACAATCGATAGGACGTTTTGCACGTTTATTGATTTCTTCCGCTAAATGCAAACGATCGAGTGAGTGAAGCACATCGATTTGATCGATGATTTGACGTACTTTTCGCGACTGCAGTGTCCCGATGAAGTGCCACTCACAGGCTTCACGCCCAAGTGCTGCTTGTTTTTCTGACAAACCCTCCGGACGATTTTCACCTAGCGCCGTTATACCTGCTTCTAACAGCACAGAGGCAACTTGACTTGAAACTGATTTCGTCACGCCAATCAGTTGTACCTGCTTTTTTTGAAAACTCTTTTCACTCGCTTGTTGCATCTTTTGTTGGACAAGTTGAACATTTTCATTAATCGACATGTAATGACTCCTTTACGATCAAGCTCGCGAAACGACCTTGGTGGTCCCCATGACGGTAAGAGAAATAGTCATCTGCTTGGCAGTGCGTACAAATTCCTGCATCAATGATGTCACCTAATCCACTTCGCTCTGCTAATGCAGCATTCGTCTGCTGAAGCGAAAGCATCGCTTTTCCGTTTTCTTTTATTGTGTAGGGCGTATCTTCAAGACCAAGCCCGTCAATCGCTTCAAGGACGGGTTGGTCGACCTCATAACAACATTCACGAATCGAGGGTCCGATGACCATTTGAATCGAGGAACGGTCTGCCCCCGCCGCTTCCATTCGGGCGACAGTCGCTTCAACGATATTCGCGACTGTTCCACGCCATCCGGCATGCGTATTCGCAATAATTCCTGTCGTCGGATCACAAAACACGAGCGGTACACAATCCGCGAATAACATGGCGAGTAATACATTTGCATCCGTCGTCACCAATCCATCTGTACCCTCGATCGTTGTTCCATAATCCAGTGCGCCTCGTCCAGAATCTAGCGTCGTCACTTGTTCGACATGGTTCCCGTGAACCTGTTCTGCCCAAACTGAATTTTCGAGCGATAAATCAAGTTGACGGGCGATGACTTGCCGGTTTTGAATGACACCATCGCGATCGTCATTGACATGCAATCCAAGATTGCCAATACCATGCGGCGCTGAAAATTTTGTAGTGAATGCCGCACGCACTGTACCGGTCGGTGTATCCCACTTTATCCATTGACCAAACATCATTTCACATCCCTTTCAAAAAAGAGGTGCCGCTTACGCGACACCTCTTTGTCTAGCAGTCGTGTCTTGGAAAAAATCGATTAACGATTGTTCCGACGAAGGAATGATGGAATGTCCATCGTTTCTTCAACATCTGACCCTTTTGCTGGTTCTGGATTCGAGCTGACAGGTGTCTCTTCGACTTGTGGTTTCGGCTCCTCAGTCGCAGCAGGAGTTGGAGTCGCCTGCTTTTTCTTGAGTAAGTTTTTCATCATTTCTTGAGCAGATGGAATCTCGAAATCGAGTGGCTCGTTTTCGAATTCTGTTGCGATGACGGTAACGATGATTTCATCTTCTAAGTTATCGTTGATAACAGAACCGAAAATCAAGTTTACTTCTTCATCTGCTGCACTTTGAACGATTTGAGCAGCTTCCGTTACTTCATATAGACTGAGGTTCGCACTACCTGTGATGTTCATTAAAACACCTTTTGCACCTTCAATCGATGTTTCAAGCAATGGACTTGAAATGGCTTTCTTCGCAGCTTCCGTTGCACGGTGTTCGCCTGTCGCAACACCAACGCCCATCAAGGCAGATCCTTTTTCAGTCATGATTGTCTTAACGTCTGCAAAGTCTAAGTTGATTAAACCAGGGACAGCGATTAAGTCTGTGATCCCTTGAACCCCTTGACGAAGCACATTATCCGCTTCTTTGAATGCTTCGAGCATCGGCGTGTTACGATCAACGATTTCAAGTAATTTATCATTCGGAATGACGATTAACGTATCGACTTTTTCTTTAAAGTTTTGCACACCCGATACAGCGTGTTGCATCCGTTTGCGTCCTTCAAACATGAACGGTTTCGTTACGACACCGACAGTCAATGCGCCGATTTCTTTTGAAATTTCAGCGATGACTGGCGCAGCACCAGTTCCTGTCCCGCCACCCATACCTGCAGTGACGAAGACCATATCAGCACCTGACAAAATCTCTGTCAACTGTTCACGGCTTTCTTCTGCCGCTTTTTTACCGATTTCTGGATTCGCACCTGCACCTAAACCGCGTGTCAGCTTTGCACCGAGTTGGAGCTTCACATCTGCCTGCGACATGTTGAGTGCTTGTGCATCTGTATTGACGGCGATGAATTCTACGCCTTGTACACCATGTTCAATCATTCGGTTGACGGCGTTTGAACCACCGCCACCTACGCCGATGACCTTAATTTTAGCTACTTGGTCCATCATTTCATCAAAATGCAACATAAAAGGGGCCCCCTAATTTTTTATACTCATTGTATTTTAGTCATTAACCAAAAAACTTTTCAAAGAAACTACTGAATGATTTACGCTCTTTTGGAGGTTGTTCCTGTTGCGTTCGTTCTTCACGTACTGGAGACGGTGTCGGGTTCGTAAGCAATTGTTCTTGTTCACGATTTTGCGCCACGACTTCCTTCTCGTCCGCACGATCAAATCCTGATTTCGAAACCGTACTTCTTGAGAGTACATAGCGTAACATGCCGGCTGCCACAGCGTACTTCGGATTACGAATGCCTAAGCTGGCCGGTTGGTAGACGTTGACGTTCTGGTTGAAAATCCGTTTCCCTAGCTGATCGATTCCAGGAAGCGAAGAACTTCCACCGCAGAGAATGATGCCACTATTCATTTGTGGATGGCCAGCCTGCGTCATCCGTTTTTGAATCATCTCGAAGATTTCTTCGAGGCGTGCCTCTAAAACGAAACCGATCTCAGGTTGCGGCTCAAAACGATGCTCCCCATTAATCGTTACATAGGATACCTTTTCTTCAGGATCCCCTAACGATTCAAGCGCCACTCCGTATTCTTCCTTCGCAAGTTTTGCATCTTGGTACTTACAATTCATCTTATACGTTAAGTCACGTGTCAGATGATCGCCACCATAAGGTAACGTCGTCGAGTAAACGAGATCGTTTTTTTCATAAATCGACAATGTTGTCGTCTCATGTCCAATATCGATGATGCCGACGCCAAGCTCCAGTTCATCGATTGATGCCGCGATTCTTGAAACAGCTAAGCTTTCAAGTACGTATCCTGCAAGCTCTAGACCAGCCCGTTCGATTGAACGTTTAATGCTATGTAGGATCGTCTTCGCTCCAATGATCAACTTCCCTGTCACTTCTAGACGATAACCGATCATACCACGTGGATCCGTGATTTCTGTTTGTTGGTCGACCGTAAACGTTTTCGGTAGTACATCGACAACACTTAATTCGTTCGGAATGCGCATGACCATTGCGGAGTGTAAGACGTCTTTGACGTCGTCATCCGTAATTTCATTGTCTTCGCCTTTAATTGAAGTCATCCCTTGACAATCCTTGACTTGAATGTGTTCTCCAGAAATTGCTACATATACTTCACCAATCGGTTCACCGAGTGTCCGTTCCACTTCAGCGACCGCTTGTTTAATGGCATTGACTGTTTGGTCGATATCGACGATGACGCCACGTTTGACACCGGCAGATGGTGCAGAACCCTCCGCTAACACGTTCAGTGTCCCACCGAGTAGTTCACCGACGATGAGTTTCACTTCCGATGTTCCAATGTCTAGTGCGGCAATCGTACCTTTCGTTTCCATGGGAGTGACACCTCCACTTTCATAATACTCATACTGATTGTCCCTATATATATTCAGGAAACAAGATAAACTTCTTCTCGTTTAAGTCTACACTATATAAAACCCTACGAAAAGAAGTTATTGTCTAACTTACCCATCTAATAGATTACGATTTGATGACGATACGCCTACTTATTTACTAATGAAAACAAACGTTTGTCAATCTGCTGACTCATGACTAGGAATTTTCTATTTTTTTACTTTATATGGTTTGAAATAGATTCCCCCGTCAATCGTGATCGTCCCTGTTTTTCCTTTTGGTAAGGCTGAAATCACTTTGACATATTCATTCAACGAGTTAGAAAAAGCTGAAGTACTCAATAAGACGGTATTGCCATCCGTCATGAATAACTTCAATCCCCCTTTATCGGTTTTATCGTTTGCAACGATTTCCGAAATCCGACTCCGAACTTTTGGTTCGATTTTGACGAGTTCCTTCGTCAACCGTTCAAGGGACTGATCTGTAAAGCCTGTTAAAATCGGTGCATCGAACAATTCTTCCTTCGACTTTCCAGGGATGATTGTTCCATCTGCTAAGACGATTCGGTCTCCGGGTTGATCTTTCGCGTAAGCAATTTCTTTTTCCTCCACGACATTAACTTGATAGTTATGGAGAAAACTCTGTGTCATCGTTGCTTCCCGTATACCTGGTACATCTTCGATTCGCTCTAGCACAGCTTCTTCTGACACATTGAAAGCATGTGTCTCCTTCACCTTCATCCGTGACGCCTGAATGATGTCTTCTTCTTTGACATTGACGACACCGTCAATCTCAAGTGTCGCTACCCGCGAATAACTGGACTGAAGATAAAATACGACAGCAATCAATAGACCGATCAGGATGAGGACATAGATTAAACGTCGGTTTGCTTTCTTCCGGCGTTGTTCACGGATATAAGGAATCTTATCTTCTAGACTACTGACAGTGGCATCCGTATCTTTTACCGGTTGTCGCTCCTTCACGTTCATTCCTCCTCTACTTGATTAATTTCAGTTCCTTATCGGTCTATTCCTGCAACTGTTTAGTTTTTTTGTTGAATCAAGCGATTCAACTCGTCTACTAAATCACTCGATGCATTCGGCATCCCTAAAGCGAATGCGGCCTGCGACATCGCTTCTTGATTCGCAATCGCCGTTTTACAAGCATCGAATAACGTTTCTCCTGTCAGTTCAGCTTCTCGGACGAGCAAGCTTGCTCCTGTTTCGACGAGGGACGAGGCATTTACTTCTTGATGGTTTTCTGTGACGTATGGACTCGGAATGAGAATGCTCGGTAATCCGAGCGTCGTCAATTCCGCTAACGTGCTCGCACCCGAACGTGAAATGACGAGTTGACTCGCCTTTAAGATATTCGGTAAATCATAGACGAACGGACGTAACTGAATCCGCTCCGGGACCGTTCCGATTTGGCGAGTAATCTCTTCAAAATGAACTTGACCTGTCACGAACAACATCGACCAATCCATCTGAATGAACTTCGGCATCATCTCGATGATTGCTTGGTTGATTGCTGGCGCTCCACGACTTCCACCGTAAACGACGACTAACGGGCGCCCTTCTTCAAAACCATAACGTTGCCGTTCAATGACCGGGTCGACTTGCAAATCAGCTACTTCGGAAGCCCGGGGATTACCGATTAAAACGGTTTTCGCTTCGTTTTTACCGAAATGGTGACCTGATCCTTTAAACGATAACGCGACACGATCGACGTACCGAGCAAGGAACTTATTCGTAATACCAGGTAAACTGTTTTGCTCATGGACGAGTGTTTTATACCCCATCTTCGCTGCTGTATAAAGGACCGGTCCACAAACGAAACCACCTGTCCCGACCACGATGTCGGGGTTGAACTTTCGCAACATTTTCCGGACACGGGTCACGCTCTTTAAGAAACGGATTCCCGTCTTAACGTTTTCAAATGATAACGAACGGCGAATACCTGAAATCTCAATCGATTCAAAGGGAATTCCTGCGCGTCGGACGATATCTGCTTCTAGCCCATTTTCCGTTCCGATGTATAGCACTTCACACGGCATCCGTCGCTCGATTTCGCGGATCATCGCGAGCGCCGGATAAATATGCCCTCCGGTTCCACCACCTGATACGACGATTCTCATTTAGCATCTCCTCCAATCGATTCGACGGCGCGAACAAAATGTTCGCCACGTTCTTCATACGTCTTATATTGATCCCAGCTCGCTGACGCAGGCGATAATAAGATGATATCCCCGGCTTGTGAGACATCAAATGCTGCCTGTACTGCTTGCGCCATATCGCTGACGACCGTTGCATCAATCTTTTCTTGACGTGCCAGTTCCGCAAAACGTGGTCCAGTCTCGCCCAAACCGACGACATGCTTGACTTGTGTCATCGACTCTACGAGTGGTGTTAAATCAGCACCGCGTTCTAGTCCGCCACATAACCAAATGATTGGAGCTTTAAAACCGGATAGTGCTGCTTCCGTCGCTACGTTGTTCGTCGCTTTCGAATCATTGTAGACTTTACGTCCCTTGAATTCGCCAATGTACTCTGTACGATGCGCGACGCCACCGAATGTCCGTAAGACGTCCTGCACCGCTTGTAACGGAATATTGAATGGTTCTACTAACGTCAATGCTGCTAAGACGTTCTCTAGATTGTGTCCCCCACCTAAAGCCAGTTCAGCGGCCGGTAAGATCGGCGTTTCACCAACCATAATCATGTCCTGCTCGACACGAGCATAAGCTGGACTCTTACGTGAAAAACGCAACCGCTCTGCTTTTGCCTGATCACTTAAGCGCATGACGACATCATCGTCTGCATTGACGACAAGGCGGTCATTCGCATCCATGTTACGGAAAATTCGTGCTTTCGCTTCCGCGTAGGATTCAAGATCACCATGATAGTCAAGATGAGCCGCTGATAAGTTTAAGAAAGCCGCACTCATTGGTTTAAAGGCGTGCATTCCCATCAGTTGGAAACTCGAAAGTTCAATCACGATGATTGCATCATCTTCCGCTTCTTTCGCAATCTCAATCGCCGGGAAGCCGATGTTTCCCGCCAAGTGTACCGGACGCGTCTGCTGTTTCAATAATTCGTGGACAAGCGTCGTCGTCGTCGTCTTCCCGTTTGACCCTGTAATCGCTACCCATTGCGCATTCGTCGCATGATAGCCAAGCTCGACTTCCGTCCAGATTGGAATCTGTCGCACCAGTGCTTCTTGCAAGAGCGGAATCTGATACGGAATCCCTGGATTTTTGACGATGAGCTCTACTCCTTCAAGTAACGTGAGCGGATGCTCGCCGAAAGTCGTTTTGACACCGAGTTTCAGCAAAGTATCTTGATCTGTTCCCGAGGGTGTCCCACCGTCGTTCACCGTCACATCTGCCCCTGCTTCGACCAAATACTTAGCCGCTGCGATACCACTTTTAGCCGTTCCGAGCACTAAGACCTTTTTGTTGACCCAATCAGACTTCTTCATCTTAAAATCGCTCACTTTCTTCATCCGGAAATTTCAATTAAACAAGCAAGTAGGCAATGAACGCTACGATACAACTAATCGAAGCAAACGTACCGACAATCCGCCATTCACTCCAACCGACCATCTCGAAATGATGATGAATCGGGCTCATCTTAAAGATACGTTTTCCCGTCGTTTTAAATGAAATCACCTGTAAAATCACAGATAATGTCTCAACAACGAACACGATTCCAATTAAGACAAGTAGCAATTCAAGTTTTAAGAGGATGGATAACCCGGCGAGTGCTGCTCCGAGTGCGAGCGAACCTGTATCCCCCATGAAGATTTTCGCAGGGTGGGCATTGAACAATAAGAATCCAATCAATGCACCGACTGCTGACATCGCGAATAACGCGACCCCTACTTCATCTGCAACGAACCACGCATACAAACTAAAGAACAGGAATGTCGGGATTGCTGTAAAGGATACGAGACCATCTAATCCGTCCGTCAAATTGACGGCATTCGAAAATCCGACTAACCAGAACAACGCGACAAGTGGATAAAGCAAGCCGAAATCAAACGTCATTGACGTAAACGGGATCGCTAAGTAAGTCGCTTCGCTTGTAAACCCACCACTCAACCATACAAACAATAATCCAACAACGATTTGTCCAATTAATTTTTGTTTCGAGTTCAATCCAAGGTTACGTTTTTTGACGACTTTGATGTAATCATCGATGAATCCGATCGCACCATAAGCAAGCGTCAAGAACAAGAGTGACAAGTGATTCGCTTCTAAGTCTCCCGTAATCATCGCCGCAATCAAACTCCCGATCATTGCGAGTAAAATGACGATTCCACCCATCGTTGGCGTTCCGGACTTGACCTGGTGCCACTGCGGTCCTTCTTCTCGAATTTCTTGTCCAAATTTCAACTGGTGTAAAAAAGGAATCGCTCTTGGCATGACAAGAAGAACCACGAGTAAAGCGACAATTAAACTGATGAATAATGTAATCATTGCAAACACCTACTTTTAAGAATTAAATTTTGTTTAAATCCGTTAAAATCTGCTCAAG
Source organism: Exiguobacterium sp. s127 (assembly GCF_018618695.1). Taxonomy (NCBI): domain Bacteria; kingdom Bacillati; phylum Bacillota; class Bacilli; order Caryophanales; genus Exiguobacterium; species Exiguobacterium sp. s127. Next base: position 36,861 of record NZ_JACSMO010000003.1, on the reverse strand, counting down.
TGCTACTCCACGAGAAGCTTTAAGCAACACAATCGTTTGTTCACCCAACAACGGACGAAGCAACGTAGCCGCCTGATCGACCGTCTCTGCGAATTCGACCACTACCGACGGATCAGTAATGCCTTCCGCGATATACCGTCCCTTCTCTCCTACAAGAATAGCATGTGAGACTGGAAGTGTAATCCGCTTACCGACCGATGCGTGCAATTCACGCTCTTGGTCCCCAAGCTCGTACATGTCTCCTAAGACAACAACGCGGGTCGGATAACCGTCAAGCTCTGCAACCGTCTCGATTGCCGCATTCATCGATGTCGGGCTTGCATTATAAGCATCATTGATAATGGCTGTCTTGTGATAGACAAGACGTTCCATCCGCATCGGTGTCAATTTCACTTCATCCAGCCCTGCCTGAATCACCTCGTCCGCAACCCCGAGTGCACGTGCTGTCGCAATCGCATAAGCCGCGTTGCGCACTTGATGTTTTCCAAGAACCGGAATACGGAATGTTGCTCCGGCAAATTGAAACGTCGTTCCGAGGAAGGTCGCCTCTGCTTGCTCGATGACAAATGTGTTTGCGTGGTGGTAACCAATCCGCTCACCTGTAACACCAGCAAGTAACGCTTCGTCTCCGTCAAGGAATAGATGACCATCCGGCTTTAGACCTGCTGTGATTTCTAATTTGGCTTTTGCAATTCCTGCACGCCCCCCGACATGTTCCGCATGAGACTCACCGATATTCGTTACAAGTGCGATATCCGGTTCTGCTAATTGTGATAAGAACTCGATGTCACCGAAGCCGCTCATTCCCATCTCGAGCACCGCTACCTCCGTGTCACGAGGCATCATCAAAATCGTCAACGGCATGCCGATGTCTGAATTAAAATTACCTGATGTCTTATGCGTCCGATACGTCGTTTTCAATACACTTTCGACCATATCTTTTGTCGATGTCTTACCATTGGACCCCGTAATCGCCACTACCTTTGGTGAGACGAGTTTCAAGTAACGTGTTGCAATATGTTGCAACGCGGCTAACGGGTCTTCGACTTCGAGTACGACGATGTCTGCGTCCGGAAGCGGGATTCCTTTTTTCCATAACGTCGCGATGGCTCCTTGGTCGATTGCTCCATCGATGAACGAATGTCCGTCGACGCGCGCGCCTTGTATCGGAACGTACAATCCTTCTGTCAGTTCACTTCTCGAATCCGTCGCAAAGTGGCGAAGCGATCTTTTGTCTGTCACATCTAATCCGAGCCAACTTGCGATTTCTGTTATCGTCACCATTTCATTTCCTCCACTCATTTACAGAAAAAGAGGACGAATTCAAAAGTCAACGAATGACTCCTGTTCGTCCTCGTTCTCCTGCAGAAAATTAGGGACCGCTTTTACCTTAATCGTTTGGTTCAGCGAGTTCAACCGTCAACTTTCCATTTTCTTTCACTAGTGTACCAGTTCGGGCTGATTGTTTGGTTACAAAACCTTTACCAATCACATCTAACTTCAAATCATACAAACTGACGAGCTTTTTGACATCTCGTTGCGACCAGCCAGTCAAATCAGGCATCTTGAACGTATCATCCGTTTTAAGAAGGACACGTTCACCACTGACGAATTCCTGACCACGCGACGGGATTTGCGAGACGACTTGTGCCCCGTCACCTAAAATAATCGGAACGGCACCTTGTTCCTTCGCTAAAGCCTTCGCTTCGGCAGCGGTTTTTGTAATATAGCTCGGTGTTATTTTTGCTTTGACATCGACTGACTCTTTTTGTGTTTCGGGCTGGATGCTCCGATACTGGAGTGCTGTATTCATGACGCTTTTGAAAACTGGACTCATGATACTTGGACCCGAGACCGATGATTCATTTTTCGATGGACGATCGACTGCAATGTACATGATGAGTTCAGGATCATCCTTCGGGGCCATTCCGATGAAGGAATGGATGAACTTTCCTTGGATATACTTCCCGTTCTCTGAAATTTGCGCTGTCCCTGTTTTACCGATGACGCGGTAATCATCCAACTTATACATTTGTCCCGTTCCAAGCTTACTGTTGACGACGCCATCGAGTGCTTCCCGCGTCGCCTTCGCCGCTTCAGCCGAAATCGGTTTGCCGACCACTTCCGTTTTTGCTTTGTAAGGAGCCTGATCGACGTGATCTGCCTTTTGGATGATGTGTGGTTTGACCATTTCACCATTTCCAGCGATTGCCGTCGCTCCCTGCAACAATTGCATCGGAGTCACGGCGGTCGATTGTCCCCACGACGTGATGACCGTATTTAACGGTTTTGATAAATCGGACTGACTGTTTACTTCTCCCGAGATGTCTATACCCGTCTTTTGATCAAAATGAAACTTCTTAAAGTATTCTTTATACCGCTCGATGCCTAGCTTTTCAGCTGTCAAAATCGAGAACATGACATTCGACGAGTGATAGACTCCTTCAATCATTGGAATCGTCCCCCAACCAACATCATTGTAATCCTTGATGACTGTGCCTTTATAGTTGTAGTTACCTGACTTATACGGTTCATTCGGCCGAAAGACACCGGCATCAATCGCAGCCGCCAGCGTAAAGATCTTCATCGTCGAACCCGGTTCGAACCGGGAGGAAACGGCAAAGTTCGTGAAATCTGTCATATCCCGCAAGTTCGGATTGAATGATGGTCGATCCGTCATCGCGAGTATTTCACCCGTTTTTGCATCCATGACGACACCTGTCGCATTTTTAGGTTTGTATTCGTCATACATTTTCTGCATTTGTTTTTCGAGCGCTTGTTGAATCCGGTGATCAATCGTCAAGTATAAGTTCGAGCCATCTTTCGGCTCATTTGAAATACGCGATCCACCTTGAATCAATTCACCGCCACTTCGATCTTTTTCAAAGACACGGGACCCAATTGACTCCCGTAACGCATCATCATATTGTTTTTCGATCCCCATCTGTCCTTTTAAGACGACGCGTCCGTTATCCTCCGTCATCTTTTGAACGAATCCGAGCGTATCGGATAGAAAAACACCGTTTGGATAATATCGTTTTGGTTCTTCAATCAGTCGGATTCCGGGAAGGTCGAGCTTATCAATTTTTTCTTTTTGATCAAGCGTCAAATCACTCCCTTTTTTTCCGAACTCGATTTGCGAGCGGTCTTTATTTTCAATCAAATACGTCTCAAGCTCTTTGACCGTCATACCAAGAATCGGCGCGAGCCCTGTCGCCGTCTTCTTATAGTCAACGACTGTCGCATCCGGATCTTGAACGCCGCCTAACCGGTAGACTGCGACAAGGTGGTAAGAGGGTACATTGATCGCAATCGGTGAACCAAGACGGTCAAAAATTTCCCCTCGCTCTGCCGAGAGCGTCGACTCGGCTTCCCAGCGTTTCTTTTCCGCGTAGGCAATCATATCTTCTCCGTGAAACTTTTTAGTTGTCGACAAATAAAGAAACCGGCCAATAAACACAAAAAAGAGAGCAGCAAATATCATCATGATGATGGCTACTCTCACACGGGACTTTTTAAGTGGATTCATTTAGGAATCACCTTGATGTTCCCTTTTCGCATATCAAGACCTTGTTCTTTCGCAATCTTGTAGATCCGTTCTGGAGAGCTTAAATTCGTAACTTCAAGTTGAAGACGTTCATTTTCCTTCTTCATCTCTTGCGTCACTTGATTTTCCTTCGCAAGATCTCGACTGACGTTATAAGCATCATTGTGTGCCCCAATCGTCGCGCTACCGAATAAGACGAGACCACCAATCATTGCACTGTATAAGAATTTTTCAAAGGGATACAGGCGATACTTCGGACGGACGGCGACGCGACGATTAATGTCTTCCGTTTTCGTCGGTTCTTGAACTGGGCGCTGACGAACAGGTTCTAGCGATTGGACTGGTTTACGAAGTGGTTCTGCCATCTGAATGCTCCTCTCAACTTTCCTTCATTTTTTCAACAATCCGTAACTTAGCAGAACGTGAACGACGGTTATCATCAAGCTCATCATTTCCTGCTGTAATCGGCTTACGTGTGACGAGGCGAAGTTCTGGTTCAAACTCTTTTGGAATCATCGGCAATCCTTGTGGAAGCTCAGGTAACGATGATTTTTCTTTAAATGCTAGTTTACACATGCGGTCTTCAAGTGAATGGAACGTGATGACACAAAGACGACCACCAACAGCCAGCAAATCAATCGCCTGATACACCGCTCGATCGAAGACATTCAATTCATCATTGACAGCAATCCGAATCGCTTGGAACGTCCGCTTTGCCGGATGCCCACCCTTTCGACGGGCAGGCGCTGGAATCGCGTCCTTGATGAGTTCGACCAGTTCGAACGTCGTCGTGATTGGACCTTCTTCACGTGCCTTTTCAATTTTCCGTGCAATCTGCTTCGAAAATTTTTCTTCTCCGTATGTAAAGAAAATCCGAACGAGATCATTATATGGCCAGTCGTTGACGACTTCATATGCCGATAACGATGACGTTTGATCCATTCGCATATCGAGACGCGCATCAAAGTTATAACTAAAACCACGTTCCCCTTCATCCAGCTGGGGGGAGGATACACCGAGATCAAACAAAATACCATCTACTTTAGTTACACCTAACTCATTTAGCTTTTCTTGCAAGTGAACGAAGTTACTCTTAATCAGCGTAAAGCGACCGGCATACGCTGCGAGACGTTCTTCCGCATGGGCAAGCGCGACGTCATCTTGATCAAATGCATAGAGATGACCTGTCGTCAATTGCTTCACGATTTCTTCACTGTGTCCTGCTCCACCTAATGTACAATCTACATATACTCCATCAGGTTTAATATCTAGCCCTTTAATGGACTCCCATTTTAATACCGTTTCATGTTCAAACATGCCCTGCCTCACCTTTCAGTGTCCAAGATGGACGTTACTCTTTTTCAATGTATCACATTCCTTATTTAAAACGTTACGAAAATGAGACAGTTTTCTTGATTTATTTCACTTTTAGGTATCTTTCGCTAAAAAAACAAAAAAACCTGCTCATTTCAGCAGGTTTAAAGCAAAATTTCCAATTGTTCAGCATCTGTCTGCTCATATTGTACACGCAGGTTTTGAATTAAATCTAAACCGTAGCGATTGAGCCATGGCAAGATGGAGTGCATGCGCTCTTGAGGCGCTCCATTCGGAAGAAGTTGATACTGGAGTGAGCGTTTTGTTCGCATGAGGCGATCGTAATTCCGCCGCTCTTGCGTAACGAGCGTATCGATTGCGAGTTGAATTTGTTTATTCAGCTTTTTCGTCGCTGATAAATTTTTAGAAGTTGCCCGCTCGACCTGTTCAATTTCTTGAATGAGTGCAGTACCTAAAATATGCGACGAATGCAGCTGACTATTTATCTTCGTCGCATCGAACGGTTCAATCGCTACACCATGCGATAATACTTGTTCTAGCGACAAGTCATACCGGCGAAGCAGCTTTTCGTCCCGCGCCCGTAACATGACGGCGCCCATTCGTGGAATGAGCAGCGGCATCGTCCAATCAAAGTGATGGAACAATGGTCGAAGACGTGTCCAGTAGGCAATCTCACCAGGTCCTCCGATATAGGCGAGGGTCGGGAACAGATAATCCTGCATCAACGGTCGTGTGACGACACTATTCGAAAAACGCTCAGGACTTGCATACAGCAACGCCAGTAACTCAAGTTCCGTGTAAGTCTTCCCCTGCTTCGTTACAAAGTCTTCTCCCGGGTACAATAAATCCCGTCCGATGTCCTCGACGAACAGATGCGCTGCTTCTTCATTCAAGAAGGTATCCGGTAAGTCCGTCGTTTGCTGAATCCCGATCGACAACGCTTGACGAATTTCTTTGTTGTCTTGAATCAACTGCTCAAAGAATGGAATTTCGAGTTCGCGTACTGCTTTTGCATCGGCATCAAAAAAGATGACATCATGATTCACTAATTCTCCGAGTAGCGCTGAGAAAAAACCGCCATATGTCGTTTCTTGATCAATCAACCGCTCCACCAGCAAAACAAGTTCCTTTGTATTTTGTGTTTCTTGGTCGACGCTCAAGGCTTGGCGTAAGACTTGTTTGACCGCTTTTTGATCGAGCGTCATCCGACTAACGGAACGCTGAATCGTATCTTGCGGTGAAACCGTCAATTTTCGCGGTTGATATTCTGTCGTCGGTGCATAGATATGATTGATTTCATCAAAATCATGATCTTCGGTCGCGAGCCAAAAAATCGGAACAACCGGTAACCCCAATTGATTTTCCGCTTGCTTCGCGACCTTTAGACAGGTTAACAGTTTGTAAATTGCATATAAAGGCCCCCCGAAGATACCGGTTTGCTGCCCAGTAATGACGACTTGTGCCTCACCCGTCCGTAAACGTTCGAGACGCTGTCGAATCGTTCCAGTCATCTGCGGATTTTGACGAATCAACTCATCGACGAGTGGACTGAGATGAGGATACTGACGTTCTCGAAGATGTTGGCTCCGCTCGAGCATCCCATCTTCTCCGATGTGGTCTACATATTTAGAAAAGTCTTCACCCGTCGCTCTATGCATCAACGAGTTGTCTTCATATAAGGCGTGAAATGATTGTACCTTCAAACAAAATCCCTTCTTTCTAACTTGATCAACCAATCATTAGTTGACGAATTCCAATTCCAAACAGTATGAGATGTACAGGAAGGGCAATCAAGACGATGATTCGCCAACTATGTCGAATCATTTGGACATAATCGATGTCGACTTGTCGAATCCGTTGCCATAACGCATTTAATGCAAACACTGACAATACCGCAATCAACAACCAACCCACGTAGTTATGCCCCGTCAATGCGATTAACGAAACATGAATCGCATACAATACGATGAACGTCCCGAGATCAAGCGCGACCCGGACGGCCTTGGCATGCGTCCGAAACAACAACAGGAATAATAAGTAAAGGACAATTAAACTGAACAGTGGAAAGATGATAAAAACCGTCACAACGAATCCCCCTCTTGTTCTCGATGCTTAATTTCCTGAAAGTAATAAGCTAACAACGGTGTCGGTTGCGTCGCCTGCTTTAGCACATACCCAACGATTGGATCGATTTCCGTCATTCGTCCTTGCTCCACATCCCGTAACATCGACGAGCGATTGAGACGCGTACGCTTTAAAATCTGTTCGATTTCATCATACGTAATCGGGTGGTTCGGGAAGACACTACGCACTTCGGCAAAGACGGCACGTGCTTTCGATGCATACGGTTCATCGAGTAATCGCCCATTTTCAACCCCATAATAAGCTGTCAATGGATTGATGACAGCATTCATGAATAATTTCGTCACCATGACTGCTTCAATATTCGTTACGTGCTCAAACTGCAACGCATCTCGCTTCAGCATCGACAGGACATGATTCCCATATCGAATGCGCCCTTTTCCCGTATGACGGATTTCGTAAGGACCTGTTTTCATCGCGCCATGCTCAACGACCCCGAAAATTGCTTGCGGCAGAGCACGTGCTGCATCAAGATGTCCCATTCCATTTTGTAAAAAAACGACTGGATTTTTCTCGTGTTCTAGATAAGGAATCACACTTTTTATATCATACGACTTTGTCGTAACGAACACCAAGTCTTGTGACTCGAAATGCGCAATCGGTCGAACCTTTACGGTCGGACTCCATTGATTGTCTCGTAGGATTCGCTTTGTCCCGTCATCTAACTGTCTCGTATATAACGTAATTTGATGGTGCTCTGCTAAGTAGGAAGCAAGTAATAACCCAACAGCACCGGCTCCGATGATTCCTATTCTGCTCATCGTCGAATCACTCCTTTATATATCAAAAAAAACGACCTGTAAAACCGATTTTCTCGATTTTACAGGTCGTCTTTATACCGATCATTCAGCTTACTTGCTGACGATTTCTTTACCTTTGTACGAGCCACATGCTTTACAAACACGGTGTGAAAGTTTCATTTCACCACAGTTTGGGCACTCGACCATACCTGGTACACGGAGTTTGAAATGAGTACGGCGAAGACGTTTGCGTGTTTTCGACGTTCTGCGGAATGGTACTGCCATCGTTGTCCACCTCCTTGAAAAAATACACTCGTCTTTATCAAAAAATTAGGAATCCTGATCTTTTTTAAAGAACTGAGCGAGACCCGCAAGTCGCGGATCAATTTTTGGTTCAGCTTCTTCTGGAGATTCTTCTGAAAGAACCGTCCAACCTTCCCCTTGAACCAACTGATTTTCTTCATCATCCCCATGCACTTGCACTGGCACATGAAGTAAAATCAATTCTTGCACGAGTGGTCGAAGATCGACCGTATTCCCGTTCGGTAAATTGATATCGTCCGAATCAACCGGAGCAGCATCAACTTCGAGCAGGAACGACTCGATGGATTCAATCTCGAACGGGTACGCGACGTCATTTAGCGTCCGGGCATCCGGAAGCGTCATTTCGCCAGTAATCCGGAGATTGAATATTAATTGATTCGATGTAAACGATGCATTTGCACGAATGTGCACAGGTTGCACCGCCCGGATATCCGGATGGAGGGCGATGAGCTCAGGAAGCTCGATCGTCTCGTTAACCTGAAGTTGACCCAGATTGCGCAATTTATTCAATTGCATCAGGGACCATTTCATCCGAATCACCTCGATTGCAACAATATGAATTATAGAGAGGACATCTTGTTTTGTCAATGTTTTTTCTTTACACTGAAATCGCTAGAGAACGAACACTTTCGGACGTCTTCATCCATATTACCGCACTTAATTCCGTTTGCAAAGGAGAAAGTTTCATGAAGATGACAGCAATTATTTCAGAGTACAATCCGTTTCATAACGGACACCTCTATCAAGCCAAAATCGCACGCGAGGAAACCGATGCCGATTTGATCGTCGCCATCATGAGCGGAACGTTCATGCAGCGCGGGGAACCTGCTTTTAGTGACAAGTGGACACGTGCACGAGCGGCCGTCGCAAGCGGCGAAATCGACCTTGTCTTAGAACTTCCGTTTTATTTTTCCGTCCAACGCGCCGACCGTTTTGCGCAAGGAGGCGTCACGATCGCCGAAATGATCGGCGCTACGTCTTTGTCATTCGGGAGTGAATGTGGAGACATCACCCCTTTCCTTTTAGCAGCATCTGAAAAAAATGAAGAGACTCCTGCGTACCAGCGACTCGTCAAAGAAGGCTTATCAAACGGATTATCTTCCGCGATGGCAGCGAGCCAGGCATTCCGCGCATTGACGACGACGCTCGACTTGACGACGCCGAATAACACACTCGGTTATTATTATGCCCGTGCTGCATCAAACATCTCCTTACATACGACAAAGCGTATCGGAAGTGGCTACCACGACCTGTCAGTCGGCGATATCATGAGCGCGACAGCAATCCGTGCCCACTACGATGAAACGCACCAATTGACAGGACTTCCAAAAGAAAGCGCTAGCGTACTCCAAGGGGCGACTTTTGCTTCATTTGATCTCTACTATCCCTTTATCCGGAACCGGCTTCTATCGACGCCTCTAGGCGTTCTCATGCAATTTAACGGCATTGATACGTCACTGGCACCTCGTCTCGTCGAAGGCGCCCGCTACAGCTCGACTTTCGACGACTTCATGACTTTCATCAAAACACGCCGCTATACGCGGACAAGTTTACAGCGCACACTCATTTATTTACTGACCTCGACGATGACGGAAGAAATCGATTCGGTTGCATTTGACCAAATCGATTACGTGCGACCACTTGCCTTTAATGACAAAGGAAGACAAGCGCTACGGCAAATCAAGCAACACATTCGAGTCATCAGCACATTCGAGGCGCACCCTTGGCTCATAAAAGAGAGCCAAGTTACGGCAGCGTATGCCGTTCCCTTGGCTCGGTATGACCAACTAGAGGAACATCGTCGGTTTGCTCATTTTTCTGGTAACTCTTCTAAATAATCGAGTGCATCCTCAACTGTTTTGATCGGGACGAGTTTCATTTTCGTCCCGAGTTTTTTGATGGATGGTTTTGCTTCTTCATAATTCGAACCGGCTGGGACGAACATGATTTCCGCTTCCGCTTCGTCTGCTGCGACGACTTTTTGCCAAGCTCCACCAATTGGTCCTACTTTCCCACCCTCTTCAATTGTTCCAGTACCAGCAATCGTATGTCCCTTCGCTAAATCACCATCTGTCAATTGATCATAAATCTCAAGCGTGAACATCACCCCGGCCGATGGTCCACCAACATTTTCTAAGTTAAACTCGACTTTCGGATCCGTCTGCACGTCTGACATCGGAAGCGGTTCATAGATACCGAGCCCGACCTGCTCTGAGTTCTTCGCTAGTTTCCCGACCTTGATCGTCGTTGTTTTCGTTTTTTTGTCCCGTTCGAATGTCACTTTCACATCTGTCCCTGCTTTTTTCGAACTAATTGTCTGCATAAAGCTGCTCATTGATTTTAACGGTGCTCCATCAACGGCAACAATCTGGTCCCCGGCACGTAACTTCCCGTCAGCAGGACCGCCAGAAATAATGCCAGAGACATAAACGCCTTCAAAGTCGACCTCGACTTCTTTATCAGCCAGTTCATATCCTTCAATCATTGCATTATGTTGCGCTTCTTCCATGTAAAGTTGTTGTCTGTTCTCGTATTGTGCGTCAGATTCACCGTCATATAAATAGTCACTTACATCCGACGTTTCAGAAAAAGGTAAAAATAAACTCTCGACTAGAAAATACGGTGTCGCCCGCCGTTGCGCAACGGTCAACATCATTAGATCGCCCGGCTCTTTTTCCGCACCCGATACGTCAATGATTTGTTCTGTCGATGTTGCGTCTCCAGGATACGAGATGAAATAGGGCAATGGAACAAAGAAGACGATCATCGCCGCGACGATGGCAGCGAGCGCAGGTTTCCATGCTTTCATTTCAATTCTCCTTTCGCATACTTTTGACGTAACGCTTCTTCGACGGGCGGTGGCACAAGACCGGCGACGGAAGCACCATACTTTGCAGCTTCTTTGACGATTGAGGAACTGAGGAACGAATATTGGTTACTCGTCATCATGAACAAGGTTTCAATCTGGTCATTCATCTTCTTATTGATTGAGGCCACCTGCATCTCATATTCAAAGTCGGATACAGCACGTAGCCCGCGTACGATTGCCGTCGCCCCTACTTCTGCTGCATAGTCGACAAGCAGACCGTTAAAAGAATCCACTTTGATATGCGGTAAGTGCTCCGTCACCTCAGAAATCAATTCCATACGTTCTTTAACCGAAAATAAAGGTTGCTTCGACGAGTTATTTAATACCGCGACGATGATTTCGTCGAAGATGGGTGCAGCACGCTCGATAATATCAAGATGACCGTTCGTGATCGGGTCAAAGCTCCCCGGACAGATGGCGATACGTTTCATACTTCTTCCTCCAGTTCGATAATTTCATATAATGTGATTGAGATGACCGTTGAGTACCGCATCCTTTTCACAACTTCAAGGCGACCAATCCGATCAGGTAATTCAATCTCTGACCCATGCTCACAGACGATGACGCCATTGTCCGTCAACATGTCGTGTTGCTCTATGTACGTGACGTGTTCGACGAGTCGTTCCTTGGCATAGGGTGGATCGAGAAAGATTAGTTTAAATGGCGTTTCTGATGCGAGTTCCGTCAAAGCAACGGAGACATCTTTTTTTAGGACACGACTTCTCTCAGCCAATCGAGTCGTCATCAAGTTTTCTTTAATTGTCTGAACCGCTTTAAAGTGCTGATCGACGAATACCGCTTCTTCACATCCACGTGACAATGCCTCGATTCCAAGGCCACCGCTCCCCGCGAAGAGATCAAGTGCACGTCCCCCGTTAAAATAAGGTCCGATGACATTAAATAATGATTCTTTGACCTTATCGGTCGTCGGTCGTGTATTATCCCCCGGTACCGCTTTAATTTTAGTACCTTTTCGTTCTCCAGAAATGACTCGCATGACTTTTCCTTCCCTTCAAAAAAGAGCGACGAGGATGTCCTCATCGCTCCAACGTTTATACTTCTTCTTGCAGTTTACCTTTTTTATTTGCGTATGTTTCGGTAATGAATGGTCGCTCCGAACGAAGAACGGAATCGACGAAAGGCAATGCAGCAATCGTTTCGACCGAACGTTCATACTGCTCCAAATCAACATATAAAAAAACATATTTTTCTCGCTTCGATGTAAAATAGACGTTTCCAAATCGGCGCAATTGACGCGATGCTTTCATCGCGTTGACATAGACGATCAGTCCAATTCGATCCTTAATCACAACACCGTTCCTCCCTTGTTCGGCATTAGCCGCTACAGCTACAACTACCTCCGGTCGAACATCCACCTGCACATCCTTGATCGAAGAATGGATTACCCGTCGGAACCTTAATTTGAGGTGACACTTCCCCGGCAAGTTTCAGACTAATTTGTCCGAGTAACGTCTCTAATTGTTTTTCTGCTTTTTTAAACGTCGCGACCTCTTCTTGCAGATCGAGCGCCCGCTTTACTTCATGTACTTTTTTCGTGATCGTTTGGTAATCTGGATGATATCGACCAAAACGTTGAACAAGCTCGTATTCTTCCTTGATTCGATTAAAATCCCGAATGACGTCTTGTGCTTGTGCTGAATTTGCGCGTGCTTGTTTGGCACTTATATATGCTTGACCTGTTTCGCTATGCAAAAGAGCGGATGTCAGTTCTTCCGCAGCGTTGATGAGGTCTATCGTTTTATCAGAATAAATCACAACGAATCTCCTCCTTGACTTCACCATCATATCATAACATTTATCTCGCTCCTAGCACGCTGAATTGTGTATACTTTGTTCAGAAGGAAGGAATGAATTGTATGCAATTTTTATCATTTAATATGTTTCGGACGATCGGGATTAAAACCGATCACGCGAAGTCAGACTACCATTTTGATTCGCTCGATAAAATCGCCAAAGCGGACGTCGTCTTGTTCCCCGAATATTGGCAGATCCACTCCATCATCTACGGAATGAAAAAACCGATTTTCCCGTCCGCCGCGACATTCCATCTCGGGCACGATAAAATCGAGATGACGCGTATTTTTAAAACCGTGATTCCGGACAATATTCCTCGGACCGGTATTTACGGAAAAAATGAATTCACCGTGAAGCGTGTTTTAGATGAATTTTCGTTCCCATTCGTCGCGAAGACTGTCCGCAGTTCGATGGGCCAAGGGGTTCACCTGATTAAGGATGAAATCGACTGGAAGAAGTATACCGATCACCATGAGACGTTTTACGTCCAAGAATATATCCCGAACGAAAAAGACCTTCGTGTCGTCGTCATCGGTGATCAAGTTCTCGCTGCCTACTGGCGTGTCGGCGGTGCGCAATTTTTAAACAATGTCGCCCAGGGTGGGGTCCTTGATTTCGAGAACATCCCACAAGAAGCACTCGATTTTGTTCTCGCACTCGCGAAACGACTCGATATCGATCATGCCGGTTTTGATTTGATTTTCCGCGACGGAAAAATTTATATACTCGAGTTCAACGTCTTCTTTGGTGGAGAAGGCCTGAACCATCTAGGAATTCATGCACCGGATACGATTTTAGAATATGTCGAACGAAAATATAAGAATTCATGAATTCTTCAAATTGACTTCACAACTTTTACTTTATCGAATCATTCATTATGGTATGATAGTTTGGAAAGACTAGTATCTACTAGCAAACTGGGGTATAGGGGGATTCAAACATGAAGTTTGAGAAATACGGCATCGAAGGCAAAGAAATTAAGTTTGGTTTACTTGAGACAATCATGGACCACCACCGTTTCGTCCGTGAAGGACAATGGGATTACGAACGTGCGATGTATGACATGAAGTACGAAAAACAATCAACAGGAGAGGTCTTCTATCTCCGGATTCCAGTTTATGCAATTCAAGGTGAAATTGAAGATCGCCACGCGATCGTTCGCATGATGACACCACTTCTCGGAAAACACTACTATCCACATGGTGTTGAGTATGATGAAGAGTTCCCACCTGAAATCGTTAAAGATTGTGAGCGTCGCTTGACAGGGTTACTCGAAACACTCGAAAAATAAGTTCTATCCGACCGTTCCTGTTAAAAGGAGCGGTTTTTTTCATCTAAAAATTTTCTTTAGGCGATTCGTTGCGCTGCCGAGTCCGTGTCTGATTGCTTTTTCAAGTCGACGTGTCACGAGAGACTTCAAGGCATTCTTCACGGAACAGTCGCTAAAAAGTCTGTTACCAAAAAAATCGTGTGTTGTGTGCTGGTCCCCCTACTCCTTGTCCAGGCCTAAAAGTAAAGGCCCCTTCCGCCAGACGTGGAAGGGGCCTTTATATGTCTCATTTTGTGACCAGTTGGAGGTAGTCGACTACCCCGTCTCCGAGTTGTAAGCGGACTTGTTCTCGCAAACCCATATAGAGGGCAGGTAACTGTTGCACCGTTGCGGTAACCTTCAAGCTAAACGAAATCCCTTCCGTCGGCAAACGTTTAATCCGTGTACAAACGACACCAAATTCGATGACGGCACACAACAATAACTCTTCAATTGCTTGTACTGATACCGTCACTTCACCTTTATTCTGATATTCTTCAACCAAAATGATCACTCCTTCGCAAGTTGTTTGACGGATGTCATGACTTCCTCGAGATCGACCGGCTCGTCAGGTGTCTTCGCCATTGAAGATATCGCACGCACCTTATTGTCGCGATCGAGAATGAACATTTGTGTCCCGTGTGTGACAAGACCACTTTCTGCTTTTGAATAATAGAAGTTCAACTGGCGTGTCAGACGATCAATGACGACCTCATCCCCCGTTAAAACCTTCCAGCCTTCAGGATTCGCCTCGAAATTAGACGCATACTTCTTCAAGACCTTCGGCGTATCAACTTTAGGGTCGACCGTCACGGCGACAAGTTCGACATCGGATCCATATAGATTTTCCGCCCGTAATTTTTTCTCGAGTTTCCGGTAGTCATTTAACGTCAAAGGACAAATGTCTGGACAATTCGAGTAGAAAAACGTCAATACTTTTACTTTACCATCTTCTGAATCAAATGTTTTCCCGTTGACGGCATTCGTTAATTCAAATGGTGTCGGTTCAGCAATCACAGGTAGCTTTTCTTTCATAAAGAAATAATAATACCCCCCTGCAGCGGCGACTAAAATCAAAACGACGGCGGCTACCGTCAAATAACTATTTTTTTTCAAAGCGAACCCCCCCTTAATGATTCCAAATCGCACGAAATACATTTGTTGTTTCGCCCGGCTCATACACAACGTATAACAGGCAATAGACAAGGACTCCCGTGATTGCCGTCAAAAACCAAATGACCGATGCTTTTGGACCAATTTTACGGTGACGGGCAAAGTTTTGTTTATAGGCGTAGAACAAAGCGATTAAGCCTAAGATACCACCCGATGTGGCGAGTAAAATATGAAAGATTAAAAATCCTGTGTAGTACGGTTTAACCGTATCCGGTCCCCCGAAAGCAGTATTCCCGAGTAAGATCGTCCGAAGCGCGTACATGATGAAGAACAGTAACGCGAGCGCTGCCGCAATGTTCATCACGACTTTATGCGCCCCCATATTCCGGCGTGTCTGCGCGATCAAAAACCAACCGATTGCTACAAATATTGCACTGAGAACAATCAAAGAAACACAAATCAACGGCAAATAACTCATTTTCAGACTTCCTCCATTTACTTAATCCGCTTTTGGCGTGAAGGACATGCCTTCATCGACAGCAGTACTTTTTGATCGTCTCACCCACGTGAAGAAGGTCAAACCGAAGAAGATCCCGTAGACGAGTTCTTGTCCAAGTTTCATCAAGACGCCTCCGAACCGTTGATCTTCGAGTAAATCTTTCGTTGTCCCAAATAGGCGTTCCATGTTCAAGCCGCTCACATCATTATTCGGCAGACAGTAAGCCAAGACTTTCGCGAATGTCGCTGGGTCTTGATACGCATCGTATTGGAAGCTCTGACTGAAGATCATGAACGCACAAGCTGGTGTCAACAGCACGCCGTTCGCAACGATGTAGACCATCTTTTTCAAATCGGACAGACTATCCTCCTCATTGACAGGTGCGATGATTGGATACCACATCGTCATGCTGAGGAAGATTAATGTCCCGTGGAACAAACGGTGGACCGTATAGTTCGTCAAGACGTAATCAAAGATGAACGGCATATGGTAAAACGTAAACAAGGAATTGAACACGACGAGCGCAATCAATGGCAATGTGAAGAAGCGTAATGCCTTCCCTAAATACGGGACGCCGAACAATCGCTTAAATGCCCAACCCGGAATTGCTAGCATCAACAGTGGCGGCGCCACCATATAGACGAAAACCATCTGGAGCATGTGCGCAGAGAACGTAATATGCGCTAACACATCAAGCGGACTACCAAAGCCAATATAGTAGACGAATAAAGCCGCTAGCATCATGAACTTTTGAGCTAACGTCGTTTCTGCCTCGTCTGGTCGTCTAATTTTTTCAGTAATGAATGCATACAATACGTAAAGACCGATCAAGAGTAACGCGTAATACGGGCTCCACAAGACAGTCCAATCGAATTGCGATAAAGCACCCCTTAAATTGCCTAACATATTTCTCACCCCGTTCCTGTTTCCTACAAACTAAGATTACCGTTCCCCTATTTCATTGTAAAGGTTTCTCATAAAACGATTCCAAAATAAAAGACCATCCTGCTAAACGTTAGCAGAATGGTCACAATTTTTTACCAAATTAAAAGGCGAAGTGTCGCGACGATTGTTAAGGCAACGAAGATACCGAGTCCCATCATGACTTTAATCCATGTGTTCCCTTTGTTATTCATATGCATGAACATATATAACTGAAGGTAGACTTGGACGATTGCCATGATGACGAGGAATCCACCTGCAGCCCAGTGTGGCATAAGCTCTGCCATCACTGCGCCGAAAGCGATCAACGTCAAGAAAATCATCAGTCCAAAACTGATCAATTGTAGCTGCATTTCGCGGCTACGATCAGCTTTCATTTCTAATTCTAACTGGTTACGTGTAACTTGTGGTTCGTGTTTTTCCATCTTATTTCACCATCCCCATGAGGTAGACGACTGAGAAGATAAAGACCCAGACGACATCAATGAAGTGCCAGTAAAGACTTGAAACATAGTACTTCGGTGCATTGACGACTGTGATGCCGCGTTTCCAGTTACGGATGAGCAAGGTCGAAATCCAGAGAAGACCGAACAAGACGTGCGCTCCATGGAACCCGACGAGTGTGTAGAACGCCGAACCGAATGCGCTTGACGTAAACGTATGACCGATGTGGTAATAGTGATTAAACTCATAAATCTCACCAGCGAGGAATGCTAGACCGAGAGCGAGCGTAATAATGAGCCACATCTTCATTTTCGCAACGTCATTCCGTTTCATCGCCATCATCCCAAGAACACTTGTCAATGAACTCGTCAGAAGAAGCATCGTCATGATGAAGACGAGTTCCATCTCAAAGATGTCGTAACTCCGTAATCCTTCTTTTGCGCCTGAGTTGTGCAATCCGATGTATGTTCCGAAGAGAGAGGCGAACAATGTCGTCTCTCCTCCAAGGAAGAACCAGAAAGCTACATATTTATTCTTACCCTCAAGTGTTGCTTTTTCAACATGATCTGGAATACCAGTCACTGGGTTATTTGGTACTGAATGATGACCCATCTTACTTCGCCTCCTTTTCAGCTTCAAGGCGTAGATCTTCTTCGATGACCGATTTCGGGATGTAGTATCCTTCATCGTCAATCCAAGAACGTAGGAACATCGCGAAGAGTGTCGTTGCAAGACCAATCAAGGCGATGACAAGACCGACAGTTCCGTAGTCAAGACGAAGAATGAATCCAAGACCTGCAAGGAACAAGCCGACTGACATGACGAATGGCAAAATCGTGTTATTCGGCATGTGGATATCGCCGACTTCTTCCGATACGGAAACTGTTTTATTTCCAGCCATTTTTTCGAGCCAGTACGTGTCGAGTCCTTTGACGAGTGGTGTTTGTGCAAAGTTGTACTCTGGAGTCGGAACAGGAAGCGTCCACTCAAGGGTACGACCGTCACCCCAAACATCGCGTTTCACATATTCTTTCGACATCAATGCCGCTGCAATTGAAACAACAAGAACGATTGTTGATACACCCATGAAGCCTGCACCAATCGATGATAGTAAGTTCATTGTTTCCCAGCCTTGGTTTGGTAAGTACGTGAAGACACGACGTGGCATACCTGTAAGACCAAGGATGTGTTGCGGGAAGAACGTCAAGTGGAAGCCGATGAAGAACAACCAGAATTGAATCTTGCCCCAGAATTCGTTGAGCTGTTTTCCGAACATCAATGGGAACCAATAGTAAAGACCCGCAAAGAGACCGAAGACGACCCCACCAACGATAACGTAGTGGAAGTGGGCAACAACGAAGTAGCTGTCGTGATACTGATAATCGGCAGGAGCAACTGAAAGCATGACCCCTGTCATACCACCCACAAGGAATGATGGGATGAATGCGACCGAATAAAGCATCGCAACCGGGAACGTCAATTTACCGCCCCAAAGTGTGAACAGCCAGTTGAAGATCTTCACACCGGTCGGTACAGCGATCGCCATCGTCGCAACAGCGAAGATTGCGTTTGCGACTGGTCCGAGACCCACTGTAAACATGTGGTGAACCCAAACCATGAATCCGAGGAAACCGATCAACATTGTCGCAAAGACCATCGTCGTGTAACCGAAGAGACGTTTACGTGCGAATGTAGGAATGATTTCAGAGAAAATACCGAATGCCGGTAAAATCAAGATATATACTTCCGGGTGCCCGAAGATCCAGAAGAGGTGTTCCCAAATGACGATGTTACCGCCGGCTGCCGGGTCGAAGAAGTGAGCTCCGAAAAGACGTTCAAACGTCAAGAGGAACAAACCGACCGTAAGCGGAGGGAATGCGAAGACGATCAAAGCTGATGCAACGAACGCCGTCCATGTGAACAAAGGCATCCGCATCAGTTTCATACCTGGTGCGCGCATGTTCAAGATCGTAACGAGGAAGTTAATCCCCCCCATAAGTGTACCGAAACCAGAAATCTGTAACCCGAGTGCATAAAAATCAACACCAAGTGATTCCGGGACTGTCGATAGTGGTGCGTAAGCTGTCCATCCTGCGTTCGGTGCTGCGCCGAAGAACCATGATAAGTTCAAGAGCACGCCACCGAAGAAGAACAACCAAAAACCAAGTGCGTTCAAAAACGGGAACGCAACGTCACGTGCTCCGATTTGAAGCGGCACAGCAGCGTTCATATAACCGATCAACATCGGCATCGCTGCCAGGAAGATCATCGTCGTACCGTGCATCGTGATCAACTGGTTAAATAACTCACCGCTGACGAAATCGTTCATCGGTTTAATCAATTGAAAACGAATCATTAAGGCTTCTACGCCACCGACCAGAAGGAAGAACAATCCGGACATGATGTAGAGAATCCCAATTTTTTTATGGTCGACTGTCGTTAGCCAGTCCATGATGCCGCTTTTTTTCTTCGGCATACCCATAGTATGTGTCCCCACTATGATTCCCCCTTAATTTTATTGGAGCTTTTTGTCCAATAGGTAGTCTGCAAGTTCACTCAATTCTTCATCGCTAATCTGATCTTCAGAGAAACCAGGCATTTTTGTCCCTTGTTTTTCTTTTTGCGGATCGCGAATCCAGTTCTCGAGGTTTTCTTTGTCGTGATCGAGGTATCCTGCGATACGTTGACGGTCACCAAAGTTCGTTAAGCTTGGCGCGACTTTCCCGCCACCGTGACAGCTGAGGCAGTTTTGAGCGTAAACTTGTTCGCCCGTCGTCCAATTTTTTTCATTTTTAGCATCGAGTTGTTTTGTTTCTGCTTCTTTTGCAGTTTTCATGTCTTTTAACCATGCATCATAATCATCTTGCTCGAGTGCGATGACTTTAAAGTCCATCAATGCATGAGAAGGTCCGCAAAGCTCCGCACACTTACCGTAGTATGTGCCCGCTTCTTGTGCTTGTAACCACATCTCGTTATCGAGCCCTGGGTTTGTATCTGTTTTACCAGAAAGTGCCGGCACCCAGAATGAGTGAATGACGTCTTTAGAAGTCAAGTTGACAGCAACACGTTTTCCGACCGGGATGACAAGTTCTTGTCCTGTCGAAACACCTTTGTCTGGATATTCGAACTCCCACCAGTACAAGTTTGCCGTAACGTTGATCTGTTCGTTTTTCTTCGCTTCTTTTGCATCGGCTAATTCAACCGTCGTTTTGATTGTCGGTACAGCGAGAACAACCAAGAGAAGGATTGGAATAACTGTCCAAATGATTTCAAGCGTATGATTTCCTTCGACTTGTTTCGGAACTGTGTTATCTCCCGATTTACGACGGAATTTCATAAGTACGTAAACATAGATGACCGCTACAATCGCAAGGACGAACAACATCACCCATAAGCTGAGCTTGATGATCTCAAGTTGCATTTCTGCGCCTTCCCCGCGAGGCTGAAGCGCGGACAATTCCGGAATTCCACAACCTGATAACAATAATGCCATCAAACCGATCGGAAGAAGCCGGAAGAGCATTTTTCCTGATTTTTTCACAACCATCCCCACTTTCTTTTCCCCAATTTTTTTCTTGTAATGGTGTACGTGAATATGTCAAATCGTTTTAGAGAGAAACGAGTACGACCGTCACGATCCAAGCTGTGAAGTAAAAGAGCGAGAAGAAGAACATTTTCGATGCCCATTTAATTTCAGCTTGTTTTTCTTTGATTTTGAGACCTTTCAGTCCCATGTAAAGCCAGTAACCGCTTAACGCCGCCATGACAATCGTGTAGACGATACCATAGTGTGCCAAGAGTAGTGATGATGGGACTAAGACTGCAATCCACCACACAATTTGTCGTTTCGTGATGGCAAAACCATTAACGACCGGTAACATCGGAATACCTGCAGCACGGTATTCTTCCGTCCGTCTCATTGCGAGTGCAAGGAAGTGAGGCGGCTGCCAGACGAACATGATGAGGAATAAAATCCAGGCATCGATATGAAGTGCTGGAGTGACTGCCGCAAATCCAATGATCGGTGGCACTGCTCCTGAAATACCCCCTACGACCGTATTGATCGTATGCGTCCGTTTGAGCCACATCGTATAGATGACGACGTAGACGAATGATCCAATCAATCCGAACACTGCCGCGACATGGTTAACGATCAAGAGAAGCACCGTTCCCGTCGCAAGTATTCCAAGTCCTAATGCCAATATGCGCTGTCCATCCATCTTGCCGGTCACACTCGGTCTCCCCATCGTCCGTTCCATCTTGTAATCGATGTCTCGGTCAATGTAGTTGTTGAGGTAACAACTTCCGGCAATGACCAGGCCACTTCCAAGAAGTGTCCACAATAATGTCAACTTCGTCTGCCACAGGTATAACAAGACATCATCGGTTAAATACGATGCTGCCACGACATATCCTGCGAAGACGGTGATGAGATTCGCGCGAACGATTCCCATCTTTGCTAGGGTGACATAGTCCTTGAACGTCGGTTGATCCGTTTGCTCGATCATGATGTCAAGCGTCTCCCCATTTACTTTCGCCATGTTGTTTCCTCCTTCTAACCGCCTGTATCCTCTCTGCACGCATGAGACACGTATTTTCTTCACAGAAATAACACAGACACGCCACGAAACGTCCTTTTCTCTATAAAAGATACCACATATTCAGGGTCGTGACGCATGAAAATACTTTCGACATAATGAACAAAATGTGAAATCTATGTGATTAACCTCACAGTTCACCATATTTACCTAATATTAGAATAGCGTTCTTCTAAAAGATTGCAAGCGTTTCGATATTTTTTATGCGATACTATTGCTATGCGCATGACTGTATATTGTATATTTTAGAAAGGTGGTGTCCGTGTCTTGAATCGAAAGCTTTCGATTTTTTCGGCATTCGTCACATTCACGATGATGATCGTATTGTTGATGGGGGGCACAGTCACAAAGACTGATTCAGGGAACGGCTGTGGAACAGACTGGCCACTCTGTCACGGAGAGCTCATTCCGACTAACCCTAGTGTAGAAACGATGATTGAATACAGCCACCGCGCCGTAACCGGTGTCGTCGGACTATTAATCATCGCATTATGTTTATGGACACTCGTCGCTTTCAAAGAGCGTCTCGATACGAAGATTTTTGCCTTTCTTGCTTTTATCTTCATGTTGATTCAATCCATCGTTGGAGCAGGTGCTGTTGTTTGGCAACAGTCTGACCTCGTCATGGCGCTCCATTTCGGGATTTCGCTTATCTCCTTCGCTTCTTTGCTCATTTTGACGCTATTAATCATGGAACGTCCAGGACGAGAATTCAGGGAAACGGTCCCAGCATTCTTACGTAAACTCCTGTACGGCCTGCTGATTTACACGCTGATCGTCGTCTATACGGGCGCATATGTCCGTCACGTCGGCGCAACGTATGCCTGTGTCGGTTGGCCCGTCTGTTCGCAACCAACGATGACATACGAGTCATGGGTCCAGATGATTCATCGCATTATGGCTGGCTTATTATTCTTCTATACGTTATATGTGCACTTCGTCGCGATTCGCTTAAAGCATCGGACGACACAAAAAGGGATGGCGTTTGCTACGTTCTTCATCAGTTGCCAAGTTGCGACAGGTGCCTGGATCGTTTTAGGCGGACACGCGACTTACGTTCCACTTTTACACGCGTTCTTGATTACATGTTACTTTGGTGTACTGTCTTACATGACGTATCACGCGTTCCGGACAAGGCAAGATCGTTAAGCATATTAGACAAGTCAAAAAAAGATGGAGCATCATTTCACTGTGATGCTCCATCTTTTTTATGTCGGTACCGCGTTCGTAGTTTATTACTTTTTAAAGCGAGCAATCGCCCGTTTACGTGCCATATCATGCTCAACGATTGGTTTTGGGTAATCATAGTCTTCACGTTGCTGGTCTGTTGGTTCATGAATGAATTTATTCGGCAAGTCCTTAATCTCTGGTACATATCGACGAATGAAGTCACCAGACGCATCAAATTTTTTCGATTGGGTCGTCGGATTGAAGACACGGAAGTATGGTACGGCGTCCGTTCCGACAGATGCTGCCCACTGCCATCCCCCGATGTTCGAAGCCGCTTCATAGTCGACTAACTTCTTCTGAAAATATTGTTCACCCTTTTGCCAATCGACTAACAAATCTTTTGTTAAAAAGGAGGCAACAATCATCCGGAGCCGGTTATGCATCCAGCCCGTTGTGTTCAGCTGACGCATCGCCGCATCGACGATGGGATAACCTGTCTCACCTTTTTTCCACGCGTCAAACCCCGTCTCGTCGTCTTCCCATTGAATGTCATTATACTGCTCGTTTACCGGTAGACGTTTTGACTCTGGATAGTGCATCAAAATCGTGTAGTAAAATTCACGCCAAATTAATTCCGTCAAATAGGTTTGTTTTCCTTTTGAAGCAGCTGCTTGCTCAACCTGCGTATAAATGGTCCGAATGCTGATTTCTCCCGTCCGCAGGTAACGTGACATCAGACTCGTTCCGTCGATTGACGGGATATCCCGATTTTCTTCGTACTGTTCGAGTCCGCTCGAGATGAACTGATGTAAACGGTTCTGCGCATTTTCTTCACCCACCTGAAAATCAACCTCGGATTGAGCCTGTTTAAAGTACTCCTCAATGAATGAGTTGTCATTTTGGTGTTTTTTATACTGGGCTTGCAGACGTTCGAGATTCACTTGGACTGGTTCTGGAAGATCTTTTTTTAAAAACGCATTTTTATATGGTGTGAACACTTTATAATAGCCACCATCATTTTTCTTGACTGCATGCGGATGCAACAAGTGACGATCGAGTACACGATCCGTCTGTTGACGCTGACGCTTTTTAATAATCGCATCATCGCGCGTCTTAAACGGTTCGACGTATTCGGCGTTAAAAATTAAATGGTCTGCCATTGCCGTTTCCTCTAAAAACTTCGCTTCGTCCCCTTTAATAAAACGAATCGGCAAGCCCTTTGTTTTACAGTTATCCGAAAAGTGCTCCAGCGCTTGAAAGAAATACTGTTGTCTCGCTTCGTAAGAACCGATATAGTCCGGGTTAAGCCAAAAAACAAATTCCACGGTCGCTTGATCGTCCTGCTCGAGGTATTCTACCGCTTTCGCCAACATTTGATTATCCTGAAGTCGAAAGTCACTTCTAATCCAACAGATGATATTCATTCCTAGCTCCTCCTCCGATAATGCTGCTTAAAAAGAAAAACAGGCTAGCCGCCATGCGTCTGCCTGTTTTTCATCGATTCTATTTTAAAGTTATCGAATCACCACGCCACGAATCAGATGAATTCAATTAATAAATCTTGGCTTGCGATTGCTTCGCCTTCGTTGACATGGACGGCTTTAATTTCTCCGTCTTCCGGTGCTTGAATCGTCGTTTCCATTTTCATCGCCTCCGTGACGAGCAATTGCTCCCCTTTACGGACACGTGCTCCTGGTTCGACAAGAACTTTCAGGACACTTCCCGGCATCGATGCACCAATCTGTTTCGGGTTCGACCGGTCCGCCTTTGGACGACTGGACGAACTTTCCTTGACGCTAATGTCCTTGACTTCGACTTCACGCGGAACACCATTCATTTCGTAGTAAACGATTCGCACACCGTGATCATTCGGCTGTCCGACTTGAATCAACTTGAGGTACAACGTTTTACCACGTTCGATTTCGACTTCGATCGTTTCACCGAGTCGCATGCCGTGGAAGAATGTACTCGTATCAAGGACCGAGACGTCTCCATAACGTGCGACATATGAACTATAATCCATGAATACTTTCGGATAAAGCGCGTACGCAAGCGCATCAAATTCAGTAATCGGTCGTTCGAGCTTTTCAAACAATTCATGTTTGATGGCATCAAAGTTAAGCGGCTCCATCATTTTCCCTGGACGTTCTGTTAATGGTGCGACACCTTTGAGGATCGCATCTTGCACTTGTTTCGGGAACCCATCCGGAGGTGTGCCAAGCTCACCTTTCATCAGTTCTACGACTGAATCCGGGAAATCGAGCCCACTCGCACGATGTAAGACGTCTTCTTCTGTCAAGTGATGTTGGACCATGAACAAGGCCATATCTCCTACTACTTTAGACGACGGTGTTACTTTGACGATGTCACCAAACAACATGTTGACGCGGGCGTACATACTCTTGACTTCCGACCAACGATCTCCGAGTCCTACTGCTTTTGCCTGTTGTTGAAGATTCGAATATTGACCGCCCGGCATTTCATGGTCGTAAACGGTTGGATTCGGTGCTAACATATCGAGTTCGAACGCTTTATACAAGTGACGAACATCTTGCCAATAATCTGAAATTTGTTCGAATTTCTGTGCTGAAACAAGTGGCTGGCGCGGGTGTCCACTCAGCGCATGGATTAAACTTCCTCCTGCTGGTTGACTCGTTAAGCCGGCCATACTCGAAGCAGCGACATCGACGACGTCAACACCGGCATCGACTGCACGGGCATACGTGTAGATTCCGTTCCCACTCGCATCATGTGTATGGAGGTGGATCGGTAAATCGACAGCATCTTTTAAAGCAGAGACTAACGCATACGCTGCTTCCGGCTTTAACAGCCCCGCCATATCTTTGATTGCGATGATGTGCGCGCCACTTGCTTCCAATTGTTTCGCTAACTTGACGTAATACGGTAAGTGATACTTCGGACGATTCGCATCGAACAGATCGCCTGTATAACAGACGGCTGCTTCTGCAATCTTCCCTGTCGGTAAGACCGCGTCAATTGCTAATTGGATTGATTCCGGATTGTTCAAGCTATCAAAGATTCGGAAGACATCAACGCCTGCTTGGGCCGCTTCCTTGACGAAAGCATGAATGACGTTGTCCGGATAGTTTTTATAACCGACTGCATTCGCACCACGTAATAGCATTTGAATCAAGACGTTTGGCATTTGTTCACGTAATTTCATTAAACGAGTCCAAGGATCTTCTGACAAGAAACGATATGCTACATCGAACGTCGCGCCACCCCACGCCTCGACCGAGAACAATTCCGGCAAGAGTTTTGCTTCTGCTTCTGCAATCGCTACTAAATCTTTCGTCCGCATCCGCGTCGCAAGTAACGACTGGTGTGCATCCCGGAACGTCGTGTCTGTCAACAAGACCTGTTCTTGTGCTTTCAACCAATTCGCAACACCAACCGGCCCTTCTGCATCAAGTAACGCTTTCGTGCCCGCTTGATACGTCGTTGGTAAATCTTTCGGAATCCGAACGTCACGTGCTAACGGTTTGTCGATTTTTCCGATACCAGGGAATCCATTGACAGAAACTTCGCCGATATACGTTAATAACTTTGTTCCACGGTCTTGCCGTTTCGGGAAGATGAATAATTCTTGCGTATCATCGATGAAGGACGTGTTGTAGTCACCACTGATGAATGCATGGTGTTTCAAGACGTTGCTTAGGAACGGAATGTTTGTTTTGATTCCACGGATCCGGAACTCACTTAAGTTTCGGCTCATCTTCGCGACAGCTTGATCGTACGTCAGGCCGTGCGTTGAGATTTTAACGAGCAGTGAATCATAGTATGGTGAGATTTCTGCACCGACGTAAGCATTCCCTCCGTCAAGACGGACTCCGAAACCGCCGGGTGAGCGGTAAGCTTTAATTTTTCCCGTATCGGGTAAAAAGCCGTTTTCTGGATCTTCCGATGTAATCCGGCTTTGAATCGCGAAACCAAGCATCTGAATCTCTTCTTGCACCGGAATTCCAACGAGCTCACTATGAAGCGACTCACCTTCTGCCACCCGGATTTGCGTTTGTACGATGTCGACGCCTGTAATCATCTCCGTGATTGTGTGCTCGACCTGGACACGCGGGTTAACTTCGATAAAGTAGAACGATTCATCTTGCGTCACTAGGAACTCGACTGTTCCTGCATTCTCGTACCCGACGTGTTTCATTAGCGTTACTGCCGCGTCACAAATTTTCTTCCGTCCTGCATCGGAAAGCGTGACACATGGTGCCACTTCGACAACCTTTTGATGTCGACGCTGAACAGAGCAATCACGTTCGAACAAGTGAATGATATTACCATGGGCATCGCCAATGATTTGGACTTCGATATGTTTCGGTCGTTCAATTAATTTCTCAATGTATATTTCGTCTGATCCGAAAGCCTTTAATGCTTCTGATTTCGCACGCTCAATCATTTCCGGCAGCTCTTCCTCTGTCCGGACAACGCGCATACCGCGTCCCCCTCCACCAAGAGAAGCTTTAACCATCAATGGATAACCTGTTTTTTCAGCAAAAGCATAGGCTTCTTCCATCGTTGAAATCGGACCGTCCGTTCCCGGAATGACAGGTAAGCCGGCTTCGATTGCTGTCGTACGCGCTCGTACCTTGTCACCGAATTTATAAAGATGTTCTTCTTGTGGACCGATGAAGATGATGCCTTCTTCACGGCAACGTTTTGCGAGTTCAATGTTTTCAGACAGAAAACCATACCCTGGGTGAATCGCGTCACACTCTGCTTTTTTAGCAGTTGCGATGATACCTTCAATGTCTAGGTACGCTTCGATTGGTTTCTTCCCCTCACCAATCCGATATGCTTCGTCTGCTTTATAACGGTGAAGCGATCCCATGTCTTCTCTCGAATAAATCGCAACTGTCCGAATGCCTAATTCGGTTGCTGCCCGAAATACTCGGATTGCGATTTCACCACGGTTTGCTACAAGAATCTTTTTAATTTTTGTCAACTGATGCTCCCCCTTTTGTTAATGAACTCGTTGCGCTCATCGTCCGTGCATCTTGCACTTCTTTATGATACGCTATTCGATGTTTATTTTGCATGGAAATATTCGCCAGCACACCGAGCATCGTACTCATGACGAGTAACGAAGACCCCCCGTAACTGATGAATGGTAACGTGACCCCGGTTCCCGGGAACAAACCTGACATGGCACCGATATTGATCGTTGTCTGGATGAATATGATGGAAGAAATACCAATCGCCATCATGCTTGAATACAGCGAAACACATTTTTGGGCGATTCTCGCACCTTGAAACATTAAGAAAAACAGTAATCCAAGGACGACAAGTACGCCGACAAATCCAAGTTCTTCCGAAATGATTGACATGATGTAATCGGTCTCTGGTTCAGGTAGATACCCATATTTCTGAAAACTGTTCCCTAACCCGACGCCGAACACGCCTCCATGGGCAATGGAAATGACCGAATTGATCAATTGATAGCCTTTTCCCTCCGCATCGAGGAACGGGTTGAAGATGACATGGATTCGTTTCAGCTGATTCTCTGAAAAATTATTATACGCATAGAAACCAACTAACGGTATTGCGATGAACCCTAATGTGATGTAACCACTCGGTAATCCGACAGCAAACCAAATCATTGCCGTAATCAACAACAAGATGAACAATCCCCCATCATCGGGTTGCATCCGGATGATGATTGCATAAGGTGCCAGCAAGACGAGCATCGGAATTAAAATCCAATCAGACAAACTAAGTAACATCCGCTTGCCCGCGGAAGAGGGAGAGATTTGACGGTGGATGAAGTGATGAACGATTCCGATTACGCCATTCAACGTCCCTTTTTGTTTTTGATCAAAGTAATTCGCTAACCCGACGACTAAGACGAATTTACAGAGCTCGATCGGTTGAATCAAAAAAACACCAAAGTTCAACCACGCTCGTGCCCCGTTCAACGGTTCAGAAAACAACGTCGCCATCAACATCACCCATGTGATGAGATACAAGACTAAACGAAAAATCGGACCTCGAAGCACTTCATGATTGAGATGCGCAACAAATAAAAATGCCACGATTGCCAAGCCGTCAAACATCAGTTGTTTCTCGAAAAACGAAGTGTTCGCATAATCGCCACCGTTCCAAACACTAGCGCTATAAACCATCACCGTACTGATTGCCATCAGAATCAACATCGTAAAGAACAAGCGAAAGTCAAAAAATGCTCGTCTTTCTTTAAACTTCGATTGCATATGTACACGTCCCTTTTCTAGTTCTAAAAAAAAATACCCAAACGCCGCATTTCACGTTTGAGTAGAAAATCAGCACGTCTCCGCATCATGTAAGTCAGATAGTTGCTGTTCAAGTGATTCGAGTAATTGTTTCCCTTCACTCGCATCAATCAGTTCAAGACGAACGGCAAAATCAATTTGGCGTGACAATCCGAACATTTGTGTATCCAATACTTCCTCATAAAGAGGACATTGTGGCATCGTTAAATTCGCAAGCTGGACCTCGATCAACCGGCGGATTTTATGGGCATCCGCTTCTAGTAGCTCAAGAGCGCGCTGGCGATGAACTGTCCCGATTTCAGTTGACAATCCAATCCCTCCTCATCAAATGACGCGTTCCTGTTATAGATAAACTTTACCTTACTTTCGCTAACAATTCAACGTTTCGGTATAATGGATTTGTAGCATTCACACATTTAGGGGGAATAGAGATGATTTTTCCAATCACAGGTAAGGTACGGTACACATTAACGATTGATCCAACCGTCTGGATCTTTGACGATCGTAAGATTGCGGTCGAACAAATCGGACAAGAGACAGAGCATAATGCCGCTGAAGCATACTATGCGAAAATGGGGGCTGCTTGGGACAAGGGGATTACGGAAGGGAGTCGGACCGATCACAATAAACCGATGACGCGCGAAGAAAAAGATGACGCACTACGCGGGACGTTCGCGATGCCACTCCTTCCATTCATCACAAATGCTGAAGTACTAGACGATGCCTCACAATTACGTTTTGAAGGAATCGATACCGTCGAACTCCCACTCGAGGTACTGCCTCAACTCTACTTACAATTTTCAAAAGACGGGAAAGTCTTAACCGATGGTCCCGTTCATTTGCTTTATCAAGATCAAGTCGTCCGTTCGGTCAATCGGATCACTGTCATCTAATAGCAAACTGCCCTCTTTTCCTTCTAACGTTAACGACTGAAGGAAAAGAGGGCAGTTTTATTTTTTAAAGCAAGTCGGCCGCAAGACGCGCGAGGTTCGACCGTTCCCCTTTGACGAGTTTGACGTGCCCTGTCATTTGTTCACCTTTTAACCGTTCAACTGCATAGGATAGACCATTTGAATATTCATCGAGATACGGATGATCAATTTGTTGCGGATCCCCGACTAGAACAATTTTCGAGTTTTCCCCGACACGAGTCAAAATCGTTTTCACTTCATGTTTCGTTAAGTTTTGTGCTTCATCGATGATGATGAACTGTCCCGGCATACTCCGTCCGCGGATATAAGTTAATGCCTCAAGCTGAATCGATTTCATGCCCGCTAGGATATTTCCAAGTTCATCACCCGAACCCGTATTGAACAAGTGCTCCAAATTATCATAAATCGGTTGCATCCATGGTCGAAGCTTCTCTTCCATCTCACCCGGTAAATAGCCGATGTCATTTCCCATCGGAACGACAGGACGCGCGACGACTAGTTTTTTATAACGATGTTCATCTTCGACTTGCAACAACCCGGCCGCAAGTGCGAGCAATGTTTTCCCCGTTCCTGCCTTGCCGACGAGTGTAACGAGCGGAACATCATCCCGAAGTAACAATTCGAACGCCATGCGCTGTTGAACGTTACGGGGGACGACACCCCATACTTGATTGATATCAAGCGAAAGTGCCCGGATGATAGGCAATTCCTGATCGACGACAGCGAAAGCTGAAGCTTTCGATACATTGCTTTTTAAAATGACGAATTGATTCGGATAAACTTTTTCATTCAAGATATCCACTGAGAGTCGTTTGTCTTCGTAAAAGGCATCGATGTATTCCTGGTCGACGACTGCTTCAATGAAACCCGTATATAACCCTGTCAAATCCGCAATATGATCCGTCAAGTAATCTTCTGCGACAAGTCCGTACGCATCTGCCTTTACACGAACGAGAATATCTTTTGAGACGAGAATGACGTCACGTCCACTCTGTAGTTCCTGCTGTTCCCGATGAATCGACCACGCCAACTCGAGAATCTTATTGTCATTCGATTCATGTGTGAACGGTGAGACGTCACTGATCGTGTCACCGATGTCGACACGGAGGATGCCGCCATTTCCGAGCGGTACTCCTGCATGAAGATGACCCGCTTCCCTTAATTGATCCAAAATCCGCGCGGTCTCTCGAGCATTTCGCCCGACTTCATCCATGTTTCGTTTTTTTCCGTCCAGCTCTTCTAAGACGATTGCCGGTATGACGACATCATGTTCTTGGAATTGAAATAAAGATAATGGATCGTGGAGCATGACATTAGTATCGAGCACGTATATTTTTTTCATTCCATCGTTCGCCCCTTTAGAGTCGAGTTTTGATGAATGTTACGCTTTTAGAATCGCATGCATTTGTTGATCTAGACGTAACGCTGCCGTTTCGTCATACGTTTTCTCGATACGAGGACGATTGGATACAGCGGCTCCGTAAAATAAAATATCGCGTACTTCTTCTACCATTCCTTCGTAAAATGCAAGCTTTAATGGCACTTCGGCTGCCGGATCCCAGCGCTTCACCTCCGTACACGTCAAGCTATAGGCAGATTGATCGGCAAAGAAAATCAATGTGAAAACAGGATGCTCTGCCAACGTCTTGACGATATGCGAATCGGCTTCAATCGCAAATCGGACCGTTTGTTCATCTTTTGCATAAACCCAACTGATTGCATGAGTGATGGGCCAACTTTTCGATTGATCGTGCGTGATTAAAAAAACGAGTGGTAAATCGGATAACGCTTCGAGTTGCTTTAGATTCAGACGATGTTCCATTTTATTTGCCATGGTGTCACCCCCCTATTTATCTTACTGACTTAGTTTCGAGTCATGTCATTCAATTCCCTTTTTTACATCTGAATAATCTTTTAATATGGTATACTAGTAAAAAAAGAGGAGGACCTCGAAATGCGTGTAAAATGTACTATCTGCGATAAACGCGAAACGATCGACGACTGGTCCTTCGCAGCAAAACGCTTACGTAACAAACCGGTTCGCATCTATTTGTGCGATGAATGCAATGAGCGTATCGAGCAACGGACGATTGCGCGCGAAGCAACTGGGAACTTTAACTTATATCCGACGTGGGCGTCTACTAAAAAAAGATGGTGACGGCTTACTTTCTATGCTGAAGTAACTTTGAGCTCCTGTGACATCCGGATGATGTCGAAGGAGCTTTTCATATCTTTACGGGTCGAAGCGGACAAAAACATCATCATTCTTCTCAGGATTTCCACGGCCGTCCGTATTGTTCGTAAGGAAATATAGTGCAGTTCCATCTGTCATGACGTCACGAATGCGTCCACGATCCGTTACGACTTGTTCGACTTGCTTCGTGCTCTCTTCAATCGAGCGAAGGCTCTGCCCGACCAACGTACCGAAATACAACTTCCCATCAAGTTCCGTCACCCCGCTTGGTGCAACGGAGCGATTTCCTACTTCATACCACGGTGTGACTAATCCTTGTTGTTTTTCCATCCCTTCAATCAACGGCCATCCATAATTTTTCTGTTCAATCTTATTGATTTCATCATGTCCGCTTTGACCATGTTCGGTCGCAAAAAGCTGATTTCCGACAAAAACAAGACCTTGTGGATTACGATGACCATAACTATAGACGTAACCCTCCAGATTCCCTTCAACCGGCTCTCCCGTTAAGTCCATCCGTAAAATTTTTCCGGCCAAAGAGGATAGCTTCTGTGCATTCTCGGGAACTGCAGCATCTCCTGCTGTGACGTACAGGTAACCATCCGGCCCAATCTCGATTCGACCGCCATTATGAATCGAGGACCCAGGAATGCCATCCAGTAAAATGCTTTTCTCTGTCCAGTCCCCATCCTTCCGTTCGATTGAAATGACACGATTCCGTAGCTCACCTGCTTGTTCATACGTATGGTATACATAAGCGAGCTGATTCTCTTCAAAGTCGGGATCAAGGGCCATTCCAAGTAGTCCACCTTCGCCTTCCGCCACGACTTCTTCCGTCAGACGTGGGGCTGTTCGCGAATAATCCCCTTGCGTTCCTTCGACGATTTTTCCATCTCGTTCTGTAATATAAAATGTATCCCCTGACATCTCGACATTCCAAGGTGCCTGCAGGGACTCGAAAATGATGTCGGCTCCCTCTTCAGTCTCTTGTTTAGCATCTGTTTGACTCGACTCCTCCGTCTTTGAATCAGTCGCGCAACCGACTAATAACATCGTAAGACTCAGCGGGGCGAGCCAGCTCCATTTATTCATTTTCATCACTCCTTAAAGGTTTTTCCCCTGACTTTCTCGTTTCTATTCCTTTATTTACCGATTGAACGATAAAACAAAAAGTCCGCCTTCACAAGGAAGACGGACTTTTAAACGAATCAAATGAATTTAAGATGCAGTCTGTTCTCGATCGCGTTTGACACGCCACATCCGGAAACGATAAATCCCGAGGATGGCGACCATCGCAAGCAATACTTCAGGAATCGGCCACGTCCAAAAGACGAGTGTTAAAGCCGCTGAAAAGACAGCTAATAAAAGATAGACGATCAGCGATTTCCACCAAGCTAATTCCTTTGCAAAACCTAGCTTAAACACGACGAGCGTCAAAATGACGACCGTAATCATCAATGCATTGAAACCCGCACTTAAGTTATTCGGATCACTCCCGACGCCAAGAAACCTGGCGACGGCAGGAATATCGAATTTCGAGAAATCAGAAGCAACGGCAGGTTGTGCAGACATTGCCAGTCCCCCTTACATTGTTAAGAACTCAGTCTTTTCCAAGACGACGACGTTTGTCTTGTTTTTCACGTTCGTTCTTGTTCAACACTTGTTTACGAAGACGAACTGATTCCGGTGTAATTTCACAGTACTCATCTTCATTCAAGAATGTTAATGATTCTTCAAGTGAGAAGACACGTGGACGTTTAAGAACGTTTGTCGTATCTTTCGCAGATGCACGCATGTTCGTCAATTGTTTCGCTTTAACAACGTTAACAGCGAGATCGACGTCACGGTTACATTCCCCGATAATCATTCCTTCATATACTTCAAGGCCTGGCTCGATGAAGATCGTTCCACGGTCTTCAAGAGCAGAGATTGCGTAAGCAGTCGCTTTTCCTGTTTCAATCGAAACCATAACACCACTACGACGACCACCGATGTCTGCGTTGATGAACGGACGGTACTCTTCGAATGTGTGGTTCATGATGCCGTATCCGCGTGTTGCAGATAAGAATTCGTTACGGTAACCAATCAAACCGCGTGAAGGAACGATGAACTCCATTTTCGTTTGACCGTTATCCATTGTTTGCATGTTCGTCAATTCACCTTTACGGAGACCGATCGATTCCATGACTCCACCCGTGTACTCTTCAGGAGTATCGATGACGACGCGCTCAAACGGCTCGACTTTAACGCCATCTTCAACTTTGATGATTACCTGTGGTTTCGAAACTTGAATTTCGTAACCTTCACGACGCATGTTTTCGATCAAGATACCAAGGTGAAGCTCACCACGACCTGAAACGATCCAGCGGTCAGGAGAATCTGTGTTTTCGATACGAAGCGAAACATCTGTTTCAAGTTCTTTTTCAAGACGCTCTTCGATTTTACGTGAAGTAACGAGATCCCCTTCACGACCAGCGAATGGTGAGTTGTTGACGATGAACGTCATTTGAAGTGTTGGCTCATCAATCCGAAGCAATGGAAGTGGATCGACGTGTGACGTTGGACACACTGTTTCACCGACGTTGATATCTTCCATACCTGCGATTGCGATCAAGTCTCCAGCTTTCGCCGCTTCGATCTCAACGCGTTTAAGGCCGAAGTATCCGAATAATTTCGTTACACGGAAGTTTTTGATTGATCCATCAAGTTTAGAAAGCGAAACGCTATCGCCGACTTTGATTTCTCCACGGAAGACACGACCAACTCCGATACGACCAAGGTAGTTGTCATAATCAAGCATCGTAACTTGGAACTGAAGTGGATCCATGCTGTTATCGACAGGTGCTGGTGTGTGCTCAAGAATCAAATCAAGAACGTTCGTAATTGTATCTTCTTGTTTATCAAGTTCAGGTTCAAATGAACTTGAGCCGTTGACTGCCGATGCATAAACGACTGGGAATTCGAGTTGATCTTCGTCTGCGCCAAGATCGATTAAAAGATCGACGACTTCATCGACGACTTCGAGTGGACGAACCATCGGCTTGTCGATTTTGTTGACGACGACGATTGGTTGTAATCCTTGCTCGAGTGCTTTTTTCAATACGAAACGTGTTTGTGGCATACAGCCTTCACGTGCATCGACGACGAGGATAACGCCATCTACCATACGCATGATACGTTCAACTTCTCCACCGAAATCGGCGTGACCTGGTGTATCAACGATGTTGATGCGGGTATTTTTATAATCGATTGCTGTGTTTTTCGCGAGGATTGTGATTCCGCGTTCACGCTCGATATCATTTGAGTCCATTGCGCGTTCTTCAACTAGTTCATTCGCACGGAATGTCCCAGATTGTTTTAAAAGCTCATCGACGAGTGTCGTTTTACCATGGTCAACGTGGGCGATGATCGCGACGTTGCGTAAATCAGTTCTTACTAAAGTTGTCATAAGTGTGTACCTCTTTCTATTCATTTAAATAATCCAACATTACTTTCGGTCAACTTTAAGAGTATAGCACAGGTTGAGTGGCAGTTGGCAATGACTATGATTCAAGCTTATAGCGAAAGCCTTTTCATTGACCCCGTTTCACGCTAAACTAAATACGTACTCACGTAAAACGAGGGGGAAATGATATGCGGTTCGTCTTTTTATTGTTGGCAGTATTAGCAGTAGGTTCGATGGCAGCGATCGGGATTTTCATCGCTGAACAAAACATGCTGATGGTCTTCATCTCGCTACTTCTAGTATTTGTTTCGATGGGCGTCGGTTTTGTTTTGAAAGCCCGCCTTCGGAGACAGTCTTAAACGTCCTTTATGGGCGTTTCAGCGTGTAGACAAACTTATGAAGCATGAGCATGCGATATCGAGAAGCAATCCGTTCGCGCTTCCCTGTCTCGTCTTCAAAGCGGCAATCTTCCGCGCCGCTACAGCAAAGCTGCAGGGTCACGACCGATTGCTTTTCGCTTTAAAAGCGATTCAAGACGGATTGCGCTCTAAACCGTCTGCAGGTCTGGATTTCCTTCACGGCATTACCTAAAAAAGCGTCGCGTTTGGTGACTCATACGGGAAAAAGTTCGTGTTTAACGCACTTTTAGAGGCAGTCAAGACCCTGTTCGTTGTCCGTGAAGATCAAGGAGTAACGGCTTGCGCCTCGTCCGAGGAAAGCAACGAAAAAAGACGCTGTATCTCCCGATAGCACTTTGTCTACAGTCTAAAACGTCCTTTATCAAAATCAGGCGAGAATATGCCCACTTCTAAACGATCAGGGTGAAGCCCTAGTGAAAGTGGGAGATGAATCGC
This sequence comes from Exiguobacterium sp. s127, assembly GCF_018618695.1. Taxonomy (NCBI): domain Bacteria; kingdom Bacillati; phylum Bacillota; class Bacilli; order Caryophanales; genus Exiguobacterium; species Exiguobacterium sp. s127. The sequence continues at coordinate 314 of NZ_JACSMO010000003.1, read as the reverse complement.
CACCCTCTCTTTCAGGTATATCCGTTGTAAGGAGGTGAACATCATGTTGACTCACAAGGCCTACACATTCAGAATCTATCCGACAAAAGAGCAGGAAATCCTGATCGCGAAGACGATCGGTTGTTCGCGCTTCGTCTTCAACCACTTCTTAGCGAAGTGGGATGAGACGTATAAAGCGACAGGGAAAGGACTGTCCTTCGGGTCTTGTTCGAAAGAACTCCCGTCGTTGAAGCAGGCGTTCGACTGGCTGAAGGAAGTCGATAGCACGTCTGTGCAGACGAGCGTCAAACATCTTGCTGATGCCTTTGACCGCT